>NZ_JBJGYJ010000014.1:0-125349 GCF_054049935.1 Geodermatophilus sp. SYSU D00742
GCTAGCACTCTTGATGTCAATCAACCAAAGGAATCCCTCACCACACAAACCTGTGCAGTGCGGGGGAAATAAAACTTGGCACTGACTTTCGGCACGCTGTTGAGTTCTCAAGGAGCGGACGCGCAGGAACCCCGGCCTTTTCGGCCTTCGTTCGAGGCGGTGTCTCCACTGTACACCGCGCTCCGCAGCAGTCAAACCGCGGGGGCTCGGCTGGCGGTGGACCAGGCTGGCGGCCCGGTCCGTTCTCGCTCGGTGCAGGAAGAACAGTACACCATCCGCGGGGCCCTCTGCAGGGGGGTCCGCGGAGGGGCTCGCCCTCCCGGCCGACCACCCTGTCGTCAGGGCTTCGGCACCGCCGAGGGTGGGTGGTGGGTCCACCGTCCGGAGGCATCGGGGACAACGCCGTCGGTCGGCTCCCTGTTCCCGATGCCGCCGGCCCGGCGTCCCCGGGGCGGGCGCAGGCCCCGAGCGCCCGGCGCGCATCCCGGTGTCGGTGTCGGTGTCGGTGTCGGTGTCGGTGACCACGATGCACTGCGGCGCCTCCGTCCCGCCGCGTCCGAGCTGCCCGTCGTGGAGCCGGGACGGAGGTGGACGGTGGGGTCGCCGTCCCGACCTGGGGTGGCCACGACGCGGGCCGACCGCACGCGGTCGGGACCGGGGCGCCGGGGCGGTGGACCGGTGCCGCGGGGAGACCGCCCGGGGACCGCGGTCTCGCGGGCGCGGAGAGAGGGGAGCGCTCAGAGCACCCCGCGGGGGCGGAACTGGACGCTGACGCGAGGCCCGACCGGCTTGGCCGTCTTGGGGATGCAGTGCTCCCACGTGCGCTGGCAGGAGCCGCCCATGACGACCAGGTCACCGTGCCCCAGCGGGAGACGCAGGCTCGCGCCGCCACCGACGGGTCGCAGCAACAGCGGCCGCGGACACCCGAAGGAGACGATCGCGACCATCGTGTCGGCGCTGCGCCCCCGGCCGATGCGGTCGCCGTGCCAGGCGACGCTGTCACGGCCGTCCCGGTACAGGCACATGCCGGCGCTCACGAAGGGTTCACCGAGCTCGGGCCCGTAGTGGGCGTTCAACGCCGACCGCGCCTCGGTCAGGAGCGGATGGGGCAACGTCTCGTCGCCGCCGTACCACCGGAGCAGCCGCGGGACCGCGACCTCGCGCTCGTACATCTGTCGGCGGTCGGCCCGCCACCCGATGTCCCCCAGCAGGACCTCCAGGACGGTGTCCGAGCCGGAGACCCAGCCGGGGAGGTGGTCCACCCAGGCGCCCCGGCTCAGGTGGTGGCGGGCCACGGTCAGCGGGCCCAGGGCCGGCTCCTCGGCGACGTCCCACATGGACGGCTGGTGCGCGAGCGACATGGGCGCAGGCTACGCCGGATCGAACGTGTGTACGACGGCCTACGCCGTGAGGGCCAGGGCGAACGGCAGGACCCGCGACGCGCCGGCCAGTCGCAGCTCGCGGCCGGCGACGGTCATCGTCCACCGGGAGTCGGCTAGGTCGTCGACGAGGAGCACGGGCGCCGGGCCCAGCGCCGCCAGCCGCTCGGCCAGCTCGGGACCCACCACGATGCGCTGCCACACCCCCGCCAGGCGGAAGGCGCTGTTGCCGCCGGGATGGCCCGTCGGCCCGCCGTGGGCCAGGGAGAGCTCACCGAGGTAGGGCAGGCGACCGAGGCCGGCCAGCCCCTGTGCCAGACCGGAGACCAACCGCGGCCGGCGCCGGGAGGGCACCGCCACGACCGCCGCGGGCCGTTCGGCCCAGTCCCAGGCGCCCAGCACGCGCGCGCACGCGCGCAGGAGCTCGTCGTCCGGCGGGGCGTCGGAGACGGCGTGCCGCACCGGGACGTCGAAGGCGGCGTCCGGGTCCTCCTCGAGACCCGGTGCCTCCAGGTCGACGACGCCACCGACGCCGTCGTCACCCAGCAGGGTGCGCAGCCGCTGCCCCCAGCCGAGGTCGGTGAGCCGGGCGACGGCCCGGCCGGGGTCGAGCTGCTCGCCTGCGGCGATCCTGCCCTTCACCGACACCCCGAGGCGGTCGGCCCCGGTCGGCCACTGCGCGCGGGGCGGGAGCTCCACACCGGGGCGGTCGAGCACCGCCGAGGCCGCCTCCGCGGCCGCCGCGGGCACCTCCGTCGAGTACCAGGGCCCGGCGCACACGTCGCAGCGTCCGCACGGTGCGGCGGTCGGGTCGTCGAGCGCCTCCTGCAGGAACGCCATCCGGCACCGGGCCTCGTCCACGGGCCCGGCGTAGGCGATCATCGCCCGCTGCTCGGCCTCCCGGGTGCGCGTCACCCGGGCGTAGCGGTCGGCGTCGTAGACCCAGGGCCGCCCGGTGGCTCGCCAGCCGCCCTGCACCCGCTCGACCGCGCCGTCGACGGCGAGCACCTTGAGCAGCAGCTCCAGCCGTGACCGGCGGACGTCGGCGACGGTCTCCAGCCGTGCGACCGACCACGCCTTCCCGTCCGCCATCGCGCCGAGCACCGCCGCGGCGTGGTCCTCCCGGGGCATGGAGGAGGTGGCGAACCACTGCCAGATCGCGAGGTCCTCCGGGCCGGGGAGCAGCAGCACGTCGGCGTGCTCGACGGCGCGGCCGGCGCGGCCCACCTGCTGGTAGTAGCTCACCGGCGAGGAGGGGGCGCCCAAGTGGACGACGAAGCCGAGGTCGGGCTTGTCGAAGCCCATCCCGAGGGCGGAGGTGGCGACCAGCGCCTTCACCTCGTTGGCGCGCAGGGCCTCCTCGGCGTCCTTGCGGTCGGCGTCGTCGAGCCGGCCGGTGTAGGCGCGGACCTCGTGCCCGGCGTCGCGCAGGAGCGCGGCGGTCTCCTCGGCCGCGGCGACGGTGAGGGTGTAGACGATGCCGCTGCCCGGGAGGTCGCCGAGGTGGGTGGCGAGCCAGGCCAGCCGGGCGCGGTCGGTCGGCAGCCGCAGCACGCCCAGGCGCAGGGAGTCGCGGGCCAGCGGGCCGCGCACCGTCGTCACCGAGACACCGCCGGCGCCCAGCTGCTCGGCGACGTCGGCGACCACGCGCTCGTTCGCCGTCGCGGTGGTGGCCAGCACGGGGGTCCCCGCGGGCAGGGTGCCCAGCAGGTCGCGGATGCGGCGGTAGTCGGGGCGGAAGTCGTGCCCCCAGTCGGAGACGCAGTGGGCCTCGTCGACCACCAGCAGGCCACAGCGGGCGACCAGCCCGGGCAGCTGCTCCTCGCGGAACCGCGGGTTGGTGAGCCGCTCCGGGGAGACCAGCAGGACGTCGACGTCGTCGGCGGCGAGGCGGGCGGCGACGTCGTCCCACTCCGTGGCGTTGGCGCTGGAGATCTCCACCGCCCGGATGCCCGCGCGAGACGCCGCGGCCACCTGGTCGCGCATGAGCGCGAGCAGCGGGCTGACCAGCAGGGTGGGGCCGGCGCCGCGGCGGCGCAGCAGGGCGGTGGAGACGAAGTAGACCGCCGACTTGCCCCATCCGGTGCGCTGCACGACCAGCGCCCGCTCGGAGCGCTCGACCAGCGCGGCGACGGCGGCGTCCTGCCCCTCGCGGAACTCGGCGTCGGCGCGGCCGGTCAGCTCGCGGAGGACCTCGAGGGCCTCCGAGGTCAGCGCGGACGGCGGCGCGGCAGTGCTCATGGCTCCCGACAGTAGGCAGCGCGGCCGACGGAACCGGCCGCCGCGCGCGGGCCGGGGACGGAGGAGGACAATCCACAGGCGATGCGACCGCCGGACAACCACGTGCACACCAGGTGGTCCTGGGACACCTCGGGGACCTCGACGATGGCGCGCGCCTGCGAGCGCGCGGTCGCCCGCGGCCTGCCCGCCATCGCCTTCACCGAGCACCTGGACTTCACGACCTGGTCGCCGGACGACCGCGCCACCGCGGAGGGCCTGGTGGACCGGCACGCCTCCCGGCACCTGCCCATCGACGTCGAGGGCTACTTCGCCGAGCTGGAGGAGTGCCGCGGGCGTTTCCCGGAGCTGCGGATCTGGTCGGGGGTGGAGACAGGGGAACCGCACCTGTTCGCCGCCAGCGTGGCGCGGCACCTCGGCGACGCCCCGGTGGACCGGGTGCTCGGCTCCCTGCACTCGCTGAGCCAGGACGGGCGGCTCCACGGCGTCGGCCGGCTGCTCTACCCGGACCCCGACTCGACGATGCGCCGCTACCTGGCCGAGGTCGTCGACATGGTGGAGAGCAGCGACGTCTTCCAGGTGCTCGCGCACGTCGACTTCCCGCGGCGCTACTGGCCGGGCGGCAGCGACCGGTACGCGGAGAAGGACTACGAGGAGGAGTACCGGGCGGTGTTCCGGGCGCTGGCCGGCACCGGGCGTGCCCTGGAGGTCAACACCTCCAGCCCGCTGGCGTCGGTCGACCAGGTGCGCTGGTTCTTCGAGGAGGGCGGCGAGGCGGTCAGCTTCGGCAGCGACGCCCACCAGCCGGCCGCCGTCGGCCAGTACTTCGACCTGGCCGTGGACGTCGTCGAGGCAGCCGGGTTCCGCCCCGGCCGGGACGCGTTCGACTTCTGGCGCCGCTGACCGTCCCGCAGCCGGAAACAGGTACTTCACCGCTAAGGCACTTTCCCGCTAGGGTCCTCGGGTGACCTCTTCCCGCCGCGTCGTGATCGCCCTCGGCGGCAACGCGATGACCGGACCCGACGGGTCGGCGACCCCGGGCGCGCAGCAGGCCGCGATCGCCGCCGCGTGCGCGCACGTCGCGGCCGTCGTGGCCACCGGGGTCGAGGTCGTCCTCACCCACGGCAACGGGCCGCAGGTGGGCAACCTGCTGGTCAAGAACGAGCTCGCCGCGCACGAGGTGCCCCCCGTCCCGCTGGACTGGTGCGTGGCCCAGACGCAGGCGACGATCGGTTTCACGCTGGCCGACGAGCTGGACGCCGCCCTGGCCGCGCGCGGGCTCCCGCAGCGCACCGCCAGCCTGATCACCCGGACGCTCGTCGACGGCGACGACCCCAACTTCCGCGAGCCGTCGAAGCCGGTCGGTCGCTTCCTGCCGCGGGAGAAGGCGGAGACCTTCATCGCGCACGGCCAGATCTGGGAGGACCGCGGTCCCCGCGGCTGGCGACGCGTCGTCGCCTCCCCGGAGCCGCGCTCGGTGGTCGACGTCCCGGCGATCTCGGCGCTGGCCGGTGCCGGCTTCGTCGTCGCCTGCGCGGGCGGCGGCGGCATCCCGGTGGTGGACAGCGGCGACGGTGGCGCGCTGCGCGGCGTCGAGGCGGTCATCGACAAGGACCTCACCGCCGCGCTGCTGGCCGCCGAGCTGGGCGCCGACACCCTCGTCATCGCCACCGACGTCTCCCACGTGATGGTCGACTTCGGCACGCCCGCCGCCCGGCCGCTGGAGGGGGTGACCGCCGCCGAGCTGCGCGCGCACGCCGCCGCCGGGCAGTTCGCCCGCGGCAGCATGGGCCCCAAGGTCGACGCCGCGCTGCGGTTCGTCGAGGGCGCCGGCCCCACGGCCACCCCCGGGCCGGCCCGCCGCGCCGTCATCACCAGCCTCGAGCACATCTCCGACGCCGTCCGTGGGGACGCCGTCGGCACCGTCCTGACCGCCTGAGCCGTCCGAACCGACCGAGAGGAACGCCGTGCCCGCACCGATCGAGGTCCGCAAGGTCCCGCTGCACAACGTCAGTGACGCCTCCGAGCTGGCCAAGCTCATCGACGAGGGCGTCATGGACGCCGACCGGGTCGTCGCCGTCATCGGCAAGACCGAGGGCAACGGCGGGATCAACGACTACACCCGGATCATCGCCGACCGCGCCTTCCGCGAGGTGCTGCTGGAGAAGGGCACCCGGTCGCTGGAGGAGGTCAAGCAGATCCCGATCGTGTGGTCCGGTGGCACCGACGGTGTCATCAGCCCGCACGCGACGGTCTTCGCCACGCTGCCGGAGGACGCCGTCGAGAAGACCGACGAGCCGCGCCTGACCGTCGGCTTCGCGATGAGCGAGGTGCTGCTGCCCGAGGACATCGGCCGCGTCGCGATGGTGGAGAAGGTCGCCGCCGGCGTGAAGCAGGCGATGGCCGAGGCCGGCATCACCGACCCGGCCGACGTGCACTACGTGCAGACCAAGACGCCGCTGCTGACCGTCGACACGATCCGCGACGCCCACGAGCGCGGCCAGACCACCATCCTGGAGGAGCCGCACGGCTCGATGGACATCTCCAACGGCACGACGGCGCTGGGCATCGCGGTGGCGCTCGGCGAGATCGAGATGCCGACGCAGGAGCAGATCATGCGCGACCTGTCCCTGTACTCCTCGGTGGCCTCCTGCTCCTCGGGTGTGGAGCTGGACCAGGCGCAGATCGTCGTCGTCGGCAACGCCCGCGGGCACGGCGGCGACTACCGCGTCGGCCACTCGGTGATGAAGGACGCCCTCGACCAGGACGGCATCTGGGCCGCGATCCGCGACGCCGGTCTCGACCTGCCGGAGCGTCCGCACCACACCGACCTCGGCGACCGCCTGGTCAACGTGTTCCTCAAGTGCGAGGCCTCCCCCGACGGCAAGGTGCGCGGCCGTCGCAACGCCATGCTCGACGACTCCGACGTCTCCTGGCACCGCCAGATCAAGGCGTGCGTCGGTGGCGTGACGGCGTCGGTGACCGGCGACCCGGCCGTGTTCGTGTCGGTCGCCGCGGTGCACCAGGGCCCCTCGGGCGGCGGCCCCGTGGCCGCGATCGTCAAGGCCTGACGACAGCACGCAGACGCCGGAGGCGCCGGTCGGGGGACCCCCGGCCGGCGCCTCCGTCGTCCACCGGGGCCCGGTCCTGCCGCGTGACCGGTGCGCTCCCGCCGATCGGGTCCCTCGGCGTCGCCGGCGGATCGACCTCCACCTCCACCGGCGGACGCCGCACGCGGACCGCCCGCGGGACCGACCGCCCACCGACCGCGGTCAGCGCCGGACGACCGAGAGGTACGCGGGCGGAACGGCGTCGACCAGCCAGACGCCGTTGGCCGAGCGGGTGAAGGCGGCACCGGCTGCGGCCAGCCCGCCGGCGTCGACCCGCAGGAGGACCGGGTGGCCACGGCGGGCACCCACCCGGCGCGCGGTCCCGGCGTCCGGGCTCAGGTGGACCGCGTGCCGGCGTCCCGGGCGCAGGCCCTCGGCGAGGATCGCCGGCAGGAACCGCTCGACCGTCCCGTGGAACAGCACCGCCGGCGGCTGCTGCGCCGCGTAGCCGAGGTCGACCGCGACGCTGTGCCCCTGGCTGGCGCGGATCCGGGTGCCCGTCGCGTCGAAGGCGAACCGCTGCTTGTCGTCGGTGGCGACGACGTGCTCGAGCTCCCCGCGGGTGAGGTGCAGTGCGGCCAGCAGGTCGTCGACGTCGACCCAGCCGGCGGCGTCCAGCTCGAGCCCCGCGCTGGACGGCGCGTGCCGCAGCACGTACGACAGCCGCTTGCCCAGCCGGACGACGTCGCGGGGCGCCACGCGGTCACGACCGGCCGCTCAGGTCGACGCTGATCCGGTTCGCCGTCTCGACCAGGAGCGGGACCACCTCCCGCTGCAGCTGCCCGAGGGTCGACCGCCCGGCGGACGTGGAC
The DNA here is from genome assembly GCF_054049935.1 of Geodermatophilus sp. SYSU D00742. Classification (NCBI taxonomy): domain Bacteria; kingdom Bacillati; phylum Actinomycetota; class Actinomycetes; order Geodermatophilales; family Geodermatophilaceae; genus Geodermatophilus; species Geodermatophilus sp. SYSU D00742. The sequence goes on from NZ_JBJGYJ010000014.1 coordinate 7,540, forward strand.
GACGCCAGCGCGGCGACCACCCGCCCCGACCGGTCGCGGACCGGCGCGGAGGCCGACAGCAGCCCGGCCTCCAGCTCCTCGCCGACGATCGACCAGCCCTGCTCGCGCACCCGGGCCAGCTCCGCCCGCAGCGCCGAGGGGTCGGTCACCGTGTTCCGCGTGATCGCCCGCAACGGCCGGCGGTTGAGGGCCGAGTCCACGACCTCCGTCGGCGCCCAGGCCAGCAGCACCCGGCCCATCGACGTGGCGTAGGCCGGCACGCGGGTCCCCACGGAGACGTTGATGCTCATGATCCGCCGCACCGGCACGCGGGCGACGTAGACCACCTCGTCGCCGTCCAGGGTGGCCAGCGAGGCCGACTCGTGGGTCTCCTCGGCGAGCTTGAGCAGGTGCGGCTGGGCGAGGTCGATCAGCGCGTTGGACGCCGTGTAGTGCTGGCCGATGCTGAGCACCCGCGGGGTGAGGGACCACCGGCCGCTGCTGCCGCGCACGTACCCGAGCCGCTCGAGGGTGATGAGGAACCGCCGCACCGCCGGGCGGGAGAGACCGGTCAGCTGGGCGAGCTCGGCGAGGGTGGGCTCCGGGTGGTCGGCATCGAAGGCCAGGAGGACGGCGAAACCGCGCTCCAGGCTCTGCACGTAGTCGCGGTCCCCGTTCGCGGAGTCGCCACCCTCGCCGGTCATCGCCCCCATCTTCCTGCACGCAGGGGGTTGACGGTCGTCCGTGACGTGGAGCACACTCGCTGCACGCTCTGCGGACGCCTAGTACGCACAGCGTACACACTCCCCGCGAGGAGGAGCACGGATGCTCGACTCACGCACGGTCCGGAACGCCTTCGGCCGGTTCGCCACGGGCGTCACCGTGGTCACCTGCGCGAAGGAGGACGGCGTGCCGCACGGCGCGACCGTCAACGCCTTCACCGCCGTCTCGCTGGAGCCGGCGCTGTGCCAGGTGACGCTCACCCGCCGCTCGAAGGCGTGCGGCTACCTCGAGGGGGCGCCGTTCGCGGTCAACGTCCTGGCCAGCGACCAGCTGGACACGGCGTGGCACTTCGCCGGCCGCCCCCAGGAGAAGGAACCGGAGTGGGCCGAGGGCCCGACGGCGCCGGTGCTGGTCGGCAACGCCGCCACGCTGTCGTGCCGGCCGTGGCGCACCTACGACGGCGGTGACCACCTGATCGTGATCGGCGAGGTCGTCGACCTCGACATCACCGACGAGGACCCGCTGCTGTTCTTCGGCGGCCGGTTCCGCGAGCTGGCCGCGCCGGCCACCGGCGTCCACTGGAGCGGCTCGCTCGACTGCCCCGAGCTGGGCTGGTTCGACGCCAGCTCGTCCTTCACCACGCTGCACCCGCACCGCGCGGCGTCCTGAGCCAGGACCCCGTCCTGCTCACCCCTCGCAATCCGAGACGAGCCCCGGACGGGCCTGCGCACCAGTTGTCCAGCACCGCACGCAGTACCCGACTCCACCGACGAAGAAGGGTCTCCCCGTGACGCTCGAGCAGGAACGCGAAGTCGTCAGCCCCCGTGGTACCGACGGCACCCCCGACCCGGACAAGCCGACCGCATCGCGGCCGATGACCGGCGACGAGTACATCGAGAGCCTCCGCGACGACCGGGAGGTGTGGATCTACGGCGAGCGTGTCAGCGACGTGACGACGCACCCGGCCTTCCGCAACCCGATCCGGATGACCGCCCGCCTCTACGACTCCCTGCACGACCCGGCGAACAGGGACGTCCTCACCACGCCGACCGACACCGGTTCCGGCGGGTTCACCCACCCGTTCTTCCGTGCCCCCCACTCGGTGGAGGACATGGTCCGCGACCGCGACGCGATCGCGGCCTGGGCGCGGATGTCCTACGGCTGGATGGGCCGCGCCCCCGACTACAAGGCCGCCTTCCTCGGCACCCTGGGCGCCAACAGCCCGTTCTACGAGCCCTACGAGGCGAACGCGAAGCGCTGGTACAAGGAGTCGCAGGAGAAGGTCCTGTACTGGAACCACGCGATCATCAACCCGCCGGTCGACCGCAACCTCCCGCCCGACGAGGTCGGCGACGTCTTCATGAAGGTGGAGAAGGAGACCGACGCGGGGCTGGTCGTCTCCGGCGCCAAGGTGGTGGCCACCGGCTCGGCGATCACCAACTACAACTTCATCGCCCACTACGGCCTGCCGATCAAGAAGAAGGAGTTCTCCCTCATCTGCACGGTGCCGATGGACGCACCGGGCGTGAAGCTGATCTGCCGGAGCAGCTACACCCAGCAGGCCGCGGTCATGGGCAGCCCCTTCGACTACCCGCTGTCGTCCCGCATGGACGAGAACGACACGATCTTCGTCTTCGACAAGGTGCTCGTGCCGTGGGAGAACGTCTTCCTCTACGGCGACCCGGAGAAGACCAACGGGTTCTTCCCGGTCTCCGGGTTCCTCCCCCGGTTCACCCTGCACGGCTGCACCCGCCTGGCGGTCAAGCTGGACTTCATCGCCGGCCTGCTCATGAAGGCCCTGGAGGCCACCGGCAGCAAGGACTTCCGCGGCGTGCAGACCCGGGTCGGCGAGGTCATCGGCTGGCGCAACGTGTTCTGGGCGCTGACCGACGCGATGGTGCACAACCCCGACGAGTGGGTCGCCGGCACCAAGCTGCCCAAGCTCGACTACGGGCTGACCTACCGGATGTTCATGATCCACGGCTACCCGCGGGTCAAGGAGATCATCGAGTCCGACGTCGCCAGCGGGCTGATCTACCTCAACTCGCACTCCATGGACTTCAAGACCCCCGAGGTGCGGCCCTACCTGGACAAGTACGTCCGGGGCTCCAACGGCATCGACGCCGTCGACCGCGTCAAGGTCATGAAGGCGCTGTGGGACTCCGTCGGCACCGAGTTCGGCGGCCGGCACGAGCTCTACGAGCGCAACTACTCCGGCAACCACGAGAACGTCAAGGCCGAGCTGCTGTTCGCCGCCGAGGCCCAGGGCACCACCGGCGCGATGAAGGGCCTGGCCGAGGCCTGCCTGGCCGAGTACGACCTCGACGGCTGGACCGTGCCCGACCTCATCGGCAACGACGACGTCTCGTTCTTCCGCAACCGCTGACCCGTCCACCCCGCGCCGGGGAACCGGCGCACCCGACCACCGAGGAGCACGTCCGCATGACCGCCACGCAGAACTCGCCCACCGCGGCCGGCTCGGGCGCCAACGCCACCGCGTCGTTCCGGACCACCGAGCAGTACCACGCGGGAGCCGCCGAGGTCTCCCCCGAGCGGGTCAGCACCGTCGTCAGCGCCGTCCTGGCCGGTGTCCACCAGGCCATCCGCGACCACGACGTCACCTATCCGGAGTTCCAGGCGGCCAAGGCCTGGATGATCGAGGTCGGGGAGGGCGGCGAGTGGCCGCTGTTCCTCGACGTCTTCGTCGAGCACGTCGTCGAGGAGGTCGCCGCCCGCGCCCAGACCGGCACCAAGGGCAGCATCCTCGGCCCCTACTACCTGCCCGGTCAGAAGCGCCTGCCGGCGAAGGCCACCCTGCCCATGCGGGACGACGAGCAGGGCACCCCGCTGGTCTTCGCCGGCCAGGTCCGCGACGTCGACGGCACCCCGCTGGCCGGCGCCGAGGTCGACATCTGGCAGGCCGACCACCAGGGCTACTACTCCGGGTTCGCCCCCCACATCCCCGACGGCAACCTGCGCGGCGTCGTCGTCACCGACGACGAGGGCCGGTTCGAGATCCGCACGATCCAGCCCGCGCCCTACCAGATCCCGACCGACGGGCCGACCGGCAAGCTCATCACCGCCGCCGGCTGGCACCCCTGGCGGCCGGCCCACCTGCACCTGCTGGTCCGCGCCCCCGGGCACCGCACCATCACCACCCAGCTGTACTTCGCCGGCGGGGAGTGGCTCGACAGCGACGTCGCCGAGGCCGTGAAGCCCGAACTCGTCCTCGACCCGCAGGACCAGGGCGACGGCACGCGGGCGGTCAGCTACGACTTCGTCCTCGAGCCGGAGAGGGAGGCCGCCGCCGCCTGATACGCCCTCCGGGCCGTGTGGGCGGTCCCCGCACGGCCCGGGCGGGCCCACCCATCGACCAGCGGAGAGCGGCGGCGCATGCACGACCTGACGATCGACCACGTCCGGACGACGGTCCTCGACGTCCCCCTTCGGCGCCCGCACCGGTTCGCCCGGACCGGCATGGACGCCCAGCCGGTCCTGCTCGTCACCCTCCGCACCCGCGGCGGGGCGACCGGAGTCGGGGAGGGCGTCGTCCCGGGCGGCCCGTGGTGGGGCGGTGAGTCGGTGGAGACCATGCAGGTCGTCGTCGAGCGCTACCTCGCCCCGCTGCTGCTCGGCCGTCGCGTCGACGACGTCGCCGGCATCCAGCAGGCGATGGACGACGTCGTCAACGCCAACCTCTTCGCCAAGGCCGCCGTCGAGGTGGCGCTGCACGACGCCTGGGCCCGCTCCCTCGGCGTCCCGGTGCACACCCTGCTCGGCGGGCTCGCCCGGACCTCGGTCCCGGTCACCTGGGCGCTGGGCACCGAGTCGGCGGCCGAGGTCGTCGAGGAGGCGCGGGGGAAGCTCGACGCCGGCCTGCACACCAGCTTCAAGCTCAAGATGGGCGCGCAGGAGCCGGCCGACGACGTCGCCCGCGTCGTCGAGGTCGCCCGGGAGCTGGCCGACGACGCCAGCGTCCGGGTCGACATCAACGCCCGCTGGGACCTGCTGACCTCGCTGCGCTGGCTGCCCCGGCTGGCGGAGGGCGGCATCGACCTGGTCGAGCAGCCCGTGCCCGGCGCCGAGGTGGAGTGGCTGGCCGAGATCAACGCCGCCCTCCCGATCCCCGTCATGGCCGACGAGAGCCTGCGGACGCCGTCGGACGCGCTGCGGCTGGTCCGGCTGCGGGCCGCGGACGTCTTCTCCCTGAAGACGACGAAGTCCGGCGGGCTGCGCCACACCCGGCAGATCGCCGACGTCGCCGCCGCGGCCGGCGTCCCGTGCCACGGTGGGACGTCGATCGAGGGCCCGATCGGCACCGCGGCCTCGCTGCACCTGGCCTGCGCGATGCCCGGCGTCACGTACGGCAGCGAGTTGTTCGGTCCCCTGCTCATGCGCGAGGAGCTGCTCACCGAGCCGCTGCGCTACGCCGACGGCGCCTTGCACCTGCCGGAGGGCCCGGGTCTCGGCGTCGAGCTCGACCCGGCCGCCGTCGCCCGCTTCACCCGGTCCTGACCCCTACCTGCAAGGAGCCCCCAGCATGCTTTTCCACGTGCGGATGGACGTCGCCATCCCCCGGGACCTCGACCCCGAGGAGCGCACCCGGCTGGTGACCACGGAGAAGGCCCGCGCACTGGAACTGCAGCGCAGCGGGAAGTGGGTCCACCTGTGGCGGGTGGTCGGCGCGTACAGCAACGTCAGCGTCTTCGACGTCGAGGGCAGCGACGAGCTGCACGAGATCCTGTGGAACCTGCCGCTGTTCCCCTTCATGACGATCGCGGTGACCCCGCTGACCGAGCACCCCTCGGCCCTCTCGGCGAACCCGTGACCGGCGGGGTCGCGTCGGCCTCCGTCGAGGAGCGGCTGCGGCGGCTGGAGGACGTCGAGGAGATCCGCCGCCTGGACGCCGTCTACTGCCGCTTGCTCGACGACGGCGACTGGCCCGCGCTGGTCGCCCTGTTCACCGAGGACGGCGTCTTCGACGGGCTGTCCCGGGTGGCGGGCCGGTCCGGTCTGCTGACCTTCTTCTCCGGCCTGGCCGCCGGCGGGCTCACCGCCTTCTGGCACCACGTCTCCAACCTGGAGGTGGAGGTGGCCGGCGACGCGGCGACGGTGCGCTCCCTGCTGTGGCAGCCGTGCGTCGTCGACGGCGTGCCGCACGTGGCGGCCGGGCGGTACACCGACCAGCTCGTGCGGACCCGGGAGGGGTGGCGGTACCGCGTCAAGCAGGTCCGGTTCTCCTACTGGGCACCGATGACGGTTGGATGGGACCAGCACCGGTTCAGCCTCGAGGCGGCTCGCGCCGCCGCCGTCCCCAGGGGAGTCCACGCATGACCGCACGCCTGTCCGCCGTCGTCGACGGCCCGGACGACGCCCCCGTCCTCGTGCTCGGCCCGTCGCTGGGCACCGACACGGGACTGTTCGACGCCCAGGCCGCCGAGTTCGCCGGCGACTTCCGCGTGGTCCGCTACGACCTGCGCGGGCACGGCGGGTCGGAGGTCGTCCCGGGCCCGTGCACGATGGCCGACCTCGCCGACGATGTGATCGCCCTGCTCGACCGGCTCGGTGTCGACCGGTTCTCCTACGCCGGGGTCTCCATCGGCGGCGCGATCGGGCAGCAGCTGGCACTGACCGTGCCCGAGCGGCTGGAGAAGCTGGCGATCATCGCCTCGGCCGCACAGTTCGCCGACCCGCCGTCGTGGCCGGTCCGCGCCCAGCAGGTCCGCGAGCACGGCACCGAGACGCTCGTCGGCTCCCGCACCGGCACGTGGTTCACCGCGACCTGGGCCGAGAAGAACCCCGACGAGGCGGTGCGGCTGCTGCAGATGCTGCGCGACACCCCCGACGAGGGCTACGCCGCCTGCTGCGAGGCGATCGGCGCCTTCGACGTCCGCGACCGCCTGGGCGAGATCAGCACGCCGACGCTGGTGGTGGCCGGCGAGGAGGACCCGGCCACCCCGCCGGACATGGTGCGGCTGATCGCCGACGGCATCGCCGGCGCCCGGTTCCTCGTCGTCCCCGCGGCGGGCCACCTGCCCAACGCCACCGACCCGGAGACGGTGAACGCGGCACTGCGCGACCACCTGGGCTGAGCCCGGCGCCGCGGGCGCGAGATCGGCGATCCGGTGGCCCTCAGCCGCTGATCGCCAGGAGATCGCCGATCTCGCGCCCGGGGTCGCGCGCGGGTCAGCGGGAGTAGTACTCCACGACCAGCTGCTCCTCGCAGATCACCGGGACCTCGTCGCGGCCCGGCGTCCGCTCGTAGCGGGCGACCAGGTCGGCCAGGCGCACCTCGAGATAGGCCGGCGCGGCCGCGTGCGCACCGGAGGCGGCGACGACGAACGGCTCCTTGGCGCGGGACCGCTCCGCGATCTGCACGAAGTCGCCCGGCCGCAGCCGGTAGGAGGGCCGGTCGACCCGCTCGCCGTTCACCAGCACGTGCTGGTGCGTGACGAACTGGCGGGCCTGGTAGATCGTGCGCGCGAAACCGGCCCGCAGCACGGTGGCGTCCAGCCGCGACTCGAGGTCCTGGATCAGGGCCTCGCCGGTCTTGCCGCCGGAGCGCCTGGCCCGGTCGAACGCCGCTCGCAGCTGGCTCTCGCTGATGTCGTACTGGGCCCGGAGCCGCTGCTTCTCCTTGAGACGGGTGGAGTAGTCGCTGTCCTTGCGGCGCTTGCGTCCGTGCTCACCCGGCGGGTAGGGACGGCGCTCGAAGTACTCGACGGCCTTCGGCGTGAGCGGGATGCCGAGAGCGCGACTGATCCGGACCTTGGGGCGCGGGGTGTTCACGGGACCTCCTGGTTTGGTTAGGCTCACCTTACTCGCGCACGACACCCTGCCGTCCACCCCGAGGAAGCCATGACCGCAGCACCCCGCCCCGCACCACGGACGCCCGCCGGCGGCGCCGCCCGCGCCACCGCGGCCGACGCCGCCGAGCGGGCCCGCACGGTCGCCGCCGAGCAGGCCGCCTCGATCACCGCGCTGGGGCTGGGCACCAGCCGGCTGCTGGCGGCCACGACCACCGACGACGGGGACGTGCTGGTCGTCGTCCCTCGGTCCGGTGGGCTGGCCGCCGCGGTCGCCGCCGCACCCGAGGGCGACCTGCCCGCGCGGGTGACCGTCACCTCCCGCTCACCGCTGCCCCTGCGCAACCCGCTGCGGGCGCGCCTGGAGCTGGCCGGCTGGCTCTCCCCGGTACCGGCCCGCGACGAGCCCGAGCAGGTGCTGGCCTTCGCCGCCGCACACCCCGCCGACGTGCTGCTCGACGTCGGGCTCACCGCGACGCTGCTGCGCCTGGACCTGGCCGAGGTCCTCCTCCACGAGGGCGGCGGGTGCACCGAGATCACGCCGGAGGAGTACGCCGCGGCCCGGCCCGACCCGCTCGGGTCCGCGGAGACCGACCTGCTCGCCGACTCGGCCGCTCCGCTGGCCGAGCTGTGCGCGCGGGTGCGGGCGTGGACCGGCGACGACGACGTCCACCTGCTGGGCGTCGACCGCTTCGGCGTCGTCTTCCGCGTCGAGCACCGCCGCGGCTGCTACGACCTGCGGACGCCGTTCGCCGCCCCGCTGGCCGGCCCGGCCGACTTCCCCGCCGCCGTCGACCGGCTGCTGGCCTGCGCCCGCGCCTGAGGACGCCGGGGGACGTGCGTCAGGCCGCGGTGCGGGCCTCCTCGGCCAGCGCCACCAGCGCCTGCTCGAAGCACTGCTGCGGCGGCTGGACCAGCCCGGCACCGACCTGCCCGGTGCCGGCCACGCGGCCGGCCATCCCGGTGTTGATCTGCGGCAGCCAGCCCGAGCGCGCCACCTTGAGGACGTCGATGCCGGTCGGCGAGCCGCGGAAGCCCAGGATCGGCACCTGCATCGCCGGGTTCTCGGCGAGGGTGAGCTGGTACATCCGCTCGGTGGTGGCGAGCGCGTCGGGCACCGTGCCGCCGACGAACCGGACGATCGCGGGGGCGGCCGCCATCGTGAACCCGCCGACGCCGTAGGTCTCCATGATCGCGGAGTCGCCGATGTCGGGGTTGGCGTCCTCGGGGCCGTAGTCGCCGAGGAACAGGCCGACCGGGGTGTTGGCGGGTCCGGTGAACCAGCGGTCGCCGGTGCCGGCGGTCTGGATGCCGAACTCCGTCCCGTTGCGGGCCATCACGGTGACCATCGACGAGCCGGGGATGCCGCGGGCGGCGTCCATGGCCAGCTTCGCCGTCGGCATGCCGAGGTTGAGGAAGAAGTGTTCGTTGCCGCCGATGAAGGCCAGCACCTGCGCGATGTCGGACGACGGCGCGTCGACGGCCACGATGGCCGGCGACAGCTCGCGGAGGGTCATCAGCGAGCCGGCGCGGTTGCGGTTGTGCCCCTCGTCGCCCATCTGCAGCATCTGGGCGAGCACGGCCTTGACATCGAGCGGGTCGGCGCCGGCGTCGATCGGGCCGCGCACCGCCTTGGCCAGCACCGGGCCCAGCACGTCGCGCATCCAGCGCAGCCGGGTGATCACCTCGTCGTTGTAGGCGCCCATCCGCAGCACCTTGCCCAGGCCCTCGTTGAGGTTGCAGAACGCCTGGCCGCCGTGGACCGGGTCCTGCAGGCACCACATCCACATCGACGGGCTGGTCACCCCTGCCATCGGGCCCACGGCGCGGTGGTGGTGGCACGGGTCGAGGGTGATCTCGCCGGCGGCGAGGACCCGCTCCGCCTCCTCGGCGGTGTCGGCCCAGCCCTCGAACAGGCACGCGCCGATCAGCGCCCCGCGCAGCGGGCCACTGGCGTCGGCCCACGCGATCGGGGGCCCGGCGTGCAGCAGCGTGCGGTCGGGCAGGCCGAGCACCTCGCGGGCCGGCCGGACGTCGACGAGCTGGGACCCGGCGGCCATCACCCGCTCCACCGCGGTCCGGTTGGCCGCGGCCCGGCGCGTGTCGAGGGCGAGCACGGCGAGGTCGGCGGGGTCGCCGAAGCCCGGCGGGCGCCAGTCGACGTCGTGCACCTGCGCGCCCTGGGCGCGCAGCGCGTCGGAGAAGACGTCGACACCGGCGGCGACGATCACCGGCGGGGCGGAGAGCAGGTCGGCGAGGGTCATCGGGCGGCTCCCAGCAGGTCGAGGGCGTACCGCGTGGCCGCGGCGTTGGAGGCGAAGACGGTGGCACCGGCGGCGGCGAGGGCGTCGGCCTGACGGGACCAGCCCTGCGGGTCCCCCTCGGTGCCGACCAGCGCGACCACGACCGGCAGCGGGCCGGCCGCGGCCTGACGGGCGGCGTCCAGCGCGGGCACGAGCGAGGCCGCGGGGTCGGCGTCGGCCCCGTACCCGAGGACCACGTCCAGCAGCAGGACGGCGGGCTCGTCGGCGGCCGCGACCGCGGCGAGGGCCTCGAGCCGCAGCGTGGGGTCGATCATCGGGTGCGCCCGGCCGACGGTGAGCGCGTCGTCCCCGAAGTCGATGACGACGTGCCCGGGGGCGGACAGGTCCGTCCCGAGGTCGAGCTCGGGGCGCAGCGGGGTGTTCGAGCGGATGTCGCCGAGCGCGGGGGCGGCCAGGAGCATGGCCTCGTCGGCGAGGGTGCCGCCGGAGTAGAGGCCCTTGAGCACCGCGCCCGGGGCGGCGGTCGCGCCGTCGCCGGGCCGGGACGGCCACTGGGGCACCGCGACGCCCATGTCGTCGAGCAGCGCCTCGACCGCGGCGGTGAGGTCGGGGGTCTGCGCCGACAGCGCGGCCGACCGGACCGGGACCGACAGCTGCGCCGCCGCCTCGGCCACCGCGGCGGCCACCGACGGCGCCGGCGGCTTGGAGACCAGCAGCACCCGCTCCGTGGCCGGGTCGGCGTCCAGGGCCGCCAGCGCGTCGAGCGTGGCGAGGCCGCCGACGGCCTCGGACAGGTCGCGGCCGCCGACGCCGATCACGTGGCTGACGCCGACACCGGCCATGTCGAGCAGGCAGGAGACCTGCTGGGCGCCGGTGCCGCTCGCCGCCACGAGCCCCACCGGCCCGGGCCGGACGACGTTGGCGAAGCCCAGCGCCACCCCGGAGACGATCGCCGTCCCGCAGTCGGGGCCCATGACGAGGACGCCGGCGTCGTGCGCGGCACGCTTGAGCGCGACCTCGTGCTCGACGGGGACGCCGTCGGAGAAGACCAGCACGCTGCGGCCGGCGGCGATCGCGTCGGCGGCCTCGGCGACGGCGTACTGCCCGGGGACGCTGACGATGGCCAGTGCCGAGCCGTCGGTGGGCAGGGCGTCGAGGCCGGCCCCGATGGTGCGCGCCGGGATGGCGTCGGCGGTGGTGGCGGTGCGCTCGCGCGCGGCGAGGGCGGCGTCGACGGCGGCGACCGCGGCGACGAGCGTCTCGTCGTCAGCGGCCTTGACGGCGATGAGCAACTGGTCCGGGGAGACGTCGCCCTCCGGCGCCAGGCCCATGTTCTGGGCCAGTTCCAGGTTCAGCGGCGTGGCCATCGCGACCAGGACGGCGGAGACGCCGTCGCGGGCGCCGATGTCCCGGCTGACCTGCATCAACTTGACCGAGTCGGCGTAGACGCCGCTGCGGAGGGAGACGTGCCGGGCTCCGGCTGCGGATGGGGCGGTCACGACGCGAACCGTACCTGCATGTTGCCTCAGCGTTAAGAGATCTCCCGCAATAACGATTTAGCACTGAGGTACTTCCGCTTCCCCGCCCGCGGTGACAGATTGGCGCCTCATCTGGTGCCGGGACACGCCATCATCCGGTTGCCGGCCTGGTCTGTGGTGCACGTCGAGGAGGCACTCATGGCGTTCGGTTGGAAGCTCTACGGGGACGGCAAGACCCCGCCACTGGGCGAGGCCGTCGCCCCGGACGAGCGGCTGTCGTGGCCGCGCACCGTCGGCATCGGCGCGCAGCACGTGGTCGCCATGTTCGGGGCGACGTTCGTCTTCCCGATCGTCATGGGGCTCGACCCCAACCTGGCGATCATGATGAGCGGCATCGCGACGATCGTCTTCCTGCTCATCGTGAGGAACAGGGTGCCCAGCTACCTGGGCACCAGCGCGGCGTTCGTCGGCGGCGTGGCCGCCATCCGCGCCAACGGCGGTGACTCCGGCGACGTCGTCGGGGCCATCCTGGTCGCCGGTGTGGTGCTGGCGCTGGTCGGTCTGCTGATCCACTTCGCCGGCCTCGGCCTGATCAACAAGGTGCTGCCGCCGGCGGTCACCGGTGCCGTCGTCATGCTGATCGGCTTCAACCTGGCTCCGGTCGCGGCCGGCATCTACTGGCCGCAGGACCAGTGGGTCGCCCTGGCCACGATGGCCTTCGTCATCGTGGCGTCGCTGGCGCTGCGCGGCTTCCTCGCCCGCATCGCGATCCTGCTCGGGCTGGTCTTCGGCTACCTGCTGTCGGTACTGCTCGACGTCACCGCCGGTCAGATCACCTCGCCCGACGGCACGGGCACGGTGAGCACGCGTGACCGGATCAACTTCGACGCCGTGGGCCAGGCGGACTGGTTCGGTCTCCCGGACTTCACCGCGCCGAGCTTCTCGCTGAACTACAGCCTGCTGGTCATCCCCGCGGTCATCGCGCTGGTCGCCGAGAACGTCGGTCACGTCAAGGCGGTCGCCGAGATGACCAAGCGCGACCTCGACCCGGTGATGGGCCGCGCCGTCTTCGCCGACGGCGTGGGCACCGTCCTCGCCACGTCGGTCGGCGGCTCGCCGACCACGACGTACGCCGAGAACATCGGCGTCATGGCCGCCACCCGCGTCTACTCGACGGCGGCCTACTACGTGGCCGCACTCGTGGCCATCCTGCTCGGCCTGTGCCCGAAGTTCGGCGCGCTGATCAACATCGTCCCCGGTGGCGTGCTCGGCGGCATCACCGTCGTCCTCTACGGGATGATCGGTCTGCTCGGTGCCAAGATCTGGAAGGAGAACCGGGTCGACTTCGCCAACCCGATCAACCTGGTGCCGCTGGCCGCCGGGATCATCATCGGCATCGGCAACGTCACACTGACCTTCACCGACGAGTTCTCGCTCAACGGGATCGCCCTCGGCTCGATCGTCGCCGTCGCGGCCTGGCACGTGGCGCGGGCGCTGGCCCCTGCCGAGATGAAGAACGCCCTGCTGCGCGAGGGCTCCCACCCCGCCGCGGGGTCCACGCTGGGCCACGGCGGCGAGGCCGTCACCCCCGACCCGTCGTCGGTGGACGAGGTCGGCCGGCCCGGGGTCCCCGGCTCGCGCACCCCGGGCGACAACCGGCTCAACAAGTGACCGCCCGCGTCGGGTCCTGAGGCCCTGAGGCCCGACGCGGCACTCGACGGAGGGGACCTCGCCGGCTCGGCGGGGTCCCCTCCGCGCGTCCGGGGCCGCTTCCCCGGGCCCCGCGGAGCCGCCGTCCGCGGGGCCTCCGGGCTCGTGTCGCGGCGTCCTGACGGGGCCGAGACAATTTAGCGCTGAGGTACTTCCGTCCCGGCTGACCTCGTGAAAGATTCGCCTCTCCGGCCAGCACCGCTCCTCCAGCGGCGCCTCCACCCGGACCCGTACGACGAGGAGGCACTCGTGGCGTTGCCCCAGACGTTGCACCGCGGTGACGGCCGGGGAGCCGGCGCCCGGTGAAGCCCGCTCCGTTCCGGTACACCGACCCGCGCTCCCTGGACGAGGCCCTCGAGGTGCTCGCCACGGAGGAGGGCGCCAAGGTCCTCGCGGGTGGCCAGTCGCTGCTGCCCCTGCTGTCGATGCGGCTCGCGGCCCCGGCCACGCTGGTGGACATCAACAAGGTGCCCGGCCTCGACGCGGTCGAGGTCACCGGGGAGGGCGTGCGGGTGGGCGCCCTCGTCCGGCACGCCGCGCTCCTCGCGCACGACGCCGCGGCGGGGGTCCAGCCGCTGCTGGCCCGGGCGACGGCGAACGTCGCCCACCCCGCGATCCGCAACCGCGGGACGACGGTCGGCTCGATCGCGCACGCCGACCCCTCCGGCGAGATGACCTCCGTCCTCGCCCTCACCGACGGCTCCGTCACCGTGGCCACGCCCGGCGGCGTCCAGACCGTGCCGTGGCGGGAGCTGTTCGTCGGCCCGCTGGAGACGTCGCTGTCCGGGCCCGCCCTGGTCACCTCGGCCTTCTTCCCGGCCCTCCCCGGGCGCTCGGGCACCGCCTTCGCCGAGGTCGCCCGCCGCAAGGGCGACTACGCGGTCTGCGGCGCCGGCGTCGTCGTCACCCTCGACGACTCGCGTCGGGTGTCGGCCGCGAAGGCCGCCTACATCTCCGTCGGGCTGGTGCCCGAGGTGCACGACCTGACCGACGCCGTCGCCGGCCAGCCGGTGGACGAGGCCGACTGGGCCGCCGCCGGCGAGTTGGCCCGCACGCTGGTCGAGCCGGACGGCGACATCCACGCCAGCGCGGACTACCGCCGCCTGCTGGTCGGCGTGCTGACGGAGCGGACGCTCGCGTCGGCCGCCGCCGAAGCCGCCGCGGGGGTGTCCGGCGGGTGAGCACCGCAGGCAACGCCGGCGCCCGAGGAGCGGGGCGGGTCCGGAACCGAGCCATGAGCACCGAGAGGACCGCATGAGCACCGTCGACACCGAGCGGACCGTCACCATCACCGTCAACGGTGTTCCACGTGAAGCCACCGTGCCGGTGCGCCGGCTGCTGTCCGACGCGCTGCGCCACGACCTCGGCCTCACCGGCACGCACGTGGGCTGCGAGCACGGCGTCTGCGGAGCGTGCACGGTGCTGGTGGACGGCGCCCCGACGCGCTCCTGCCTCGTGCTCGCCGTCCAGGTCGACGGCGCGTCGGTGGAGACGGTGGAGGGCCTGGCCCGCGAGGACCACCAGGGCGGCCAGGTGCTGCACCCCGTGCAGGAGGCCTTCCGCGAGTGCCACGCGCTGCAGTGCGGCTTCTGCACCCCCGGCTTCCTCATGACCATCAAGGCCGGGCTGGAGAACCGCGACGCGTCGGCCGAGCTGACCGAGGACGAGGTCGAGGAGATGGTCGGCGGCAACCTCTGCCGGTGCACCGGCTACGCCAACATCAGGAAGGCCGTCCACCACGCCGCCGCAGCGATGAAGGGCGCCCGGTGATCCCGCGTCCGTGCACATCCGCGGATGAGCGCGGCGCGGATCCGCAGACGTGCACGACGGACGGGGGATGGCGATGACGACGAAGCTGTTCGGTGAGCCGGTCCGCCGGCGTGAGGACGCCCGCCTGATCACCGGCAAGGGGCGCTACCTCGACGACATCGGGCACACCGCCCTGGCCGCCGCCTTCGTGCGCAGCCCGCACGCGCACGCCCGCATCGTCGACATCGACGTCGAGGCCGCGCTGGACGTCGAGGGCCTGGTCGCGATCTACACCCACGAGGACCTCACCGGCCCGCTCGCCGAGCCGCTGCCGGTGCTCATCCCGCACCCGCAGCTGCACGCCCCGCGCACCGGGTACCCGCTGGCCAAGGGGGAGGTCAACCACGTCGGGGAGCCGATCGTCATGGTGGTGGCGACCGACCGGTACCTCGCCGAGGACGCCGCCGAGCGGATCGTGGTCACCTACGAGGAGCTGCCGGTCGTCGTCGGCGTCGACGCCGCTCGCGAGGCCACGGCCGCCGTCCACCCCGACGTCCCGGACAACGTGGCGGCACGGCACCACCAGGAGACGGGGGACGTCGAGCCGGCCCTGGCGTCGGCGCCGCACACGCTGTCGTTCACGCAGTACATCGAGCGCAGCGCGTGCATGCCGATGGAGGGCAAGGGCGTGCACGCGCGGTGGGACGCCGCCGACTCCTCGCTGCGCGTCTACACCAGCACCCAGGCCTCGACGTCGGTGCGCGCGGCCATCGCGGCGAAGCTGGGGCTCTCGCTGGACAGGGTCGAGGTCATCGCGCCTGACGTGGGCGGGGGCTTCGGCGTCAAGATCGTGCACCCGTGGCCGGAGGAGCTGCTGGTGCCGATGGCGGCCATCGCGCTGGGCCAGGAGGTGAAGTGGGCGGAGGACCGCCGCGAGCACTTCATCTCCAGCGCCCACGAGCGCCAGCAGCGGCAGGAGATCACCGTCGGGTACGACGACGACGGCCGGATCACCGCCCTCGACGTCCACATCTGGCACGACAACGGCGCGTACACGCCCTACGGGATCATCGTGCCGATCGTGACGGCGACCCAGCTGGTCGGCCCGTACGCGATCCCGGTGTACCGGGTGATCGTGGAGAGCGTCTTCACCAACACCGTCATCGTGACGCCGTACCGCGGCGCCGGGCGGCCGCAGGGCTGCTACGCGATGGAGCGGACGATGGACCGCGTCGCCGACGCGCTCGGGCTCGACCGCGCGGTCGTCCGGGAGCGGAACCTCATCCGGCCCGACCAGTTCCCCTACGACCACCGGCTGACGTTCCAGGACGGCCGGCCGGTCATCTACGACTCCGGCGACTACCCGGGCCTGCTGGACAAGCTGCGCACGCTGGTCGGCTGGTCCGCCGCGGACGAGCTGCGGGCCGACGCCGAGGCGCGCGGGAAGCTGCTCGGCGTCGGCATGGCGCTGTACGTGGAGGGCACCGGGCCCGGTCCGTACGAGGGCGGGCACGTGCAGGTGCTCGGCAGCGGCAAGGTGCTGGTCTCGACCGGGCTGACCTCGCAGGGCCAGGGCCACGAGACGGCGTTCGCGCAGATCGTGGCCTCGGAGCTCGGCGTGCCCATCGAGGACGTCGAGGTGACCACCGGCGACACCCGGCGCTTCGGGTACGCCGTCGGCACGTTCGCCTCGCGCGCGGCGGTGATGAGCGGCAACGCCATCGCCCTGGCCGCGCGCGGCGTGCGGGAGAAGGCGCTGCGGATCGCCGCCGACGTCCTGGAGGCCGACCCCGGCGACCTGGAGATCGAGGACGGCGTCGTCCAGGTGCGCGGCACCCCCGGGGCCTCGATCCCGCTGCGGACGGTCGCGGTCCTCTCCAACCCGCTCCGCTACGCGTTCGACGAGGCCGCCAAGCAGGCCACCCAGTTCGCCACGCACGACGACACGAAGCCGCCGGTGGCCGAGGGCGACGCACCCGGCCTGGAGCACCGTGACTACTACTCGCCGATCCGGTCGACGTTCGCGTCAGGGGCCCACGCGGCGGTGGTGGAGATCGACCCGACCACGTGGGAGATCGACGTCGTGAGGTACGCGGTGGTCCACGACTGCGGGAACATCGTCAACCCGATGATCGTCGAGGGCCAGGTGCACGGCGGCGTCGCGCAGGGCATCGGCGGCGCGCTGTACGAGCGGATGGTCTACGACGACTCCGGCCAGCTGCAGAACGCCTCGTTCATGGACTTCCTCATGCCGTACGCGTCGGAGATCCCGGACGTGGTGATCGACCACCAGCAGACGCCCTCGCCGCTGAACCCGCTCGGGCTCAAGGGCGCCGGTGAGGCCGGCGTCATCCCGGGGACGGCGGCGATCGCCTCGGCCATCGAGGACGCGACCGGACGCCGGATCGCCGCCATGCCCATCTCACCCACCGAGCTCTACGACCTGATGCGATCACCCGATTCGGAACGGACCGCCGCGGCCGCGCGCCGGGCGAGGACAGGAGTGAGTGCGTGAACCTCGACGGCTCTGCGGTGCTGCACGCCGACCCGGACCGCGTCTGGAGCGTGATCACCGACCCCGCGGTGCTGGCCCGCACGATCCCGGGTTGCGAGTCGCTGCGGAAGGTCGGGGACGACGAGTACGAGATGAACGTCTCGGTCGGTGTCGGCGCGATCAAGGGCACGTACGCCGGCGAGGTGCGGCTGACCGACCAGAACAGGCCGAAGTCCTACGTCATGCACGCGTCGGGGGCGGGCGCGCCGGGGAACGCGCGGGCGCAGGTCACGATCAACCTCGAGCCGTCCGACGCCGGGACCACCACGCTCACCTACTCCGCCGACGCGGTGATCGGCGGCCCGGTCGCGGGTGTGGGGCAGCGGATGATCAGCGGCGTCGCCAAGCGGATGGCCGGGCAGTTCTTCAAGGCGATCGACGACGAGCTGACCGGTGCCGCGGCGCCGGTGGCGGCTCCGGCCGAGGCCCGCCCGTCGGCGGCCGCGGTGAGCGACACGCAGGTGGCCGCTCCGACCGCTGCCCCTGCGGCCGCCGGCCAGCCGCAGGTGTTCGCCGGCCGGGCCGCCGCGGCGCCGGCTGCGCCGTCCGACGTCCGGACCCTGGTGACCGGCGCGCTCGGCGGTGCCGGGCTCACCCTGCTCGGCGTCCTCGTCGGCTGGCTCCTGGGCCGCCGCCGGGGCTGAGTCCCCGGGGAGGGGCCGACCTCTCCCGTACACGCGTCGAGGGCCCTCCCGATCCGATCGGGAGGGCCCTCGACGTCCGGTCGTCACGCGTCCTGGACGGGGGTCGCGGTCTCGGGCGACGCGAGACCACGACCCGTGCACGGACTGCGGGCTCAGCTGGCCTGACGGTCCTGCAGCGTCGGGTAGTCGGTGTAGCCCTCGGCGCCGCTGGCGTAGAACAGGTGGGCCCTCGGCTCGTTCTCCGGGTGCTCCCCGGCCCAGCGCTCGACCAGGTCGGGGTTGGCGATGACCGGGCGGCCGACGGCGACGGCATCGGCGTGGGCGGCCTCGATGAGCTGCACCGCCTCCTCCCGGGTGGTGACCGAGCCGAAGCCGCTGTTGGCGATCAGCGGGCCACCGAAGCGCCGGCGCAGCTCCTGCACCAGGTCACCGGCGGGCTCGCGGTGCAGCACCGACAGGTAGGCCAGGCCCAGCGGGGCCAGCTGGTCGAGGAGGGTGCCGTAGGTGGCGAGGACGTCGTCCCGGTCGGTCTCGAGGGCGTCCTGGATGCCGTGCTCCGGCGAGATCCGCAGCCCGACCCTGCCGGCGCCGATCGCCGCGGCCACCGCGGCCACCACCTGGACGACGAACCGCGCCCGGTTCGCAGGGGAGCCGCCGTACTCGTCGGTGCGCTGGTTGGACGTCGGCGAGAGGAACTCGTGCAGCAGGTAGCCGTTGGCGCCGTGGATCTCCACGCCGTCCAGGCCGGCCTCGATCGCCCGGCGGGAGGCGGAGACGAAGTCCTGCACCGTCGCCCGGGCCTCCTCGACGGTCAGCGCGTGGGGCACCGGGTAGGCCTGCTTGCCCTTCTCGGTGTGCCCCTCGCCGTTGATGGCGATGGCGCTGGGGGCGACGACTCGGCGACCGCCGTTGACGTCGGGGTGCGTGACCCGGCCGCCGTGCATGACCTGCAGGACGATCCGGCCGCCGCGGGCGTGCACGGCCTCGGCGACGCGGCGCCAGCCCTCGACCTGCTCGTCGGTGACGATGCCGGGCTGGCCGACGAACGCCTGGCCCGCCTGGTCGGGATAGGTGCCCTCGGTGATGATCAGGCCGACGCCGGCGCGCTGCCGGTAGTGCTCGACGACCAGGTCACCGGGGACGCCGGACGCGCCGGAGCGCATGCGGGTCAGGGGGGCCATCACGACGCGGTTGGCGAGCTCGAGGTCGCCCAGGGTCACGGGAGAGAACAGGTCCACGTGGGTTCCAAGGGGCCGCCCACGGCGCCCATTCCGGAACGCCACGGTCATGACGCTCACAGTGACGCACATCCCGCCGCCAGGCGCATGGCGCCACAGAGGACCGGCGACCATCGAGTGGCGCGATGTGCGTTGCGTTCTTACGGTGGCGGTGTCCGGCCGATCGTCGCCTCCCGAGCCTGGGGAGCCCGCGCCGGACGCCGCCGAGTCGCTCCCACCGTGGGCGCGAGCCGGGGACCCACCCGCACCACCGGGGTGAGTCCCGCTCCCGGGCACACCCGGGAGCGGGTAGGGCACTCCCAGCCCGAACCCGTCAGCTGACCCGGTAGGCGGCCAGGGAGGAACGGAGAACCACCCCGCCCGGGGCCTCAGCTCCCGCGCGCCCCCGCAGGTCCGGGACCGTCGCGCTCCCGCCTGCCCACATCCCAGGAACCAGCCGTGCGGCCCGCACTGTCGACCGACGGCTCCAGCCGGGCGCCTGTGTCCGGCCGGTGCCGCATGCCCGGTTGACGGCACGACCACCGCCGCGGCCGGTCCCGCACGCCCGCCGGGCGCCGACGGCGCCGGGCTCCACACAGCTCGAGGACCGCACCATGCACAACCAGCACACCCACCGATCCGGCTCCCTGCACCGGCTCGCCACCGTCGGCGTCCTGACCCTCGCCCTCGCTCTCGCCCCCACCGGACAGTCGGTCGCCCGGGCGGACGGGGCGTCCACGACGTCGACCAGCGCCGGTGAGAAGCAGGCCTACAAGAACCACGCCCTGGGCCAGGTCGGTGGCAACAGGACCCAGTTCGGCTGCCTCGACCGGCTCTGGGAGCGGGAGAGCGGCTGGAACCCCAGGGCCCAGAACCCGAGGAGCACCGCGTACGGCATCCCCCAGTTCCTCGACTCGACGTGGGCCATGACCGGCATCCGCAAGACCTCGGACCCGTACCGGCAGATCAAGGCGGGGCTGATCTACATCGGAAAGCGGTACGGCACCCCCTGCGGGGCGTGGAACCACAGCCAGGCCCGCGGCTGGTACTGATCCCGGCACGCCCGGGGGGCCCCCCCCCCCCCCCCCGGGGGGCCCCCCCCACCCCCCCCCCCCGCCCCCCCCCCCCCCCGCCGCGCCGGGCGCCCCCCCCCCCCCCCCCCCCCCCCCCCCCCCCCCCCCCCCCCCCCCCCCCCCCCCGCCGCGGACCGACGAGGACCGCGCCCTCGACGCCTGGCGCGCTCTGGACCGGGGGGTGGACCCGACGGAGCCGGGTGGACGCGAACCCTGATCCCTACCCCGGACCGGATGGCGCCAACCGCCCCGCCGCAGCGTGCAGCGGCCCCCCGGGCAGGCGGGGTCCGCGCCGCCTCTAGAGTGGGAGCCCGGGTCCGGTGGAGGCCGGGTCCGGACCGCCAGGCCAGTCCGACGATCAGCGGGAGGACACGTGTCCGTGCTCGACGAGATCGTCGCCGGTGTACGTGAGGACCTCGCGGCCCGTGAGGCCCTGACCCCCCTCGCCGAGGTGAAGGCCGCCGCGCAGGACGCCCGGCCGGCGCGCGACGCCCTCGCCGCCCTGCGGGCCCCCGGCGTCGGGGTCATCGCCGAGGTGAAGCGGCAGAGCCCGTCGAAGGGTGCCCTCGCCGCGATCCCGGACCCGGCCGTCCTGGCCGCGCAGTACGCCGACGGCGGGGCGCGGGTGATCAGCGTGCTCACCGAGCGGCGCCGGTTCGGCGGTTCGCAGGCCGACCTCGCCGCCGTCCGGGCCGCGGTCGACGTGCCGATCCTGTGCAAGGACTTCATCGTCAGCAGCTACCAGGTGCACGAGGCCCGCGCGCACGGGGCCGACGTCGTCCTGCTGATCGTGGCCGCACTCGAGCAGAACGCACTGGTGGGCCTGCTCGAGCGGGTCGAGTCCCTGGGGATGACGGCGCTGGTCGAGGTGCACACCGAGGCCGAGGCCGACCGCGCCCTGACCGCGGGCGCGGCGGTCATCGGGGTCAACGCCCGCGACCTCACCACCCTGCAGGTCGACCGCTCCACGTTCGAGCGCATCGCCCCCGGGCTGCCGTCGGGGGTGGTGAAGGTCGCCGAGTCCGGCGTCCGCGGGCCGCACGACCTGATCAGCTACGCCGCCGCCGGGGCCGACGCCGTCCTCGTCGGCGAGGGTCTGGTCACCGCCGGGGACGCCCGCCAGGCGGTCGCCGACCTGGTCACCGCCGGCTCGCACCCCGCCACGCCCCGCACCAGTCGCTGATCTTGGTCGCCCGGTAGGGGCCCGCCGCCGGCCTCGTCCGGGGCTCGTCCCGAGCGTGCGGACGAGGAGGACGGGGTCCTTCCACGGTGGCGGGCCTGGAGGTCCTTAGGCTGGGGGCATGACGACGACCAGCCCACCGCAGCCCGAGGAGCAGCTCCTTCCGGCGCGCCCGGGCTGGCCCGACGCCACCGGCCACTTCGGGGTCTTCGGCGGCCGCTTCGTCCCCGAGGCGTTGATCGCCGCCCTCGACGAGCTCACCGAGGCCTACGAGGCGATGCGGGTCGACCCGGCGTTCCTCGAGGAGTTCGCCCGGCTGCAACGGGACTACACCGGCCGGCCCAGCCCCATCACCGAGGTGCCGCGGTTCGCCGCCCACGCCGGCGGCGCGCGCGTGCTGCTCAAGCGCGAGGACCTCAACCACACCGGCTCGCACAAGATCAACAACGTGCTGGGTCAGGCCCTGCTGACCAGGCGCATCGGCAAGACGCGCGTGATCGCCGAGACCGGCGCCGGCCAGCACGGCGTGGCCACCGCCACGGCCGCCGCGCTCATGGGGCTGTCCTGCACGGTGTACATGGGCGAGGAGGACACCCGCCGGCAGGCGCTCAACGTCGCCCGGATGCGGCTGCTCGGCGCCGAGGTCATCCCGGTCACCACCGGTTCGCGCACCCTGAAGGACGCGATCAACGAGGCGTTCCGCGACTGGGTCACGAACGTGGAGACCACCAACTACGTCTTCGGCACGGTGGCCGGCCCGCACCCGTTCCCGGCGATGGTCCGTGACTTCCAGCGGGTGATCGGCGACGAGGCGCGCGCGCAGGTGCTCGAGCGGGAGGGCCGGCTGCCCGACGCCGTCCTGGCCTGTGTCGGCGGCGGTTCCAACGCCATCGGCATCTTCACCGCCTTCGTGCCCGACGAGGGCGTGCGCCTGATCGGCCTCGAGGCCGGCGGGGACGGCGTGGAGACCGGCCGGCACGCCGCCACGATCACCGGCGGCTCGCCGGGCGTGCTGCACGGCGCCCGTTCGTTCCTGCTGCAGGACGACAACGGCCAGACCATCGAGTCGCACTCGATCAGCGCCGGGCTGGACTACCCCGGCGTCGGTCCCGAGCACTCCTACCTGCACAGCATCGGACGGGCCGAGTACCGCCCGGTCACCGACGCCGAGGCCATGGAGGCCTTCGCGCTGCTGTGCCGCACCGAGGGGATCATCCCGGCGATCGAGTCCGCCCACGCGCTGGCCGGCGCGATCACGCTCGGCAAGGAGCTGGGACCGGACGCGCTGCTGCTGGTGAACCTGTCCGGTCGCGGCGACAAGGACGTCGAGACGGCGTCGCGCTGGTTCGGGCTGGGTGACCGCGAGGAGGTCGACCCGGGCCCCGGCCTGGACACCGACCAGCAGCCCACCGAGGGCGCGGTCAGCAACGACGAGGCCGTCGCCGGCCAGGACGCGGGGGAGACGGCGTGAGCCTGCTGGCAGACCGGATCGCGGCGGCACGGGCGGAGGGGCGGTCGGCCCTGGTCGCCTACCTGCCGGTCGGCTACCCGGACGTCGACGCCTCCATCGAGGCCATGGTCGCCGCCGTCGAGGGCGGCGCCGACGTCGTCGAGGTCGGCGTCCCCTACAGCGACCCCGGCATGGACGGGCCGGTCATCCAGCAGGCCGTGGACGTGGCCGTGCGCGCCGGCGTCGGCCTGCGCGACGCGCTGCGGGCGGTCGCGGCGGTCGCCGCCGCCGGCGCGGTGCCGGTCGTCATGAGCTACTGGAACCCGGTCGAGCGCTACGGGGTCGAGAGGTTCGCCACCGACCTGGCCGCCGCCGGGGGAGCGGGGGCGATCACGCCCGACCTCATCCCCGACGAGGCCGCGGAGTGGCTGGCAGCCGCCGAGCGAGCCGACCTCGACCGCGTGTTCCTCGTCGCGCCGTCGTCCACCGACGCCCGGCTGGTGTCCACGACGGCCGCCTGCCGGGGGTTCGTCTACGCCGCCTCGACCATGGGTGTCACGGGTACGCGCGCCACGGTCGGCGACGCCGCCGAGAAGCTGGTCGCCCGCACCCGCGCCGCCGCTCCCGACCTCGCCGTCTGCGTGGGCCTGGGCGTCTCCGACGGCGACCAGGCCGCCGAGGTGGCCGCCTTCGCCGACGGCGTCATCGTCGGCTCGGCGTTCGTGCGCACCCTGCTCGACGGCCGCGGCCCGGCCGGTGTCCGTGCGCTCGCCGCCGAGCTCGCCGAGGGCGTGCGCCGCCGGGCCGGGGCGCCCGCATGACGACGCTGGCCGCCATCCCCAGCCCCACCCAGGGCGTCTGGGAACTCGGGCCGCTGCCGATCCGCGCCTACGCGCTGTGCATCATCGCCGGCATCGTCGCCGCCATCTGGCTGACCGACCGGCGCTGGCGGGCCCGCGGCGGGGCGGAGGGCGACGTCCTGGACATCGCCGTCTGGGCGGTCCCGTTCGGGATCGTCGGCGGCCGGCTCTACCACGTGGTCACCAGCCCCCGCCCCTACTTCGGTGAGGGCGGCGACCCGCTGCGCGCGCTGGCCATCTGGGAGGGGGGCCTCGGCATCTGGGGGGCGATCGCCCTCGGTGGGGTGGGCGCGTGGATCGCCTGCCGCCGCCGCGGCATCCCGCTGCCGGCCTTCGCCGACGCGCTGGCGCCCGGCCTGCTCGTCGCCCAGGCCATCGGCCGGCTGGGCAACTGGTTCAACAACGAGCTCTACGGCGGCCCGACCGACCTGCCGTGGGCGCTGACGATCCACCAGTGGAACGGCACCGGGGCGGTCGTGGGCGCCGACGGGCAACCGGTGGTGCTGGGCACGTTCCACCCGACGTTCCTCTACGAGCTGCTGTGGAACCTCGCCGCCGCGGCGTTCGTCATCTGGGCCGACCGCCGGTTCAGCCTCGGCCACGGCCGGGCCTTCGCCCTCTACGTGGCCAGCTACTGCGCCGGCCGGCTGTGGATCGAGCTGATGCGCACCGACCCGGCGGAGACGTTCTTCGGCGTCCGGCTCAACGTCTTCACCTCGGTCGTCGTCGGCCTGCTGGCCGTCGCCTACCTGGTCTGGCAGCGCGGCCGTCCGCGCGAGGTGGTCACCCGCGGACGTGAGACTCCCGACACTGTCGGGGCCGGTCAGGACCGCGCCGCCGCGTCCCCGGCGATCGCGCCCGGTGGGGCCGAGGCCGCCGCCGGCGAACCCCCAGGTGAGGACGACCACCGGCGCCCCACGGAGAGTTGAGCGCGACGCGCCGCGAGCGGGGTTTGGCGGTGTGAGGCCCGTGTTACGTCTGTGTACCCTTCTGTCCAGCCCTCCCAGTGATCCTGTCGAGGGCGCTTGCGTCGGAACCGGGCCAGCGCCGCCCCGCGGACGACAGCCCCGGGGGCACCTCTTCCGGGGCTCGTGAGCCAGGGTGGGACAGGCGATCACGGATCGCCCCCCGCTCGGGCTCTCCCGCAGTGCCGCACCTCTGCCCTCTGACCACCGGCCCCGGGCCTCCGCCCCCCGCCCGCTCCGTCATCGACGACGGCCGCGGACGGCGCGCCGACGACGGGAGTGACATGTCCGAGTTCCCCGCCCCCGCCGCTGCGTCCCCCGCCCCACGCGGGACCGCCGTCCCCTCCTCCGTGCCGTTCTCGGCAGTCCCGGCCGCCTCCGGTCTCTACGACCCGGCCAACGACAAGGACGCCTGTGGCGTGGCCTTCGTCGCGGACGTCCAGGGACGGCGCAGCCGGCGGATCGTCGCCGCCGGCCTGACCGCGCTGCACAACCTCGACCACCGTGGCGCGGCCGGCTCCGAGCCCAACTCCGGTGACGGCGCCGGCATCCTGACGCAGGTCCCCGACGCGCTGCTGCGCGCCGAGGTCGACTTCGACCTCCCCCCGATGGGCGAGTACGCCGTCGGCATCGCCTTCCTGCCCGTCGACGAGGCCGAGCGGGCCGCCCGCCACGAGGACGTCGCCCGTCTCGCCGCCGAGGAGGGGCTCACCGTCCTCGGCTGGCGCGAGCTGCCGGTGGACGCCGAGGGTGCCGACGTCGGCCCCACCGCGCGCGCGGTGATGCCGCACTTCGCCCAGCTGTTCGTCGCCGAGACCATGGGCGCCCGCGCCGACACCACCGCCTTCGGCGGCGGCGCAGCCGTCAACGGCGTCACCCGGCTCGAGCGGCGGGCCTTCGTGCTGCGCAAGCGCGCCGAGCGGGCCGCGACCGAGGCCGGCAGCTCCCTCTACATCGCCTCGCTGTCGTCGCGGACGATCACCTACAAGGGCATGCTGACCACCGACCAGCTGCCGGCGTTCTTCCCCGACCTGCGCGACGAGCGCTACGAGTCGGCGATCGCCCTGGTGCACAGCCGGTTCTCCACCAACACCTTCCCGAGCTGGCCGCTGGCCCACCCGTTCCGGCTGATCGCGCACAACGGCGAGATCAACACCATCAAGGGCAACCGGAACCGGATGCGGGCCCGCGAGGCCAAGCTGGAGACCGCCCTGTTCGACGGGCCGGCCGGCCCGGCCTCCGAGCTCGGCCTGGAGCGGATCTTCCCGGTCACCGCCAGCGACTTCAGCGACTCGGCGACCTTCGACGAGGTGCTCGAGCTGCTGCACCTGTCGGGTCGCTCGCTGCCGCACGCGGTGCTCATGATGATCCCGGAGGCGTGGGAGAACCACGACGAGATGGACCCGGCCCGCCGGGCCTTCTACCGGTTCCACTCCTCGATCATGGAGCCCTGGGACGGGCCGGCCGCGGTGGCGTTCACCGACGGCACCCTCATCGGCGCCGTCCTCGACCGCAACGGCCTGCGCCCCGGCCGCTGGTGGCACACCAAGGACGACCTCGTCGTCCTGGCCAGCGAGGTCGGCGTCCTGGAGATCCCCGACTCGGAGGTCCTCGCCAAGGGCCGGCTGCAGCCGGGCCGGATGTTCCTCGTGGACACCGCGGCGGGGAAGATCGTCTCCGACGAGGAGGTCAAGGGCGCGCTCGCGGCCGAGCACCCCTACGAGGACTGGCTGCACGCGGGCCTCGTGCACCTGCCCACGCTGCCCGAGCGCCGCCGCGCCCGGCCCAGCCACGAGTCCGTCGTCCGCCGGCAGCAGCTGTTCGGCTACACCGAGGAGGACCTGCGCGTCCTGCTCACCCCGATGGCGTCGACCGCCGCGGAGCCGATCGGCTCGATGGGCACCGACACCCCCGTCGCGGCGCTGTCGGACCGCTCCCGGCTGCTCTACGACTACTTCGGGCAGCTGTTCGCCCAGGTGACCAACCCACCGCTGGACGCCATCCGCGAGGAGCTGGTGACCAGCCTCGGGCGCACCTTCGGCCCGGAGCAGAACCTGCTGCAGGCCACCCCGGCGTCCTGCCGCCAGGTGTTCCTGCCGTTCCCGGTCATCGACAACGACGAGCTGGCCAAGATCCTGCACATCGACGACGACGGCGACCTGCCCGGGTACGCCGCCGTCCGGATCACCGGCCACTTCGACGTCAACGGCGGCGGGACGGCGCTGGCCGAGGCGATCGAGCAGCTGCGGACCAAGGTCAGCAAGGCGATCGCCGCCGGCGCCCGCGTCATCGTGCTGTCCGACCGCGACTGCGACGAGCGGCGCGCCCCCATCCCGTCGCTGCTGATGACCGCCGCCGTCCACCACCACCTCGTGCGGCAGAAGACCCGCATGGAGGTCGGGCTGGTCGTCGAGTCCGGCGACTGCCGCGAGGTCCACCACGTCGCGCTGCTGCTCGGCTACGGCGCCGCCGCGGTGAACCCCTACCTGGCGTTCGAGTCCATCGAGGACCTCATCCGCGACGGCGTCCTCACCGGCGTCGAGCCCGCCCAGGCGGTCCGCAACGTGGTGAAGGCGCTGGGCAAGGGCGTCCTCAAGGTCATGAGCAAGATGGGCATCAGCACCGTCGGCTCGTACACGATGGCGCAGATCTTCGAGGCCGTCGGCCTGTCCCAGGAGGTCGTCGACGAGTACTTCACCGGCACCTCCTGCCCGCTGGGCGGTGTCGGCATCGACGTCCTCGCCGAGGAGGTGGCCATGCGCCACCGCCGGGCCTACCCGGAGAACCCCACCGAGCGCGCCCACCGGCGCCTGGAGACCGGCGGCGAGTACCAGTGGCGCCGCGAGGGGGAGGTGCACCTGTTCAACCCCGAGACGGTGTTCCTGCTCCAGCACGCCACCCGGTCGCGCCAGTACGAGGTCTTCGAGAAGTACACGAAGACCGTCGACCAGCTCTCCGAGGACGCCGCGACGCTGCGCGGGCTGTTCACGCTGCGCACCGGCGTGCGCCCCCCGGTGCCGCTGGAGGAGGTCGAGCCGGTCAGCGCGATCGTCAGGCGGTTCTCCACCGGCGCCATGAGCTACGGCTCGATCTCGCAGGAGGCGCACGAGACCCTCGCGATCGCCATGAACCGGCTGGGCGGCAAGTCCAACACCGGTGAGGGCGGCGAGGACCCCGACCGCTTCGTGCCCGACCCGAACGGCGACCTGCGCCGCTCGGCGATCAAGCAGGTGGCCAGCGGCCGGTTCGGCGTCACCAGCGAGTACCTGGTCAACGCCGACGACATCCAGATCAAGATGGCCCAGGGCGCCAAGCCCGGCGAGGGCGGTCAGCTGCCCGGCCAGAAGGTCTACCCGTGGGTGGCCCGCACCCGGCACTCGACGCCGGGCGTCGGCCTGATCAGCCCGCCGCCGCACCACGACATCTACTCGATCGAGGACCTCAAGCAGCTGATCCACGACCTGAAGAACGCCAACAACGAGGCGCGGGTCCACGTCAAGCTGGTCAGCGAGGTCGGGGTCGGGACGGTCGCGGCCGGGGTGAGCAAGGCCCACGCCGACGTCGTCCTGATCTCCGGGCACGACGGCGGCACCGGCGCGGCGCCGCTGACCTCCCTCAAGCACGCCGGCTCGCCGTGGGAGCTGGGCCTGGCCGAGACGCAGCAGACGCTGCTGGCCAACGGCCTGCGCGACCGCATCGTCGTGCAGTGCGACGGGCAGATGAAGACCGGCCGCGACGTCGTCATCGCCGCGCTGCTGGGCGCCGAGGAGTACGGCTTCGCCACCGCTCCGCTGGTCGTCTCCGGCTGCGTGATGATGCGCGTCTGCCACCTGGACACCTGCCCGGTCGGCGTCGCCACCCAGAACCCGGAGCTGCGCAAGCGGTTCACCGGGCGGCCGGAGTTCGTGGTCACGTTCTTCGAGTTCCTCGCCGAGCAGGTCCGCCAGTACCTGGCCGAGCTGGGCTTCCGCTCCCTCGACGAGGCCATCGGTCACGCAGAGCTGCTCGACACCCGCAAGGCGGTGGACCACTGGAAGGCCGCGGGGCTGGACCTCACCCCGGTGCTCGCCGTGCCGGAGCTGCCCGAGGGCGCCTCCCGGCACCGGGTGCGGGAGCAGGACCACGGCCTGGACGTCGCGCTGGACCAGACCCTCATCCAGCTGTGCGAGGGCGCGCTGTTCGACGCGCGGCCGGTGAGCCTCGAGCTGCCGGTCCGCAACGTCAACCGCACCGTCGGCACGATGCTCGGCTCGATGGTCACCCGGCGCTTCGGCGGCGAGGGGCTGCCCGACGGCACGATCGACCTGACCTTCACCGGGTCGGCCGGCCAGTCCTTCGGCGCCTTCGTGCCGCGGGGCATCACCATGCGGCTGCTGGGTGACGCCAACGACTACGTCGGCAAGGGCCTGTCGGGCGGGCGGGTCGTCGTCCGGCCCGCGCGGGAGGCCACCTTCGCCGCCGAGGACAACGTCATCGCCGGCAACGTCATCGGCTACGGCGCCACCGCGGGGGAGATCTTCCTGCGCGGCCGGGTCGGCGAGCGGTTCTGCGTGCGCAACTCCGGCGCGCTGGCCGTCGTCGAGGGCGTGGGCGACCACGCGCTGGAGTACATGACCGGCGGGCGCGCGGTGATCCTCGGCCCGACCGGGCGCAACATCGCGGCCGGCATGTCCGGCGGCATCGGCTACGTGCTCGACCTGGCCCGCCACCGGGTCAACGGCGAGATGGTGGACGTCGAGCCGCTGGACGGCGAGAACGCCCAGTGGCTGCGCGACGTGCTGGTCCGCTACGCGACCGACACCGAGTCGCCGGTGGCCTCGGCGCTGCTGGCCGACTGGGGACGCTGGTCCGAGCGCTTCAGCGTGATCATGCCGCGTGACTACCGTCGCGCGGTCGAGGCCCGGCGCGCCGCCGAGGCCGCCGGTACCGACGTCGATCGCGCACTCATGGAGGCAGCTCGTGGCTGAGCCGCGCCCCCGCCCCTGCCACTCGTCCCGACCTGAGCTCATGGAGGCCACACGTGGCTGACTCGACGGGTTTCCTCAAGCACGAGCGGGCGCTGCCGCCGCGGCGTCCGGTCGACATCCGGATCCTGGACTGGAAGGACGTCTACCTCTCCCGGCAGAACGGTGAGGACGCGGTCTTCCCCGTGGCGGCGGTCCGCCAGCAGGCGGCGCGCTGCATGGACTGCGGCATCCCGTTCTGCCACCACGGCTGCCCGCTGGGCAACCTGATCCCGGAGTGGAACGACCTCGCCCGCCGCGACGACTGGACCGAGGCGATCGAGCGGCTGCACGCGACCAACAACTTCCCGGAGTTCACCGGGAAGCTGTGCCCCGCGCCGTGCGAGGGCTCCTGCGTCCTGAACCTGCAGGAGTCGCCGGTCACGATCAAGCAGATCGAGTGGGAGATCATCGACCAGGCGTTCCAGCGCGACCTGGTCAAGCCGGTGCCGCCGCAGGAGCACACCGGCAAGAAGGTCGCCGTCATCGGCTCGGGCCCGGCCGGTCTGGCCGCCGCCCAGCAGCTGACCCGCGCCGGCCACGACGTGACCGTGTACGAGCGGGCGGACCGGGTCGGCGGGCTGCTGCGCTACGGCATCCCCGAGTTCAAGATGGAGAAGGCCGTCCTCGACCGGCGGCTGGACCAGATGCGGGCCGAGGGCACCCGGTTCGTCACCGGCGTCGAGGTCGGGGGCAGCGGCGCCGGCGACCCGTCGGCCGAGCAGCTGCGGGCCGAGTACGACGCCGTGGTCCTCGCCGGTGGCGCCACCATGGGCCGCGACCTCCCGGCCCCGGGCCGGGAGCTCTCGGGCATCCACCTGGCCATGGAGTACCTGCCCCTCGGCAACCGGCAGGCCCTCGGTGAGCTCGACGACCCGCCGATCAACGCCCACGGCAAGCACGTCGTGATCATCGGTGGCGGCGACACCGGCGCGGACTGCCTGGGCACCGCCCACCGCCAGGGCGCGGCCTCGGTGACCCAGCTGGAGATCATGCCGGCGCCGCCGGACCGCCGGGACCAGGCCAGCAACCCCTGGCCGACCTATCCCATGATCATGCGCGTCTCCAGCGCGCACGAGGAGGGTGGCGAGCGGCTCTACAGCGTGAACACCGAGCGCTTCCTCGGTGACGACGCGGGCAACGTGCGAGCACTGCTGCTGCACGAGGTGGAGCGGGTCGACGGCCGGTTCCAGAAGGTCGAGGGCACCGAGCGCGAGCTGCCCGCCGACCTGGTGTTCCTCGCCATGGGGTTCACCGGTGCCCAGCGCGCCGGCCTGGTCGACGCCCTCGGTGTCGAGGTCGACGGGCGGGGCAACATCGCCCGCGACGGCGAGTTCATGTCCACCGTGCCCGGCGTCTTCGTCGCCGGCGACATGGGCCGCGGCCAGTCGCTGATCGTGTGGGCGATCGCCGAGGGGCGCGCCGCGGCCGGCGCCGTCGACACCTGGCTGACCGGGGCGTCGATGCTGCCGCGGCCGGTGACGCCCACCGCGGTGGCGCTGCGCTGAGGACCCCTCCCTCGGGCCCCTCGTAGGAGGACCCGGTCCCCCTCCCCGTCACAGGCTCGCCCCGGGTCTGCGACGGGTGAGGGGGCGGGGTCCTCCGCGCATCCGGAGCCGGATGTGAGCGCTCACAGGGGTCCTCCCTACATAGCCGCCCCGAGCCGGATAGCGTTTGGGTCATGTCGCGTCGCGCCAAGATCGTCTGCACCCTGGGGCCGGCGACCGGTTCGCTGGAGCAGGTCACCGCCCTCGTCGAGTCCGGGATGGACGTCGCCCGGTTGAACTTCAGTCACGGCGCGCACGCCGACCACGAGAAGGCCTACCACCTCGTGCGCGAGGCGTCGGACCGCACCGGGCACGCCGTCGCCGTCCTCGCCGACCTCCAGGGCCCCAAGATCCGCCTGGGCACCTTCTCCGACGGCCCGGTCGTGTGGCCCACCGGCAGCCGGGTGTGCGTCACCGTCGACGACGTCGAGGGCACCGCCGAGCGGGTCTCCACCACCTACAAGGGCCTGGCCGCCGACGCCCGCGTGGGCGACCGCCTGCTGGTGGACGACGGCAAGCTGGCGCTCTCGGTCGTCGGCGTCGACGGCCCCGACGTCTGGTGCCTGGTCGTCGAGGGCGGGGAGGTGTCCAACAACAAGGGCCTCTCGCTGCCCGGCGTGGCGGTCAGCGTGCCCGCGCTGTCGGACAAGGACGAGGAGGACCTCCGCTTCGCGCTGCACCTGGGCGTGGACTTCATCGCCCTGTCGTTCGTGCGGTCCCCGCGCGACGTCGAGCTGGTCCGCGACATCATGCGGCAGGAGGACGTCTACGTCCCCGTCATCGCCAAGCTGGAGAAGCCCGAGGCGGTGGAGAACCTCGAGGCGATCGTCGAGGCCTTCGACGGCGTCATGGTTGCCCGCGGTGACCTCGGCGTGGAGCTGCCGCTGGAGCAGGTGCCGCTGGTGCAGAAGCGCGCGGTGCAGGCCGCCCGCGAGCGCAACAAGCCGGTCATCGTGGCCACCCAGATGCTCGAGTCGATGATCAGCTCCTCGCGGCCCACCCGCGCCGAGGCCTCCGACGTCGCCAACGCCGTCCTCGACGGGGCCGACGCGGTCATGCTGTCGGGGGAGACCTCGGTCGGCCGGTACCCGATCGCCGCCGTCCGCACGATGGAGCGGATCATCGACGCCGTCGAGAGCGCCGACACCGCCGTCCCGGACCTGGTGCGCATCTCCCGGTCGCGCTCGGGCGCCATCGTGCGCGCGGCCAAGGACGTCGGCGAGACCCTCGCCGTCAAGGCCCTGGCCACCTTCACGCAGACCGGGGACACCGCCCGCCGCCTGGCCGCGCTGCACCCGCGGCAGCCGCTGCTGGCCTTCACCGTCGACGCCCGGGTCCGCAGTCAGCTGGCGCTGTCCTGGGGCGTGGAGACCTTCCTCGTGCCCGAGGTGCAGCACACCGACGACATGGTCCGGCAGGTGGACTTCTCCCTGCTGTCCATCGGCCGCCTCAAGGAGGGCGACCGGGTCGTCGTCGTCGCCGGCAGCCCGCCCAACACCGTCGGCTCGACCAACCTCATCCGGGTCCACGAGGTGGGTACCGACTCATGAGCGCCCCGGCGGGGGACGGCGACAGCCAGGCCGCCGCTCTCCTGCAGGTGCTCGACCTCGAGGAGCGGGAGCCCGATGTCCTCGTCGGGCAGACGCCCACCACGCGCCTGCAGCGCATCTTCGGTGGGCAGGTCGCCGGGCAGGCCCTGATGGCGGCCGGGCGCACGGTGCCGGGGGGCCGCGACGTGCACTCGCTGCACGCCTACTTCCTGCGACCCGGTGACCCGCACGAGGAGATCCGCTACACCGTCGACCGGATCCGTGACGGGCGGTCGTTCACCACCCGCCGGGTGATCGGCTGCCAGCGGCGCCGGGGCGAGGACGTCGCCATCTTCGCGCTGACCGCCGACTTCCACGCCGGGGAGCCGGCCGTCGTCGAGCACTCGCTGCCGATGCCGGCGGTGCCCGCGCCCGAGGAGCTGCCGGCACTGGCCGACCTCGCCGCCCGCCACGGCAAGGAGGGGTCCGCGGCGATGGAGATCAGCCGGGCCGTCGAGCAGCGGCTGTTCGAGGACCCGTTCGACGGGCAGGTCAAGGAGCCGCCGACGCGGGTCTGGATGCGCGTCGCCGGGCGGCTCCCCGAGGACGCCGCCGTCCACGCGGCCGCGCTCACGTTCGCCAGCGACCTCACGCTGCTCGGTGCCGGGCTGGTCCGCGTCGGCGGGTGGCAGGACCGCTACGCCGGCGCCAGCCTGGACCACGCCGTGTGGTTCCACGCACCGGTCCGCGCCGACGACTGGTTCCTCTACGAGACCGACAGCCCCGCCGCCTCCGGGGGGCGGGCGCTGTGCTTCGGCCGCATCTGGTCGGCCGACGGCACGCACGTGGCGACCGTCGCCCAGGAGGGGCTGCTGCGCGCCGTCGGGCGCTGACCCCGGCGGCTCAGGACCCGGTGCCCCGGACGCCCGCGGCGTCGTCGGTGCCGGCCGCGGCCACCACGGCCGCGGCGTCCTCGGGCCCCTCGTCGACCTCCGCGGCGACGTCCGCCTCCGGCAGCGCGGCGGCCGGTTCCGGACCGGTGCCGTCCTCCACCGCGGTGCCGTCCTCGGGGGACGTGTCGTCCGGGCCGGTGCCGTCCTCGGGGCTGACCGTCAGCGACTGCTGGGCGGCCGCCTGGGCGGCGGTCTCGTCCTGGGCGGCGGGGACCTCGGGGAGGACCTCGGCGGACGTGCGGGCCGCCGCGGCCGCCTGCTCGGCCGCCCGGCGCTCGGCCTCGGCGCGCGCCCGCTCGGCGGCGGACTCGGCGAAGTCGGCGGCGAGCCAGTCGTGGCCCTCGCACAGCAGGGCCCAGGCCCGCTCGACGTGCGCGCGGGTCGTGGTGGGCGCGCCGATCGCCACCCGCAGCACCACCTGCCCGCGGACGGTGGTGTGGGTCAGGAAGACCTCGCCGCCGTCGTTGAGCCGCTCCAGCAGGGTCATCGTCGCGACGTCGGCGTCGACCTCGGCGGGCCACCGGGGACGCAGGCAGACCAGGGACAGCGGGTGCCGGGTGACGACGTCGAAGCGGTCGTCGGCCTCGGCCCAGGCGGCCAGCTCCTGGGCCAGCGCCACCCCGGAGCGGATGTGCGCGCGCAGCCCCTCCGCGCCGTACCAGCGCAGGACGAACCACAGCTTGAGGGCGCGGAAGCGGCGGCCCAGCTCGATCTGCCAGTCGCGGTAGTCGACGACGCTGCCGGCGTCCGTGGCGGCGTTGCGGAGGTACTCCGGCAGGATCGACAGCGCCCCGGTCAGCGCGGCGCGGTCGGCGACCCAGAACAGCGTCGCGTCGAAGCCGGTGAGCAGCCACTTGTGCGCGTCGGTGGTGTAGCTGTCGGCCCACTCGACGCCGGCCTGCAGCTCCCGGAGCTCCGGGACGACGGCGCTGACGCCCGCGTAGGCGGCGTCCACGTGCAGCCAGACGCCGTACCGCTGGCAGATCGGCCCGAGTGCGGCCAGCGGGTCGACGGCGGTGGTGGACGTCGTCCCCACCGTGGCGCACACCAGGACGGGACGGAAGCCGCGGGCGGTGTCGCGCTCCAGGCGGGCGGCGAGGGCGGCGGGGCGCATCGCGAGGTCACCGTCGACCTCCACGATGCGGACGGCGTCGGTGCCCAGGCCGGCCACGCGCACCGCCTTCTCCATCGACGAGTGCGTCTCCGAGGAGACGTAGACCGTGTACTCCTCGGGGCGCACCCCGTCGCGGACCGTGCCGCCGCCGCTGGCCCGGTGCAGCGCGGCCAGCAGGGCGACCAGGTTGGCTCCGGAGCTGCTGTCCTGGACCACGCCGCCGCCGGTGCCGGTGGAGCGGAAGGAGGACGGCAGGCCCAACAGCCCGGCGAACCAGTCCAGGACGTGCTGCTCGAGCTCGGTGGCCGCGGGGCTGGTCACCCACGACATCCCCTGCACGCCGAGGCCCGAGGACACGAGGTCGCCCAGCACCGAGGGGCCGGAGGTGTTGGCGGGGAAGTAGCCGAGGAAGCCGGGGTGCTGCCAGTGCGTGACGCCGGGCAGGACGACGCGCTCCAGGTCACCGAGGACAGCCGAGAACGGCTCGCCGTGCTCCGGCGGCGCGGCGGGCAGGGACTCGCGGACGTCCCCGGGCGCGGCGGGGGAGCGGACCGGGAACGTGGCGATGCGGGTCCAGTAGTCGGCGATCCAGTCGACGACCTCGTGCCCGTGCTGCCGGAACTGCTCGGGGGTCATGTGCGGCGGCGTCGGCGAGCTCACGGTGCCACCGTATGGCCGCCGTCCGCGGGCCGTGCGAGGTGTCCCTGCGAGTGGGGCGCCGGAGGCCTCCGCGGCGAGGGCCGGTGGGCCGGCGCTCCACCGGCCGGCACGGCACGCGGCGGTCCCGAGGACCGCGGTGCCGGAGTGCCCCCGGTGCGACTCGAACGCACACTGCGCGGGTTTTGAATCCGCTCCCTCTGCCGATTGGGGTACGGGGGCTCGCCGGTGGTCGGGTCCGGCTGCCCGAGCAGCCTAGCTGCCCGTCGCCGACCCTCCGGCATCGCTAGGCTCCCGCGCGTGAGCAGCGAGTCGATCCGGGTCCTCATCGCGGAGGACGAGGCGCTCATCCGCCTCGACCTCAAGGAGATGCTCGAGGAGGAGGGGTACACCGTCGTGGCCGAGGTCGGCGACGGCCAGCAGGCCGTCGACCGCGCCACCGAGCTGCGGCCGGACCTCGTCATCCTCGACATCCAGATGCCGGTGCTCGACGGCCTGTCGGCGGCCGAGCAGATCGCCACCGCCCGGGTGGCACCGGTCATCGTCCTCACCGCGTTCAGCCAGCGGGAGCTGGTGGAGCGGGCGCGGGACGCCGGTGCCATGGCCTACCTGGTGAAGCCGTTCTCCAAGAACGACCTCGTGCCGGCGATCGAGGTGGCCCGGGCGCGGTTCGCCGAGATGGCCGCTCTCGACGGCGAGGTGCGGACGCTCGAGGAGCGGCTGGAGACCCGGAAGGTCGTCGAGCGGGCCAAGGGCGTGCTCATGTCCGAGCAGGGCATGACGGAGGCGGAGGCGTTCCGCTTCATCCAGCGGACGGCGATGAACGAGCGGACGTCGATGAAGGCCCTCGCCCAGCGCATCCTCGAGCCGCAGGAGGCCGAGGCCCCGACGGAGTGACCTGCGTCGCCGCGTGAGGCGCGGCGTGTGCGCTGTGTGTCCGAGCGGGAGCCGGCAGGTCACGACCTCATCACGGTCCGGCCGACCCTCCGTCCGGGCCCGGATCCGGCAGCTACCTTCCCCCCACTGACCAGGCCACCCCGCCACGGGCTGGCCGAGTGCACGACCGACACCACAGTGGGAGTTGTTTGATGCGCACAGGCATCCTCGCCCGGAGCGCCGCCATCAGCGCTGCGGCCCTGCTCGTCCTGACCGCCTGCGGCGGCGGCGAGGAGGAGGGCGGCACCGGCGGAGGCGACGGCGGTGGCGAGAAGCAGGTCAACGTCTACGGGTCCGACGGCAACATGGGCAACGCCCTCGGCGAGCGCCTCGAGGAGCAGGGGTCCCTCGTCGGCATGAAGGGGACCCTGCCCCTGACCGAGCTGTCCGGCGAGTTCCGCGACCGGCTGCTCGAGATCAACCCCGACCTCGTCGACTTCAACTACGCCGGTGAGACCTACGACGCCATCGTCATCACCGCGCTCGCCGCGCAGATGGCCGGCACCACCGACGCCAACGTCTTCAAGGCCTACGTCAACGGTGTCACCGTCGGCGGCGACAAGTGCGAGGACTTCACCTCGTGCCTGGAGACCGTCAACGGCGGCGGAAACCCCGACTACGACGGCCAGTCCGGCCCGCTGAGCTTCACCGACGCCGGCGAGCCCGCCCAGGCGAGCATCGGCATCCAGCAGTTCGGCGAGGACAACCGGATCGACGACAGCGCCACGCGCTACGTCATCCCCGGTGACGAGGCGAACGCCACCACCGACGAGGGCCCGGCCCCCGCGCCGGCCGGCACCACCTCGCCGACGCCGCTGATCATCGGCACCCTGCTGCCGCAGACCGGCAACCTGGCCTTCCTCGGCCCGCCGGAGATCGCCGGCGCCCAGCTCGCGGTCAACGACATCAACGCTGCCGGCGGCGTGCTCGGCCAGCAGGTGCAGCTCATCCAGCGCGACTCGGGTGACACCACCACCGACATCGCGACGCAGTCGGTGGACGCGCTGCTCCAGGCCGGTGCCAACGCGATCATCGGTGCGGCGTCCTCGGGCGTGAGCCTCACGGTCATCGACACGATCACCGGCGCGGGCGTCCTGCAGTTCTCGCCGGCCAACACGTCGGACCAGTTCACGACGTACAACGACAACGGGCTGTACTTCCGCACCGCCCCGCCGGACACCCTGCAGGCCGAGGCGCTGGCCGACCTCATCATCGAGGACGGCAACAACACGGTCGGCATCCTCGCCCTCAACGACCCGTACGGCACCGGGTTGGCGGAGAACGTCGCCAACAACCTGCAGGCCGCCGGCCTCGCCGAGGACGACATCCGGTCGATCATCTACGACCCGCAGGCGGCGAACTTCGACTCCGAGGTCCAGCAGATGGTCGACTTCAACCCCGACGCCATCGTGGTCATCGGGTTCGACGAGTCCTCCCGGATCATCGAGGGTCTGAACGCGAACGGCATCGGCCCGGCTCGCTGACCCACCCACCCCGGGTCGTCACTGACGAACCGGGGGCGCCACCCACAGTGGCCCGGCACCGCGCGGCGGTGCCGGGCCACCGTGCTGTCCGGGGCCGGCTGTCCGGGGCCGCTCAGCGCTGCAGGCGCTGCCCGGGCGGCTGCCAGTCGGCGGGCCGGCCGGTGTGGTTGGAGAACTCGACCGACCACCGCCACCAGCTGCGGTCGGCGGCGTGCTCCCAGGCGGTCAGGACGCCGACCTCGCCGCCGGGCAGGAGCACCGGCAGGCCGAGCAGCTCGGGGCCGGGCCACACCTCGCTGCGGGTCAGGGACCCGCCCTCGAGCCGGAGCAGCGTGATGGGGGAGTAGTCGCCGTCCCGGTCGGCGTCCCCACGCACGACCAGACCGTCGTCCTCGGCGACCACCTCGACCTGCAGGTGGGCCGGCGCGGCGTGCACCAGCACGCGGGAGAAGCCGCCGGCGGTGGTGGCGCGGGCGAACTCGAGGCCGTTCATCCCGCCGTCGCGGGACCGCAGGTTCCACGTCCAGTTCATGCCGGGCCGGTACCCGGGCCGGGTGCGTGCCCACCGACGACGACGGCGCCGGACCGAGGTGGGTCCGGCGCCGTCGTCGGGGCCGTGGCCTACGGAGCGACCTCGTCCCGGGCCTGCCCCGAGCACGCGAGGGGGCGGGCGGGCTCCTGCCTCAGTGCGCCTTGGCGAGGGTGCCCAGGTAGAGCTCGATGACCTTGGGGTCGGTCATCAGGGCGTTGCCCGTGTCGGTGTAGGCGTTGCGGCCCTGGTCGAGGACGTAGCCGCGGTCGCAGATCTGCAGGCAGCGCCGGGCGTTCTGCTCGACCATGATGATCGACACGCCGGTGGCGTTGATCCGGCGGCACCGGATGAACACCTCGTCCTGGTACGCGGGCGACAGGCCGGCCGAGGGCTCGTCGAGCAGCAGCACCGACGGGTCCATCATCAGCGCCCGGCCCATGGCGACCATCTGCCGCTCGCCGCCGGAGAGCGCGCCGGCCTTGCCCTTGCGCCGTTCGCCGAGCAGCGGGAACAGGTCGATGACGTAGTCGAACCGCTCCTTGAACGTCTTCGGCCGCAGGTAGACGCCCATCTGCATGTTCTCCTCGATGGTGAGCGAGGGGAACACGTTGTTGTTCTGCGGCACGTACCCGACGCCGAGGGAGACCAGCCGGTGGGCGGGAGCGGAGGTGATGTCCTCCCCGCGCAGCGTGACCGCCCCCGACCGGACCGGGATGAGCCCGAACAGCGTCTTCAGCAGGGTCGACTTGCCGGCCCCGTTGGGGCCGATGATGCCGACGAGCTCGCCGTCCTGCAGGTAGAAGTCGCAGCCCCGCAGGATGTTGACGCCCGGCACGTAGCCGGCGACGAGGTCGTCGGCGCGGACGAGGGCACCCTCGGCCAGGCGGAGGTGCTCCTCGCGGGTGGCCGCCTTCTCCGCTGGGGAGAGCTCCGTCGTCGACGAGGCGGCCTGGTCGGCGCGGGTGAGGTCCTCACCGGACTCGTCGACCTCGAACAGGGGGTCGCTCATCGGTCGGTCCTCTCCTCGGGCGGGACGTCGGAACTGAAGACGTCGCCGCCGTCGACGTGCTCCTCGCGGGCGATCGCACGCTCGGCCTGGGCGAGGACGCGGTCCTCCTCCTCGACGGTGAGCGGCGCGTCGTGGTGGGCGCCCAGGTACGCGTCCACGACGGCCTGGTTCTGGCTGATCGACTCCGGCGGTCCCTCGGCGATCACCCGACCGGCCGCCATCACGACGACCCAGTCGCTGATGTCGCGGACGACGTCCATGTCGTGCTCGACGAAGATCACCGTCATGCCCTCCTCGCGGAGGTCCTTGACGTGCCCGAGCAGGCTCTGGGTCAGCGCGGGGTTCACCCCGGCCATCGGCTCGTCGAGCATCACCACCTTCGGGTCGCTCATCAGCGCCCGGGCCATCTCCAGCAGCTTGCGCTGCCCGCCGGAGAGGGTGCCGGCGAAGTCGTCCTTCTTGGCGTCGAGCTTGAACCGGGCGAGCAGCTCCAGCGCCCGCTCGGTGTTGGCCCGCTCCTGGGACCGCCAGGCCCCCGGCCACAGCGCGCCGAGGAAGCTCTCGCCCTTCTGGCCCTGGGCGCCCAGCAGCATGTTCTGCAGCACGGTGAGCCGGGACAGCGCCTTGGTGAGCTGGAAGGTGCGGACGACGCCGAGCCGGGCCACCTTGTGCGGCGGCAGGTTCGACAGCGACCGGCCGTCGAAGGTCCAGCTGCCGCTGTTGGGCTGGTCGAACCCGGTCAGCAGGTTGAACAGCGTGGTCTTCCCGGCCCCGTTGGGGCCGATCAGGCCGGTGATGCCACCCCGCTGGACCTCCAGGTGGTCGACCGACACCGCG
This sequence comes from Geodermatophilus sp. SYSU D00742, assembly GCF_054049935.1. Classification (NCBI taxonomy): domain Bacteria; kingdom Bacillati; phylum Actinomycetota; class Actinomycetes; order Geodermatophilales; family Geodermatophilaceae; genus Geodermatophilus; species Geodermatophilus sp. SYSU D00742. The sequence goes on from NZ_JBJGYJ010000014.1 coordinate 47,793, forward strand.
GTGAGCCCGCCGAACTGCCGGGTCACGCCGTCCACGACGACGACCGGGTCGGGCTTGGCGACGCCGACCTCCCAGGGGACGTCGCGCAGGGCGGCCTGGGCCAGCCGCCGCGGGACGGCGCCGCCGGCGTCCACCGGGGCGGCGTGCGCGCCGGACGCGGCCGGCTCCGTGCGACCCGGCTCCTCGGACGTGGGGTCAGCGGGCATCGAGCATCACCTCTCGTCGGTCACCGAAGATCCCCTGTGGCCGGAAGACCAGCAACAGCATGAGCCCGAGACCCACCAGGACGAACCGGATCTGGGCCACGTCCGTGGAGGTCAGCAGGCCCTCGGGGATGACCCCGTTCTCGATCAGCGCCCGCAGGCCGGCGTCGGCGAACTGCAGGATGAACAACAGGATCATGCCGCCGATCACCGGGCCGAGCACCCGCGCCGCACCGCCCAGGATGAGCGCGGCGTAGGCCAGGAAGGTGTTGGCGTTCTGGTACTGGTCCGGGATGGCCGAGCCGGTCCCGACGGCGTAGACCATGCCGCCGAGGGCGCCGAGGATGCCGCCGAGGACCAGCGCCTGCATCTTGTAGACGTAGACGTTCTTGCCCAGCGCTCGGACGGCGTCCTCGTCCTCCCGGATGGAACGGACGACCCGACCCCACGGGCTGCGCATGAGCGCCCAGATCAGCAGGCAGGACAGCGCCACGAGCAGCCAGCCGACGAAGGCCACCCACAGCTCGCCACCGGACCAGCTCGTGCCGAGGATGCGGTAGCGCTCGTTGGTGGTCCACGGCGCGAGCGCCAGGAAGTCGCCGTTGAAGGCCGAGATGCCGCGCGTGCCGTTGGTGAGCGGCGTGGCCGACACCGACCGGAACACCAGCCGCAGCCCCTCGGCCGCGGCGATGGTGACGATCGCCAGGTAGTCGGCCCGTAGCCGCAGCGTCGGCAGTCCGAGCAGCAGGGAGAGCACGACCGCGGCGAGCAGGCCGACGGCCACCCCGACCCAGAAGTCGAGCCCCCACTTGGTGACGGAGATGGCGATGCCGAACCCGCCGAGCATCGCGAAGGCGATCTGCCCGAAGTTGAGCAGGCCGGTGTAGCCGAACTGCACGTTGATGCCGACGGCCAGCAGGACGAAGAAGATGGCCTGGAACCCCAGCGCCGCCTTGCCGGCTACCGCGAGGGCGTCGATGACTTCACTCATGGCTCAGCCCACCCGGACGCGGCTGCCCAGGATCCCCTGGGGCCGGATGACGAGGATGACGATCAGCAGCAGCAGCCCGCCGACGTACTTGACGTCGTTGGGGATGACGAGGGTCGACATCTGGACGAACACGCCGACGACGAGGCTGCCCAGGAGCGCGCCGTAGGCGGTCCCGAGCCCGCCCAGGGTGACGCCGGCGAACATGAGCAGCAGGAGGCGGAAGCCCATGTCCCACTGCACCTGGTCGGACAGGCCCAGCAGCACCCCGCCGAGGGCGGCGAGCGCGCCGCCCATCATCCAGACCACGAGGATCACCCGGTTGACGTCGATGCCGGAGGAGGCCGCGAGGTCCCGGTTGTCGGCGACCGCGCGCATCGCCTTGCCGATCTTCGTGCGCTGCAGCATCAGCGCGACCAGGACCAGCACGACGATCGAGATGACCACCGAGGTCAGGTCGGCATTGCTCATGCGGAACAGGCCGTAGTCCACGGCCCGGCCGCCGCCGACGCCCTGGTAGGCGTTGGAACGACCGCCGTAGACCAGCTGGATCAGGTACCGCAGCAGCAGCGACAGGCCGATCGAGACGACCAGCGCCGCGATGAGGCCGGTGCCGCGCCGGCGCAGCGGCCGCCAGATCCCGAGCTCGTTCAGTGCGCCGACGGCGGCTCCCACGAGCATCGCTATCAGCGCCGCCGGGATGAGCGGGACGCCACCCTGCACGTTGATGAAGTAGGCGGCCACCGCGCCGATCGTGACCAGCTCGCCGTGGGCGAAGTTCGTCAGCCCCGTCGTCCCGAAGATGAGCGACAGGCCGACGGCGCACATGGCGATGAGCAGGCCGAAGCGGAGGCCGTCGACGAGCAGCTGGACGGCGCGGACCGTGCCGCCGCCGCCCTCCCGGCTGCCGTCGTTGAGGCCGATGATCGCCGCCTGCCGGCGGCCCTCCTCGACGGTGACGGTGCGGCTGTCCTCGCCGGCGAGCACCACGCCCTCGGGCAGGTCGTCGGCCTCGAGGGTGACGACGTACTCGCCGGGGCCGGGCAGGTCGACCTCCCAACGGCCCTGCTCGTCGGTCTCGACGGAGTCGACCTCCCGACCGTCGGGCGTGGTGACGGTCATCTCCACGCCCTCGATCGGGCCGCTGCGGCTGGTCTGGAGCGTGCCGACCAGTTGCTCGCCCTCGGCCTGCGCGACGCCGGGGACGAACACGGCGAGTCCCAGCCCGAACGCGGCGACGAGGACGACCCGGACCAGGGCGCGCCGGCGGGCGCCGGGGCGCGGGCGGCCTCCGGATCCGGCGGTGTCCTCGGCGGTTCGGAGTCGGCGACCGCGTCGTGGGACACGGCCTGGCGCGTGCGTCACTCGACCTCCTAGGCGTGTGAGTGAGGGTGGGACCGTAACTCAGCGGTGTTTCCCGCTGAGGTCCACAGCGCGAGCTGTGACCTTTCCGCGACACGCCGCTCCTGTAACGCCCGTCCCACGGGCGGCGCGCCGTCGTGACCGGCGGGCGCCGGGCGGGCACTCTCTGGCCACCGTCCAGGGGAGGGCTCCTGTGCCAGGAACAGGTTCACGGTCCCGCGTCACGACGCGCGCGGCGCGTCCCGACGACCTGCCCGCCGTCCTCGCCCTGGTGCGGCAGCACCGGGCCGAGGCCCACGCCGAGGGCGTGCTGACCGGTCAGACACCGGGCGCGGCCGCGGCCACCGGGTTCCGTCGCCTGCTGGCCGACCCCTCGCACCGGGTGGCCCTCGCGGTGCTGCGCGGCCCCGACGCGCCGGACGGCGGCGCGGCCGGCGAGCTGGTCGTGGGCCTGGCGATCCTCGGGCTGGACCCCCTGTCGGTGGTCCTCGGCGTCCCGCAGGTGACCGTCGACAACCTCGTGGTGCACCGCGCGCACCGCCGGCGCGGTGCCGGAGCCGCGCTGCTGGGTGCCGCCGTCGCCTACGCCGCGGACTCGGGCGCCGACCACGTGGTGGCCGCCGTGGGCGGGCACGAGGCGGAGCGGCAGCGGTTCTTCGCGCGGATGGGTTTCGCGCCCCTCACCACCCGGCGGATCGTGCCGCGCGAGACCCTCGCCCGCTCACTGGCCGCCTGGCAGCGCGGCGGCGTGACCATCCCGGTCCCGCGGCGTCCGCCGGTGCGCCGCCGGCCGGTCGCCCGGGTGCTGCCGGCGCTGGGGGCCGCGGAGGGCTGAGCCGGCGCCGGCGGGCGGGGCGTCAGGGCTCTCAGCGGCGGTCGTCGGAGAGCATGCAGGTCAGCCGGGCCGTCGCGGTGGGCCGGCCCCGCTCGTCGCTGACCTCGACGCGGAAGGTGGCCAGCGTGCGCCCGCGGCGGACCGGCGTCGCCACCGCCGTCACCGTCCCGCTGGTCGCCGCCCGCAGGTAGCTGACGTTGAGCTCGACGCCCACGCACCGCCGGCCCGGGCCCGCGCCCAGCGCCGCCGCCCAGGACCCCACCGTCTCCACCAGCGCGCAGGTGGCCCCGCCGTGCAGCAGCCCCGCGGGCTGCTGGTTGCCCTCGACCGGCATGGTGGCGACCAGGTGGTCGGGGTCGTAGTCGGTGATCTCGATGCCCAGCTTCTCGTCGAGCGGGCTGGTGAACGCGGCGGGCAGCCAGTCGGGACGGGCGAGGGTCACCCCGGCACGGTAACCAGGGCCCGGGCGACGCCCCGCCGGACCCCGTCGTCGGGACGGCGGTGTCGGTGCCCGGACATAAGCTCTACGGCGATGTCCGCTCCGGTCTCCGCCCCCGCGTCCCGCTCCGCCGACCCGACAGCTGCCGGGGTGCGCCCGCGGCTGCTGTTGCTCGACGGGCACTCCCTGGCCTACCGCGCCTTCTTCGCGCTGCCGGTGGAGAACTTCTCCACGACCACGGGCCAGCCGACCAACGCGGTCTACGGCTTCACCTCGATGCTGATCAACATCCTGCGCGACGAGCAGCCCTCGCACCTCGCGGTCGCCTTCGACGTCGGGCGCAAGACCTTCCGCAGCGAGATCTACGCCGAGTACAAGGCCAACCGCGCGGAGAGCCCCACGGACTTCCGCGGCCAGGTGAGCCTCATCCAGGAGGTGCTGGGGGCCCTGCGCGTCCCGGTCATCACCGCGGAGGGCTTCGAGGCCGACGACGTCATCGCCACGCTGACCGTGCAGGCGGTCGAGCAGGGCATGGACGTGCTGATCGCCACCGGCGACCGCGACGCGTTGCAGCTGGTCAACGAGCACGTCACCGTGCTCTACCCGCGCAAGGGCGTCTCCGACCTCACCCGGTTCACCCCCGAGGAGGTGGAGGCCAAGTACGGCCTCTCGCCGGTCCAGTACCCCGATTTCGCGGCCCTGCGGGGCGACCCCAGCGACAACCTGCCGAGCATCCCGAGCGTCGGGGAGAAGACCGCGGCCAAGTGGGTGCGCGAGTACGGCTCGCTCGACGCGCTGGTCGACCAGGTCGACACCGTCAAGGGCAAGGTCGGGGAGAAGCTGCGGGAGCACCTCGCCTCGGTGCTGCAGAACCGGCGCCTCACCGAGCTCGACCGCACCGTCCCCCTCGAGCTGGGTCCCGCCGACCTCGCCGTCCGCGCGTGGGACCGCAACGAGGTGCACACCCTCTTCGACAACCTGCAGTTCCGGGTGCTGCGCGACCGCCTGTTCGCCACGCTGACCAGCGCCGAGCCGGAGGTCGAGGGCGGCTTCGACGTCGCGGTCGACGAGGTGCCGGCCGGTGGCCTGGGCGGCTGGCTGGACCAGCACGCGCGCACCGGCCGGACCGGCGTGATCTTCCGGGGCACCTGGGGGCGGGGCACCGGGGAGCTGACCGGGATCGCGCTGGCCGCCGCCGACGACAGCGCCACCTTCGTCGACCTCGGGCCCGGCCTCGACGTCGCCGACGAGCAGGCCCTCGCCGTCTGGCTCGCCGACCCGGCCGCCCCGAAGGTGGTGCACGAGGTCAAGGGGCCGCTGCTGGCGATCTGGGCCCGCGGGTGGGAACTCGACGGGCTGGTCAGCGACACCGCGCTCGCGGCCTACCTGGCGCTGCCCGGGCAGCGGTCGTTCGACCTCGGCGACCTCGCCGTCCGGTACCTGCGCCGGGAGCTCAAGGACGTCGCGGCGGAGGAGACCCAGCTCACCCTCGACGGCCTCGGCCCGTCGGAGGAGGACGTCGCCCGGGAGGCCGCGCACGCCGACGTCCTCAAGGCGATGGCGGTCAACGACCTCTCCGACGCCCTGGAGTCGGTGCTCGGCCAGCGGGGCGGGGACGCCCTGCTCGGCGCCATCGAGCTGCCGCTGACCCGGGTCCTCGCCGCCATGGAGTACCGGGGCATCGCCGCGGACCTGGAGTTCCTGCAGGAGCTGCAGCGGGAGTTCGCCGAGGGCGTCGCCGCCGCGGCCGCCGAGTGCTACGCGGTCATCGGCCGCGAGGTGAACCTCGGTTCGCCCAAGCAGCTGCAGGCGGTGCTCTTCGACGAGCTCGGCCTGCCCAAGACGAAGAAGATCAAGTCCGGCTACACGACCGACGCCGACGCGCTGACCTGGCTGCTGGCGCAGACCGGTCACCCGTTCCTCGAGCACCTGCTGCGCCACCGGGACGTCACCCGGCTGCGCACCGTCATCGACGGGCTCATCCCGATGGTCGACGACTCCGGGCGCATCCACACCACGTTCGGGCAGACGATCGCCGCGACCGGCCGGCTGTCCTCGACCGACCCGAACCTGCAGAACATCCCGATCCGCACCGCCGAGGGGCGGCGGATCCGCCAGGCCTTCGTGGTCGGCTCCGGTTACGAGTCGCTGATGACCGCCGACTACAGCCAGATCGAGATGCGGATCATGGCGCACCTCTCCGGGGACGAGGGGCTCATCGAGGCCTTCACCTCGGGGGAGGACCTGCACTCCTTCGTCGCCTCCCGGGCGTTCAACATCCCGATCGAGGACGTCGACCCCGAGATGCGCCGGCGGATCAAGGCGATGAGCTACGGGCTGGCGTACGGGCTGTCGGCCTACGGCCTGTCCCAGCAGCTGCGCATCTCCACCGAGGAGGCGCGCGAGCAGATGCACGCCTACTTCGAGCGCTTCGGCGGCATCCGCGACTACCTCGACAGCGTGGTCGAGGAGGCCCGGCTGTCCGGGTACACCGAGACCACCCTGGGCCGGCGCCGCTACCTGCCCGACCTGACCAGCGACAACCGGCAGCGACGGGAGATGGCCGAGCGGATGGCACTGAACGCCCCCATCCAGGGCTCGGCGGCCGACGTCATCAAGGTCGCCATGCTCAAGGTGGAGGAGGCGATCGCCGCCGAGGGCCTGCGCTCCCGGATGCTGCTGCAGGTGCACGACGAGCTCGTGCTCGAGGTCGCGCCGGGGGAGAAGGAGGCGCTGGAGGAGCTGGTGCGTCGCGAGATGGCCGGCGCCGCCGAGCTGTCGGTGCCCCTGGAGGTCTCGGTCGGTTTCGGCCCCAGCTGGGACGCCGCCGCCCACTGAGTCGCCGGCCTGGCCTTCACCTCCACCTCAGGTCGAGGGTCGGGCTGCGAGGATCCCGGGATGGCCGTGGTCGAGCTGCTGCACACCGCTCACGTGCCGGCGCGGACCCTCGCCGCGGCGCGGGCGCTGCTCGACGACGCGTTCGGCGGCGACTTCGACGACGCGGACTGGGACCACGCGCTCGGCGGGCTGCACGCGCTGGCGTGGGCCGACGGCGAGCTGGTCGGTCACGGAGCCGTCGTCCAGCGCCGTCTCCTGCACGGCGGCCGGGCGCTGCGCGCCGGCTACGTCGAGGCGGTCGCGGTCGCGGCGGCCCACCGGCGCACCGGTGTGGCGTCGGCGGTCATGGCCGGGCTCGAGGGCGTCGTCCGTGGCGCCTACGACCTCGGCGCCCTCGGCGCGACCGACGACGGCGCCGCCCTCTACACCGCCCGCGGCTGGCGGCGGTGGCGCGGCCCGACGTCCGTGCTCGGCCCGGCCGGGACGGTCCGCACCCCGGACGACGACGGGGCGGTCCACGTGCTCCCCGGCGCCGTGCCCCTCGACCTCGACGGCAGCCTGACCTGCGACTGGCGTGACGGCGACACCTGGTGACGGCGCAGCCACCCGGTCCGCCTCCCCGTCGCAAGCCGAGGGGGGCTGGGGCGGCGCCGCGGGGACGGCGTCCCCGCGGCGTCAGACCGGCCGGCGGCAGACCAGGATCAGCGTCCCGGGGACCAGCGCGCCCCGGGCCGGTGACCACTGGCCCCACTCCTGCACCCGGCCCGGCGTCCACTCCGGTTCCTGCAGGTCGTCGAGCACCAGACCCGCCCCCACGACCGCCCGCACCCAGTCACCCACCGTCCGGTGGTGCTCGACGTAGACGGCGCGGCCGTCGTCGTCGGTCTCAACGTACGGCGTGCGGTCGAAGTAGGAGGAGGTGACCTGCAGGTCGTCGGGATCGGGGGAGTCGGGGAACGGCCAGCGCATGGGGTGGTTCACCGACGCGACGAACCGCCCGCCCGGCCGCAGCACCCGCGCCACCTCAGCGAGCGCACCCCCGACGTCGGCCACGAACGGCAGGCCGCCGAACGCCGAGCAGGCGAGGTCGACGCTCGCCGTGGCCAGGGGCAGCGCGCCGACGTCGGCCTGCACCAGCGGCACGGCGACGCCGGAGCTGCGGTTGAGCTCGGCCGCCCGGGCCAGCATGCCGGCGGAGAGGTCGAGCGCGACGACGTCGGCACCGGCTCGGCGCAGCCACCGCGCGCACGGCGCCGAGCCGCAGCCGACCTCCAGGACGCGCCGGCCGGCGACGTCGCCCAGGAGGTGCGCCTCGCTCTCCCGCAGCCCCTCGGGGCACCACAGGAAGTCGACGACGCCCAGGTCCTCGCCGTGCTCGGCGAGGTAGGCGGGGGCGGCGGCGTCCCACCACCGCCGGTTGGCCCGGACCGACTCGGCGTCGCCGGCCGGACGCCGGGTGACCCCACCCGGCGCGGGGTAGCCGTCGGCGGCCAGCGGCAGGGGCGGGGGCGGGGGAGGCGCGTGCATGACCCGCCGATCGTGACACGCCGGGCAGCCCGCAGCCGGTCGCGCACCCAGGTGGACCCGGGGTGCCGATGCTCCGTACCATGGGGGGTGCGCCAGAGGTCTGTCAGTGCTGTCCCCGTCGGGGATCGGCGCGCGCCGGCTCTCCCCGCTCCCCGCGGCACCCGGCCGCGGGTTCCCTGTCCCTACGCATCCCCCGTCCGGAGCACTCGACCACATGACCTCCACCCAGGTCCGTCCTAACAGCACCCCCCAGGTCGCCATCAACGACATCGGCACGGCCGAGGACTTCCTCGCCGCCATCGACCAGACGATCAAGTACTTCAACGACGGCGACATCGTTGAAGGCGTCATCGTCAAGGTCGACCGGGACGAGGTGCTGCTGGACATCGGCTACAAGACCGAGGGCGTCATCCCCTCGCGCGAACTCTCCATCAAGCACGACGTCGACCCCAACGAGGTCGTCAGCGTCGGCGACGAGGTGGAAGCCCTCGTCCTCCAGAAGGAGGACAAGGAAGGCCGGCTGATCCTCTCCAAGAAGCGCGCTCAGTACGAGCGCGCCTGGGGCACGATCGAGGCCAAGAAGGAAGCCGACGAGGTCGTCACCGGCACCGTCATCGAGGTCGTCAAGGGTGGTCTCATCCTCGACATCGGCCTGCGCGGGTTCCTCCCCGCCTCGCTGGTCGAGATGCGCCGCGTCCGCGACCTGCAGCCCTACGTGGGGCGCGAGCTCGAGGCCAAGATCATCGAGCTGGACAAGAACCGCAACAACGTCGTCCTCTCCCGTCGCCAGTGGCTGGAGCAGACCCAGTCCGAGGTCCGCAGCGAGTTCCTCAACAAGCTCGCCAAGGGTCAGGTCCGCACCGGCGTCGTCTCCTCGATCGTCAACTTCGGTGCGTTCGTGGACCTGGGCGGCGTCGACGGCCTGGTGCACGTCTCCGAGCTGTCCTGGAAGCACATCGACCACCCGTCGGAGGTCGTCGAGGTCGGCCAGGAGGTCACCGTCGAGGTCCTCGACGTCGACCTGGACCGTGAGCGGGTCTCCCTGTCGCTGAAGGCGACGCAGGAGGACCCGTGGCGTCAGTTCGCCCGCACCCACCAGATCGGCCAGGTCGTGCCCGGCAAGGTCACCAAGCTGGTGCCCTTCGGTGCGTTCGTCCGGGTCGACGAAGGCATCGAAGGTCTGGTGCACATCTCCGAGCTGGCCGAGCGCCACGTGGAGATCCCGGAGCAGGTCGTGCAGGTCGGCGACGAGATCCTCGTCAAGGTCATCGACATCGACCTCGACCGTCGGCGCATCTCGCTATCCCTCAAGCAGGCCAACGAGGGTGTCATCGGCGACGAGGAGCAGTTCGACCCCGCTGCCTACGGCATGGCCGCCTCGTACGACGAGCAGGGCAACTACATCTACCCGGAGGGCTTCGACCCGGAGACCGGGGAGTGGCTCGAGGGCTACGAGGAGGCCCGCGAGACGTGGGAGCGGCAGTACGCCGAGGCCCAGGCCCGCTTCGAGGCGCACCGCAAGCAGATCGCGGCGGCCAAGGAGGCCGACGCCGAGGCTGCGGCCGGTGGCAACTACTCCAGCGGCGACGCGGAGGTGGGCGACACCTCCGGCGGCACCCTGGCCAGCGACGAGGCGCTCGCGGCTCTGCGCGCCAAGCTGGCCGGCGGGGAGTGAGCTCGCTCCGCTGAGCTGAACCGCTGAACGGCTGAGGCCCGGGACCCGTGGGGGTCCCGGGCCTCGGTCGTCCCTCCCATCCCCGTGGAGGGACGAGACCAGCCCGTGGACGACGTCCCCGGGCCTGATCGGTCCGGACGGCCACCCTCCGGGGGCCCTGCCCGGGCGTGCGAGAGGGAGGATCCGCTCCTCCCCGACCCTCGTACGCCCGGGCAGGGGCCCGGGGGCGGGCCTCAGAGGCTGAGGATGATCGCGAACGCCGTCCGCGGGCGGCCGCCGGCGGCGGCGAGGAACTGCCAGGTGTGCCGACCGGTCGGTGCCGTCGCCGAGAGCCAGCGCATGAACGCGTTCCGGGGGCGGAGCTCGGCGGAACGCTCGAGCCGCTCGCGCACGGCCGGCAGGTCGGTGCACCGCACCCCGGTGGGGCGGTCCAGCCGGTGACGACCGGCGCCCCGACGGGGGGCTGCAGGGGTCGACGCGGGAGCGGCGTGGGCGGGACGGGACATGATCGGTCTGCCTTCCTCGGCGGGGGGAGATCGCCGAGGTCACTGTTGTCCACGGGGCGCGTGTGACTGGAGCGACGCGCCGGGCTGGACGGAGGGGTGTTACCCGTCCGTGACCGTGGCCGGAGTGCTGGCTACTGTCCGCACGTGCTGCGCATGGGGCTGACGGGCGGGATCGGGTCGGGGAAGAGCACCGTGGCCGGCCTGCTGGCGGCCCGGGGAGCCCGCATCGTCGACGCCGACCGGATCGCCCGCGAGGTCGTCGAACCCGGGACGCCGGGGCTGGCCGCCGTCGTCGAGGCGTTCGGTCCGCAGGTGCTCACCGCCGACGGCGCCCTGGACCGGCCGGCCCTCGCCTCGATCGTCTTCGCCGACCCGGCCGCACGCGCCACCCTCGACGGCATCGTGCACCCGCTGGTGCGCGCGCGGGCTGCCGAACTGGTCGCCGCGGCCCCGCCGGACGCCGTCGTGGTGCAGGACGTCCCGCTGCTGGTCGAGACCGGCCAGGCGGCGTCCTACGACCTCGTGGTCGTCGTGGAGGCCCACCCGGAGACCCGGGTCCGGCGGCTGGTCCAGCGGGGTCTGGCCCCCGAGGACGCCCGCGCCCGGATCGCCGCGCAGGCCACCGACGAGCAGCGCCGCGCGGTGGCCGACGTCGTCCTCGACAACAGCGGCACCGTCGAGGACCTGGAGGCGCAGGTCGAGCGCTTCTGGGCCGAGCGCGTGGTGCCCGCCCTCCGCTGACGGCGCACCCCCGCCGTGCCCGCCGCGCGCTTCGGCCGTCGAGCCCCGGAGCTCGCCACGACCCGGCCGGCCGGGGCCGACCCGTGGCGAGGACCACGGCCACCTCGCGGTCGAGGCCCCGGCAACGCAGCAGGCCCCCCGATCGCTCGATCGGGGGGCCTGTCCTGCTGTGGGCGATACTGGGTTCGAACCAGTGACCTCTACCGTGTCAAGGTAGCGCTCTACCACTGAGCCAATCGCCCGTTCCGACCTGTCGGCCGGCCCGCTCCACCGCTCCCGGCGAGGAGCAGAGGTGGAGACGGGATTTGAACCCGTGTAGACGGCTTTGCAGGCCGTTGCCTCGCCTCTCGGCCACTCCACCGCACACGGGCGCCGGTCTCGCGACCAGCGCCCGAGGTTCCGAGCGGACGACGGGATTCGAACCCGCGACCCTCACCTTGGCAAGGTGATGCTCTACCAGCTGAGCCACGTCCGCGTTGCCTTACGAGAGAGAACTGTAGCCGACGCCGGAACGGGGTCGACAAGGGGGGTCCCCCGGGGGTCAGCGCCCCGAGGGATCGGTGCCGCCGTTGGACAGCAGCGCCGCCAGTTCGTCGTCCACCTCCAGGACGGAGGACTCCTCGCCGAAGGGCACCACGCCCTCTGTCAGCCGCAGGAAGCCGGCCAGCGTGCCGCGGGAGGCCTCGAAGAGCGCCTCGCCGGAGGGGGCGCGCAGGTGCAGGTACAGGACGTCGCCGGAGGTGCGGGACGGCCACAGGCGCACGTCCCCCTCGCCGGCGGGACGGTCCAGTCCCGTCCGCAGCAGCTCGCGGCCCACCAGCCAGGAGATGCCCTCCTCGCCGGCGCCGCTGTCGCCGAAGGTGATCCGGACGGCGAACGGGTCACTGACCTCGTAGCTGAGCTGCGCGGGCACCTCAGTCCAGGACTGCGGCCCCACGAGGTGCAGGGTGGTGGGGCAGGTGTACCCGGGTGTCGAGCGACTGGTCATGTCCCCAATAACGACCTTCCCTGAGCGCGGTCACGCCGGAGTCCTCCCGAGCGCGTCGTCCCCTCCCTGTGCCCGTTCCCGCCCGAGCTGAACCCCGGGGCTCTCCCCGAGGCGCCCGGTGCGTGTGACCATGGGCGCGTGAGCCGTCCGGCACGGCGGGCCGGGGGCGGTCCCGGCGACGCCGACCTGCTGTTCCGCGTGCGCGCGGGGGACCGGGATGCCTTCGGCGAGCTCTACGACCGCTTCAGCCGCCCGGCCCTCGCGCTGGCCCGCCGGGTCCTGACCGAGGACGCCGCGGCCGAGGACGTGCTCCGGCAGGTCTTCCTCGGCGTCTGGAGGGACCCCGGCGCGTACGACCGTGGCTCCGGCAGCGTCGCCTCCTGGCTGATGGAGCTGGTGCACCTCCGGGTGGTCGAGGCGGTCCGGCACGGGCAGGCGCACCGGCGCCGGCCCGACGGGGAGCCGTCGCCCGCGCGGCGACCGGGGACCGGGAGCGGTGACGGGGGAGGCGGCGAGCCCGATCCGGTGCGCGACGCGCTGGCGGCCCTGCCCGACGCCGAGCGCGAGGCGCTGACCCTGGCCTACTACGGCGGGTACACCCAGCGGGAGGTCGCCGCGCTCACCGGCATGCCCCTGGCCGAGGTCAAGGCCGCGGTGCTCGCGGCGGTGCGGCAGCTGGGAGGAGTGCTCGGCGCGGCTCCCCGGGGCGGTGCGCTGGGCAGCCCGGCGGTGGCTCCGAGGCCGGGCCGGTGAGCGGTCCGGCCTCGCCGTCGGGTGCGGACCACCGGGTCTTCGACGAGCTGGCCGTCGGGTGGGCACTGCACGCGCTCGAACCCGAGGAGGAGGCGGCCCTCGCCGCGCACCTGCCCGGGTGCCGGCGCTGCGGGGGCACGGTCGCCGAGACCGGCGAGGTCCTGGCCGTCCTGGCCGGCGGCCTGCCCGCCGCCGACCCGCCCGGCCGCCTGGGGGAGGAGCTCCGGGCCGCGGTGCGGGAGTCGGTGCAGGTCGGTCGGCAGCCGGGAGCCGGACCGCCCGCACCGGCCGGTGGGCCGCCGGTCGTGGACGCCACCCGGGGCGGCGCCGACCGGGTCGTGACGGGTCCCGCCGACGAGCCGGCGCCCGACCCCTCCGGCGCCGCGCCGGCCCCGACCGCCTGGCGCCGGGTGCTGCCCAGCGCGCTGGTCGCCGCCGCGGTCGCGACCGTCCTCGCGCTCGGCACCTGGAACGTGGTCCTGAGCGACGCCCGCGACCAGGCCCGGGAGACCGTCGCGCGGCAGGCCGACGTGGTCAACGCACTGCTCGTCCCCGGCCGGGCGACCGTGGTCCCGCTGTCCGGGGACGACGGCGCGCCGGTGGCCACCGTGGTCGCCCGCAACGGGGTGGTCCAGGTGGTCAACCACGGGCTGCCCGTCAACGACGCGCAGGAGCAGACCTACGTCCTCTGGGGCACCCGGGACGGCGGGGCCGTGGCGCTGGGCACCTTCGACGTGACCTCCCCGCAGACCGACCTGTGGGCCGTAGGCTCCGGCTCGACCGGACTCGACGCCCCCGACGGCTACGACATCAGTCTCGAGCCCGGCCGCCAGGCTCCGTCGGCCCCGACGGACATCGTCGCGCGTGGTGAGGTGACCAACTGACCGGCCCGGAGACGGCGGCGCTCCCCAAGCGGGGGCGGCGGCACCACCAGACGACCGAGCAACTGCGCACGCGCTTCGACGAGGACGGCGTCCGCAGCCTGCGGGAGCGGGTGGCCGAGACGCGCTGGCGCCGGCGGCTGGCCGCCCGCCGGAGCGTCGACTCCACCTACCGGGCGGGCGTGGGCGTGGTCGGCAGCCTCATCGTCGCCCTCGGGCTGGCCACCATCCCGCTGCCCGGGCCCGGTTGGCTGACGGTCATCGCCGGCCTGTTCGTTCTGGCCACCGAGTTCTTCTGGGCCGAGCGGCTGCTGGAGTTCACCAAGAGGCACGTCAAGCGCTGGACCGACTGGCTCGGCCGGCAGCCGCTGTGGGTGCGCACGGCGGTCGCGCTCGCGACCGCGGCGTTCGTCTACGGCGTCCTGGTCGTCACCCTGCACGTCATGGGCGTTCCGGACTGGGTGCCGGGGTGGGTGCCACTGTGGCGGTGAGCGTCTGGCAGAATAAGGCGCACGGGCGATTGGCTCAGTGGTAGAGCGCTTCGTTCACACCGAAGAGGTCACTGGTTCGAACCCAGTATCGCCCACACCCGGCAGAGGCCCGGTCCGCGCACAGCGGGCCGGGCCTCCGGCGTTCCGCCCCCGGACGCCCGCGGAGGGGGACCATGGGCGAGATGTCCCCGCGCCGGCCCCCGCCCGATCCCGAACCGGCCCCGTCGCGGGCGCCCGGGCGCAGCGAGCGGCTGGAGGCGGTCCTCGAGCGGGACGGCGGCACCTGCACCTGGTGCGGCCGTCGCTTCGGCGGTCTGGTCACGCCCACCACCGACCACGTCGTCCCCCGGGTCAAGGGCGGGCCGTCGTGGCTGGAGAACGAGGTGGCCGCCTGCCGCCGGTGCAACGCCGAGCGCGGCCACCGCACGCCGGTCGACTGGCTGGAGGAGTGCCGACGCCGCGGCTGGCCGGCCGACGCCCCGCGGCTGGCACGCGTCCTCGCCGCGTTGCAGGCCGCCATCGCCCGCGAGGGCGGCCAGCGGCGGGCGCGGCCCTACCTCGACGCCCAGCTGCGCCGGCTGCGCCGCCGCGACCCCGACGGCGCCGTTCCCGGAGGCCGTACGGTCGCGTCGTGACCGAGACGGGCAGGGTCCGGCAGCTCACGGTGTACCCGGTCAAGAGCCTGGGCGGGCGGGACGTCGCAGCGGCGGAGGTCGGTCCGGGCGGGCTGGCCGGCGACCGCGCGTGGGTGGTCGTCGACACGGCCACGGGGGAGCGGGTGACGGTCAAGGGCACCCCCGCCATGGCCGGCGTCGTCGCCACCGGGGACGCCGAGGCCGACACGACCACGCTGACCGAGGTGCTCGGGCGGCCGGTGCGGCTGGAGCGGGCCGGGGTGGCGCAGGTCGACGCGGCGGCGGTGCACCTGGTCAGCCGGGCGGCGATCGCCCGGGCCGCGGACGGCGAGGTCCCCGAGGGCTGCTCGGCCGACGACCCCCGCGCCAACGTCCTGCTCGACCTGCCCGAGGGTGAGGACGAGCGCCGCTGGGTCGGCCGCACGCTCCGGATCGGCGGGGTGCAGCTCGTCGTCACCCGCACGCCGAAGCACTGCCTGGGCGTCTACGCCGACGTGCGCACCCCCGGACGGGTGCGCGTCGGGGACGCGGTCGAGGTGTGCGCTCCCCAGCCGGGCGCGTGACCGCCGGCCGCGGCGCGCCGGCCGCGCTGGGCCTGGCGCTCCTGCTGGCCGGCTGCGGCGCGGAGGACCGGGCGCACGACGTGGCGGGGGACCACCCCCCGGCGGCCTCCTCGTCGACGGCCCCCACGCCGGTGGCGGCCGACAGCGTCACCCTCCTCGCGACCGGCGACGTGCTGGTCCACCAGGACGGCGCGCTGGTCGCCGGCGCGGCCACCGGGGACGGCGGCCACGACTTCACCGACGTGTTCGCGCCGGTGGCCCCGCTGATCGGCGCGGCGGACCTCGCGATCTGCCACCTGGAGACGCCGGTCGCCCCGGAGGGTGGGCCCTACCGCGGGTACCCGGGCTTCGCCGTCCAGCCGCAGGTCGTCGAGGCGCTCGCCGGCGCCGGGTACGACCTGTGCACGACGGCGTCGAACCACTCGCTCGACGACGGCATGGACGGCCTGGTCCGCACCTCGGACGTGCTCGACGCGGCCGGGATCGCCTCCGCCGGCACGCACCGCACCGAGGCCGAGAGCACCGCGCCGGTGGTCGTCGACGCCGGCGGGGTGCAGGTGGCGTCGGTCGCGGCGACCTCGGGCCTCAACGGGGTGCCGCTGCCGCCCGGGCGGCCGTGGGCGGTGGACGTCGCCGACGTGCCCGACGTCTCGGGTGTCCTGGCCGCCGCCGCCCGGGCCCGCGCCGCCGGCGCCGAGATCGTCGTGGCCAGCCTGCACTGCTGCCGCGAGTACCAGCACGACCCCACCGCGGCCCAGGAACAGGCGGTGCGCACCCTGCTCGCCTCCCCGGACGTCGACCTGGTGCTGGGCCACCACGCCCACGTCGTCCAGCCGTTCGAGCGGATCGACGGCGAGTGGGTCGCCTACGGTCTGGGCAACCACCTGGCCGAGCACGCCACCCGCGGGTTCCCGACCGAGGACTCGGTCGCGGCGCGGTTCACCTTCACCCGCGGCGCCGACGGCCGGTTCGCCGTCAGCCGGGCCGAGGCGGTGCCGCTGCGGATCGACCGCCGTCGTGACGCGGTGCAGGTCGTGCCGGCCGACCCGGCCACCGCGGCCCGCGTCGCCGAGGTCCTCGACCGCCGCGGCGCGGTCGCCGCCGGCCTGGCAATCGTCTCGGGGTGACCTGCGCCGCGCACTAGGCTCGGAGTGGCCGGCGCATACGTTGTGTCGAGCAGCGCCCGGGCCGCCGGGCGTGACCGCCGTCGAAGACCCTGGAGCGCACTCGTGTCGACCCCGCCCTCGCCCACCGCCGTCGGTCCCGTCCGGGTGCCGGCAGGGACGACGGCCCAGGACGCGCTCAAGCAGGCCGGGGTGCCGCTGAAGGGCCCCGGCGGGGCGGTCGTCGTCCGCGACGTGGCCACCGGTGACCTCAAGGACCTGGCCTGGGTGCCCGACGCCGACGCGGAGGTCGAGCCGGTGCCCGCGGCCAGTCCCGAGGGCCGCGCGGTGATCCGGCACTCGACCGCGCACGTGCTCGCCCAGGCGGTGCAGGACCTGTTCCCGGGCACCCGGCTGGGCATCGGCCCCCCGGTGGAGAACGGCTTCTACTACGACTTCGACCCGGAGCGGCCCTTCACCCCCGAGGACCTCGAGGCCCTCGAGAAGCGGATGCAGGAGATCGTCCGGGCCGGGCAGCGGTTCGCCCGCCGCGAGATCAGCGACGCCGACGCGGAGGCCGAGCTGGCGCACGAGCCGTACAAGCTCGAGCTGATCGGGCTCAAGGGCGGAGCGGGGGAGTCGGCCGAGGGCGCCGACGTCGAGGTCGGCGGCGCCCAGCTGACCATGTACGACAACCTCGACGCCCGCACCGGCGAGCGGGTCTGGACCGACCTGTGCCGCGGCCCCCACGTGCCGCGCACCAGCGCCATCCCGGCGTTCTCCCTGACCCGCTCGGCCGCCGCCTACTGGCGGGGCAGCGAGAAGAACCCGCAGCTGCAGCGGGTCTACGGCACCGCCTGGGAGAGCAAGGAGGCGCACAAGGCGTACCTGGAGCACCTGGCCGAGGCCGAGCGCCGCGACCACCGGCGCCTCGGCGTCGAGCTGGACCTGTTCAGCTTCCCCGACGAGATCGGCTCGGGCCTGCCCGTCTTCCACCCGAGGGGCGGGGTGGTCAAGCGGGAGATGGAGGACTACGTCCGCCGCAGGCACATCGAGGAGGGCTTCGAGTACGTCGGCACCCCGCACATCTCCAAGGGCGGGTTGTTCGAGACCTCCGGGCACCTGCCGTACTACGAGGACACCATGTTCCCGGCCCTGGAGCTGGACAACTCGAAGTACTACCTCAAGGCCATGAACTGCCCGATGCACAACCTGATCTACCAGTCGCGCGGGCGGTCCTACCGCGAGCTGCCGCTGCGCCTGTTCGAGTTCGGGTCGGTGTACCGGTACGAGAAGTCCGGCGTGGTGCACGGCCTGACCCGGGTGCGCGGCTTCGCCCAGGACGACTCGCACAGCTACGTCACCCCGGAGCAGGCGCCGGGCGAGATCCGGCACCTGCTGGCGTTCGTGCTCGGGCTGCTGCGCGACTTCGGCCTCGACGACTACTACCTGGAGCTGTCCACCCGCGACGACTCGCCCAAGTTCATCGGCTCGGACGAGGAGTGGGCGGTCGCCACCCAGGTGCTCGAGGACGCCGCGAGGGAGACCGGGCTGGAGCTCGTCCCCGACCCGGGCGGCGCTGCGTACTACGGCCCCAAGATCTCGGTGCAGGCCCGCGACGCCATCGGTCGCACCTGGCAGATGTCGACCATCCAGTACGACTTCAACCAGCCGGCCCGGTTCGGCCTGGAGTTCAGCGCCGCCGACGGGACCCGGCAGCAGCCGGTGATGATCCACTCGGCGAAGTTCGGCTCGATCGAGCGGTTCTTCGGCGTCCTCACCGAGCACTACGCCGGTGCGTTCCCCGCCTGGCTCGCGCCGGTGCAGGTGGTCGGCATCCCGGTGACCGACGAGCAGGTGCCCTACCTGACCGACGTCGCGCTGCAGCTGCGCGCGCGGGGCATCCGGGTGGAGGTGGACGACTCCGACGACCGCATGCAGAAGAAGATCCGCACCGCGAGCAAGCAGAAGGTGCCCTTCGTGCTCATCGCCGGGGCCACCGACGCCGAGGCCGGCGCGGTCTCCTTCCGCTTCCGCGACGGCAGCCAGCACAACGGCGTCCCCGTCGACCAGGCGGTCGCCGCGATCACGCAGTGGGTGGCGGGCCGGGCCAACACCGACCCGACCGCCGAGGCGCTGGTGGCCGGATGAGCACCACGGCGGGTGGGGCCGGGAACACCGAGGCCTTCCGGGTCGCCGTCCCCAGTGACGACGGCGGCCCGGCCACGGTCTTCGAGCACCTGTGGACGCCGTACCGGATGGCCTACATCCGCGGCGAGGGCAAGCCCACGGGCGCGCACGACTGCCCGTTCTGCCTGATCCCGCAGATGGACGACGAGGAGGGGCTGGTCGTCGCCCGCGGCGAGCTGGTCTTCGCGGTGCTCAACCTGTACCCGTACAACGCCGGCCACCTGATGCTGGTCCCGTACCGGCACGTGCCCGACTACACCGACCTGACGCCCGCGGAGGTCGCCGAGCTGGGCCGGTTCACCCAGACGGCGATGCGGGTGGTGCGCGCGGTGTCCGGGGCGCACGGGTTCAACATCGGCATGAACCAGGGGTCGGTCGCCGGCGCCGGCATCGCCGACCACCTGCACCAGCACGCCGTGCCGCGCTGGGGTGGCGACACCAACTTCATGCCGGTCATCGGCCTCACCCGGGTGCTGCCGCAGGTGCTGCGGGAGACCCGCGCGCTGCTGGCGCAGCACTGGCCCGCCGAGGGCGGGCCCGCTGCACCCCGGGAGGACTGAGTGCTCGGCGTCAACGCGCGGGCCGCGGTCGGCCGGTTCTGGGCTCCGGTGGTCACCCGGCTGCTGCGCCTCGGCGTCACCGCGGACGTCGTGACCCTCGTCGGCACGCTCGGGGCCATCGCCGGCGCGGTCGGGCTGATCGCCACCGGGCACCTGTTCTGGGGCGCGTTCACCGTCACGGTGTTCGTGCTGCTGGACATGCTCGACGGCGCCCTGGCCCGCGCCCGGGGCGGCGGCTCGCTGTTCGGGGCGGTGCTGGACTCCACCGGCGACCGCGCCGCCGACGCCGCCGTCTTCGGTGCGCTGGTGTGGTGGTACTCGGGCGAGGGCGACAACCGGCTGCTGGTGCTGCTGGCCCTGGTCTGCCTCGTGCTCGGGGTGCTCACCTCCTACGTCAAGGCGCGCGCCGAGGGCGTCGGCCTGGCCTGCGACGTCGGGATCGTCGAGCGCACCGAGCGGCTGATCCTGGTGCTCGTCGGCACCGGCTTCACCGGCCTGGGCATCCCGTACGCCCTGCACGTGACGCTGTGGGTGCTCCTGGTGGGCAGCGCCGTCACCGTCGGCCAGCGCTTCGCCGCCGTCCACCGGGCGGGGCGCGGGCGGCCGCTGCCGTCGACGCCGCCGTCCGGGCAGCCGGCGCCGTGAGCGACGCGTCCCCGGCGGGGACCGGCCGGGGGACCCCGTCGGGGCTGTCGGTGGTGCCCGACCGCCCCGGCCTGCGGGCCCGGGCCGGCGCCCGGGTCACCGACCTGGGCTTCGCGGCCGGGTGGGGTGCGGTGAAGCTGCTGCCCGAGCCGGTGGCCCGCGGGGCCTTCGACGCCGCCGGGCGGTGGGCCGCGAGCCGGCAGGGCCGGGGCGTCCGGCAGCTGCGCGCCAACCTCGGGGTCGCCACCGGTGGGCGACTCACCGACGGCGAGCTCGATGAGCTCACCACCCGGGCGGTGCGCTCCTACGCCCGCTACTGGCAGGAGGCCTTCCGGCTGCCGCGGCTGTCCACCGGGCGCATCGTCGCCGGGACGGAGGTCGTCGGCGGCGAGCACCTGGAGCGGGCCCGCGCGCGCGGCGCCGGCCTGGTGATGGTGCTGCCGCACAGCGGCAACTGGGACGCCGCCGGGGTCTGGTTCGTCGACCACCTGGGCGGGCCGTTCATGACCGTCGCCGAGCGGCTGCGCCCGGAGTCCCTCTACCGCCGCTTCCTCGACTACCGCGAGTCGCTGGGGATGCGCGTGGTGCCGCTGACCGGCGGGCCCCGGCCGAGCACCGAGGTGCTGCGCGAGTGGCTGACCGACGGCGGCGTGACCTGCCTGCTGGTCGACCGGAACCTCGGTCCGGGCGGCGTGCCGGTGTCGTTCTTCGGCCGGCCGGCGACCATGCCCGGGGGAGCGGCGGTGCTGGCCGCGCGGACCGGTGCCCCGCTCGTGCCCACCGTCTGCCAGTTCACCCCGCGCGGCTGGCGGCTGGTCTTCTCCCCGGAGGTGCCGGTCGACGGCCCCGGCCGGCTGCGCGACCGGGTCGCCACGGCGATGCAGGGGGTGGCCGACGCGTTCGCCGAGGGCATCGCCACGCAGCCGGAGGACTGGCACGTGCTCGGGCGCATCTGGCCCGACGTGACCCCGGACGCCGTCCCGACCGGTCCGGCGGACGACATCCCGACGGGTGCGCCGGACGGGGTCGCCCGGGAGCCGCGCTGATGCGGATCGGGCTGGTCTGCCCCTACCAGTGGGACGTCCCTGGCGGCGTCCAGTACCACGTGCGCGACCTGGCCGAGACGCTGCGCGGGATGGGACACCACGTCGAGGTGCTCACCCCCGCCGAGCGCGAGGAGTCGCTGCCGGCCGAGCACGTCACCTGGGCCGGGCGCGCCGTCCCCGTCCCGTACAACGGCTCGATGGCCAGCGTGCAGTTCGGGCCCGTGTCGGCCGCGCGGGTACGCCGGTGGCTGCGGGAGGGGCACTTCGACGTCGTCCACGTGCACGACCCGGCGCCGCCGTCGACCGGCCTGCTCGTGTGCATGATCGCCAAGGGGCCGATCGTGGCGACCTTCCACGCGGCCACCATCCGGTCCAAGTGGCTGGCCGCGTGGGGGCCGGTCATCCGCCCGTGGCTGGAGCGGATCAGCGGGCGGATCGCCGTCTCCGACTTCGCCCGGCGGGTGCAGGTCGAGCACCTGGGCGGGGACGCGGTGATCATCCCCAACGGGGTCCACGTCGGCGCCTTCGCCACCGGCCCGTGCCTGCCGGGGCACACCCGCGGCGTCGACGGGCCGACGATCGGCTTCCTCGGCCGGTACGACGAGCCCCGCAAGGGCCTCCCGGTGCTGCTGGAGGCGATGCGCACCGTCGTCCGGCGGCACCCGGGGGCGCAGCTGCTGATCGCCGGCCGGGGTGATCCCGACGACGTCCGCGAGCTGCTCGGCGACGACCTGCGCCCGCACGTCTCGCTGCTGGGCGTCCTCAGCGAGGAGGAGAAGGGCGCCTTCCTGCGGTCGGTCGACGTGTACTGCGCGCCGAACCTGCTGGGGGAGTCCTTCGGGATCATCCTCATCGAGGCCATGGCCGCCGGGGCGCCGATCGTCGCCAGCGACCTGGACGCCTTCGCCGCGGTGCTCGAGGACGGCGCGGCCGGGGTGCTGGTGCGCCGCGGTGACGCCCGCGAGCTGGCCACGGCCCTGTCCGACCTGCTGGCCGACCCGGCGCGGCGGTCCCGGCTGTCGGCCACCGCATCGCGGGCGGCCGCGGGCTACGACTGGTCGGTGGTGGCCCGCCGGATCCTCGCCGTCTACGAGACCGTCGTCCTCCCGGGCGCGGGCGAGGTGACCGCGTCGGACGACGACGACGAGCTGGCCGCGCTGCCCGCGGTGGCGGATGAGGGCGACGACACCGCCGGCGCCCCGCTGCGGACCGCCCTGCGCCGGTGGGTCCAGCGATAACCTTCCCCGCCGTGACCCCCGACGTCTGGCTGCTGTGCGCGCTGGCAGCGGTGGTCGTGCTCCTGGCGGCCTGGGCGGGCTGGACGCTGACGCGGCTGCGCCGCCTGGAGGCGCGCGCCGACCGCGCCTGGACCGCCCTGGACACCCAGCTGCGGCGGCGGGCCGGGCTCGCCGCGGAGCTGGCCCGCGACCACGCCGCCGCGGTGGGGGAGGACCGTGCCGCCCGGCTCGCCGCGGCGGCCGCCGAGGCGCGGTCGGTCCCCGCCGGTGACCGGGAGCTGGCCGAGAACGCCCTGGGCCGCGAGCTGCGCGACCTGCCGGCCGACCTGCCCGGCGTGCCCGCCGCCCTGCGCGCGGACCTGGAGGGCACCGCCACCCGGATCGGCCTGGCCCGGCGGTTCTACAACGACGCGGTGCGCGACACCCACCTGCTGCGCACCCGCCGGCTCACCGGGTTGCTGCGGCTGCACGCCTCCCGCCCGCTGCCGCGCTTCTTCGACATCGAGGACGGTCTGCGCGAGGTCACCAGCAGCGCCTCCGGGGCCGGGCGACCACGGCCCTGAGGGCCGTAGCATCCCTGCCGCACACCCCCGTCGAGTTCCGAGGCAGCAACCGTGGCAGAGCACAGCGCAACCCATCCCCGTACCCCGGGCCCCGAGGCCGGCACCGGCACCGGCACCGAGGCCGTCAAGCGCGGCATGGCCGAGCAGCTCAAGGGCGGCGTGATCATGGACGTCGTCACCCCCGAGCAGGCGAGGATCGCCGAGGACGCCGGAGCGGTCGCCGTCATGGCGCTGGAGCGGGTGCCCGCCGACATCCGCGCCCAGGGCGGCATCGCCCGCATGAGCGACCCGGACATGATCGCCGGGATCATCGACGCGGTCTCCATCCCGGTGATGGCCAAGGCGCGCATCGGTCACTTCGTCGAGGCGCAGGTCCTGCAGAGCCTCGGGGTGGACTACATCGACGAGTCCGAGGTGCTCACCCCGGCCGACGAGGCCCACCACATCGCCAAGAGCGAGTTCACCGTGCCCTTCGTCTGCGGCGCCACGGAACTCGGCGAGGCGCTGCGGCGGATCGCCGAGGGCGCGGCCATGGTCCGTTCCAAGGGCGAGGCCGGCACCGGCAACGTCGTCGAGGCGGTGCGGCACATGCGGGCCATCCGGGCCGGCATCCGCCGGCTGGGCACCCTCGACGAGACCGAGCTGTTCGTCGCCGCCAAGGAGCTGCGCGCGCCGTACGACCTCGTCACCGAGGTGGCCCGGCTCGGCAAGCTGCCGGTCGTGCTGTTCACCGCAGGCGGCATCGCCACCCCGGCGGACGCCGCGATGATGATGCAGCTGGGCGCCGAGGGCGTGTTCGTCGGCTCGGGCATCTTCAAGTCCGGCGACCCGGCGCAGCGGGCCGCGGCCATCGTGCAGGCCACCACCTTCTTCGACGACCCCGCCGTGATCGCCAAGGTCTCCCGCGGCCTGGGCGAGGCCATGGTCGGGATCAACGTCGCCACGCTGCCCGAGGGCGAGCGGTACGCCACCCGCGGCTGGTGAGCGCCGGGGCGACCAGCGCCGGCGAGGGGCCCGCGTGACCCTGCAGTCCACGCGCGTCGCCGACCGGCCCACCGGGGAACGCCCGGTGCCGGGTCGCATCGCCGGCCTGGACGTCGCACGCGGGCTCGCCGTCCTCGGGATGTTCGGGGCCCACCTGGGTCCCCGGGGCGACCTGGGCTGGACGCCGGACTCGTGGGCCCCCGTCGTGGAGGGCCGGTCGTCGATCCTCTTCGCCACCCTGGCCGGGGT
This sequence comes from Geodermatophilus sp. SYSU D00742, assembly GCF_054049935.1. Lineage (NCBI taxonomy): Bacteria > Bacillati > Actinomycetota > Actinomycetes > Geodermatophilales > Geodermatophilaceae > Geodermatophilus > Geodermatophilus sp. SYSU D00742. The sequence continues at coordinate 71,796 of NZ_JBJGYJ010000014.1, forward strand.
GTCGATCGCGCTGCTCTCCGGCGGCGCCACCCCGGCCTCGGGCCGGGAGCTCGCCCGGGCGCGGTCCCGCATCCTCGTGCGGGCGGCCTGGGTGTTCGCCATCGGCGGTGTCCTCGAGGTGCTCGGCACGTTCGTGGCGATCATCCTCGGCGTCTACGCGGTGCTCTTCGTGCTGGCGCTGCCGTTCCTGCGGTGGTCCCGCCGGTGGCTGCTGCTGCTGGCCGGGGTCGTCGCGGTGGCCGGGCCGTTCCTCGTGCTCGAGATCGGCCAGTGGGTGACGGCCCAGGACCGGTCGCGGTCGGCGTTCGCCTCCCTGACCGTCACCGGCACCTACCCGGCGCTGATCTGGTGGTCCTTCGTGCTCGTGGGCCTCGCGGTCGGCCGCAGCGACCTCCGCTCCCCGCGGGTGCGGGCCTCGCTGGTGGCCGGCGGTGCCGTCGCGGCCGCGGTGGGGTACCTCGGCGGGTGGCTGAGCACCGCCCGGGTCGGACCGGGCCGCCCCCTCACCGGGATGGCGCAGGGGTTCGGCCGGGACGGCACGTGGGACGCCGCGTGGTTCGCCGGGGCCGAGCCGCACAGCGGGACGCCGTTCGAGCTGATCGGCTCGGCCGGGGTGGCGGTCGCGGCCATCGGCCTGTGCCTGGTCCTGGCCGACGTCCTCCCGTGGCCCACCTGGCCGGTCGCCGCTGTCGGGTCGATGGCGCTGTCGGTCTACACGGCGCAGATCGTGGCCATCTGGCTGCTCGACCTCCCGACCCAGCCGGGCTGGGACGTGTGGGTCCGCTTCACCCTCACCGCCCTGGTGGTGACCTCGGTCTGGCGCCTGCGGCTGGGACAGGGGCCCCTGGAGCGGCTGCTCACCTGGAGCTCGACCCGGGTGGCCGGGCCGTAGCCTGGTGCGTCGTGCCCGACACCCGCGCTCCCGTCATCGGCGTGCTGGCCCTGCAGGGCGACGTCCGTGAGCACCTGGCCGCCGCGCGCGCTCTGGGCGCGACCGCGGTCACGGTGCGGCGTCCGGAGGAGCTCGCCGGGGTCGACGGCATCGTGCTCCCCGGCGGCGAGTCGACGACGATCGGCAAGCTGGCCGACCGGTTCGGCCTGCTGCAGCCGCTGCGCGCCGCGATCGCCGGCGGGCTGCCCGCCTACGGCTCCTGCGCCGGGATGATCCTGCTCGCCGACCGGCTGCGGGCCGCTCCGCCCGACCAGGTGACCGTCGGCGGGCTCGACGTCACCGTCCGCCGCAACGCGTTCGGCCGGCAGGTGGACTCCTTCGAGTCCGAGGTCGCCCTCGAGGGCCTGGCCGGGGGGCCGGTGCACGCGGTGTTCATCCGGGCGCCGTGGGTCGAGGAGGCCGGGCCGGGGGTGCAGGTGCTCGGGCGGGTCGTGGGCGGCGAGGCCGACGGTAGGATCGTCGCCGTCCGCCAGGGCGACCTGGTGGCCACCAGCTTCCACCCCGAACTGACCGGGGACCGCCGGGTGCACGCGCTGTTCGTCGACATCGTCCGCCGTCACCTGGCCCAGAGGGCCGGCGCGTCAGCCGGGGACGAGAGGGGACACCCGTGAGCGGCCACTCCAAGTGGGCGACGACGAAGCACAAGAAGGCCGGCATCGACGCCAAGCGCGGCAAGCTCTTCGCCAAGCTGATCAAGAACATCGAGGTGGCCGCGCGCACCGGCGGCGGTGACCCCGCGGGCAACCCGACCCTCTACGACGCCATCCAGAAGGCGAAGAAGAGCTCGGTGCCCAACGACAACATCGACCGCGCGGTCAAGCGCGGGGCGGGCCTGGAGGCCGGCGGCGTCGACTACCAGGGCATCACCTACGAGGGCTACGCCGCCGGTGGTGTCGCCGTCCTGGTCGAGTGCCTCACCGACAACAAGAACCGGTCGGCCATGGAGGTGCGCACCGCCATGACCCGCAACGGGGGCTCGATGGCGGACCCCGGCTCGGTCGCCTACCTCTTCTCCCGCAAGGGCGTGGTCGTGGTGCCCAGGACCGACACCGTCGACGAGGACACCGTGCTCATGGCCGTGCTCGACGCGGGCGCCGAGGAGGTCCGGGACCAGGGCGACTCCTTCGAGGTCGTCTGCGAGCCCGCCGACCTCGTCGCCGTGCGCAGCGCGCTGCAGGACGCCGGTATCGACTACGACTCCGCCGAGGCCGGCTTCGTGCCCAGCGTGACCGTGGAGCTCGACGAGGAGGCGGCCGGGAAGGTCTTCCGCCTCATCGACGCCCTCGAGGACTGCGACGACGTGCAGAACGTGTACGCGAACTACGACGTGTCCGACGAGGTCCTCGAGAAGGTCGGCTGAGGACTCGCGGACCCGCCCGTCGGTACCCGCCCCGCTCCGGGCGGGGCGGGCCCGGGCAGCGGCTGCCGCCCGGGCCGTCGACGGGCGAGACCTCCCCACCGGGCGGGCGCACCGGCGTCGACCGACCGCGTGTTGCCTGGCCTCCCGTCGGTGGGGGCGGTTAGCGTGGGTCGAACACCAGTTCGGCTGACGGCGGGAGGGCCTCCATGCGGGTGCTCGGGATCGACCCGGGCCTCACCCGGTGCGGGTGGGGCGTGGTCGACGGGCGGCCCGGCGCGCGGCCGGTGGCGGTCGGCGTGGGCGTGGTCCGCACCGCGGCCGAGCTGGACCTGGAGCTGCGGCTGCTCGAGCTGCACACCGCGGTGACCGGGCTGCTGCGCGAGCACCGGCCCGACGTCGTGGCCATCGAGCGGGTCTTCACGCAGAACAACAAGGGCACCGCCACGGGCACCGCGCAGGCGGCCGGGGTCGCCGCGCTGGCCGCGGCGCAGGCCGACCGGCCGGTCGCCTGGCACACCCCCAGCGAGGTCAAGGCGGCCATCTCCGGCAGCGGCCGCGCCGACAAGGAGCAGGTCACCCTCATGGTCACCCGCGTGCTCGGGCTGGCGTCCGCGCCGAAGCCCGCCGACGCCGCCGACGCGCTGGCGCTGGCGGTGTGCCACGTCTGGCGTGGGCCGGCGCAGCAGCGGCTGCGGGTGGCGGCGCTGGCCGGGGGCATCGGTGCCCCGGTGCGCTCCACCACGCTGCCGCGGTGGACGGGCGTGTCGCGGTGACGTGCCGGGGGAGCGTCCGGCGACGGACGGCGCAGCAGGGCACGACGGGAGGGACACGGTGATCGCGAGTGTGAGCGGCCGGGTCGCGGCGGTCTCGCCCGACGGCGCCGTGGTGGAGGTCGGCGGCGTCGGGCTGGCGGTGCAGTGCACGCCCGGCACGATCGCGCGCCTGCAGGTGGGGGAGAGCGCCCGGCTGTCGACCAGCCTGGTCGTCCGGGAGGACTCCCTGACCCTGTACGGCTTCGCCGACGACGACGAGCGCCAGCTGTTCGAGCTGCTGCAGACCGCCAACGGCGTGGGTCCGCGGCTGGCGCAGGCGGTGCTGGCGATCCACCCGCCGCGCGAGGTGCGCCGGGCGGTCTCCATGGCCGACGTCAAGGCGCTCATGCAGGTGCCCGGCATCGGCAAGAAGGGCGCCGAGCGGCTGATCCTCGAGCTCCGCGACCGGCTGGGGGCCACCACGACCGACACCCAGCTGGACGGGCCGGCGACCGCGGGGCTGCCCCCGGTCACCCCCGTCGCGCCGTGGCGGGACCAGCTCGCCTCCGCCCTCGTCGGCCTGGGCTGGACGAGCAGGGAGGCCGACGGCGCCGTCGCCGCGCTCGCGCCGATCGCCGATGAGCAGGTCGTCGCGACCGGGTCGGTGGAGGTCGCCGTCCTGCTGCGCCAGGCGCTGCGGATGCTGGGCCGGTCATGAGCTCACCGTTCGACCGGCAGCTGTCCGCGGCCGAGGCCGGCGCCGCGCGGTACGACCCGGTGACGGCCGAGGCCGGTGACGACGAGCGGGTCGTCGAGTCCGCGCTGCGGCCGCACTCCCTGGCCGACTTCATCGGCCAGCCGAAGGTGGCCCGCCAGCTCGACCTCGTCCTGGAGGGCGCGAAGCGGCGCGGCCGGCCGCCGGACCACGTGCTGCTGTCCGGCCCGCCCGGGCTGGGGAAGACCAGCCTCGCGCTGATCATCGGCTCGGAGCTCGGCACGTCGGTGAAGATCACCAGCGGTCCGGCGATCGAGCGCTCCGGGGACCTCGCCGCCATGCTGTCCAACCTGGCGCCCGGCGACGTGCTGTTCATCGACGAGATCCACCGCATCGCCCGCCCGGCCGAGGAGCTGCTGTACATGGCGATGGAGGACTTCCGGGTCGACGTCGTCGTGGGCAAGGGGCCGGGCGCGACCGCCATCCCGCTGGAGATCAACCCGTTCACCCTGGTCGGGGCCACCACGCGCGCGGGGCTGCTCACCGGCCCGCTGCGCGACCGGTTCGGTTTCGTCGGGCAGATGGAGTTCTACGAGCCGGCCGAGCTGCAGCAGGTGCTGGCCCGCAGTGCCGCGCTGCTCGGCGTGGAGCTCACGCCGGAGGGGTCGGCCGAGATCGCCGGCCGATCCCGCGGGACGCCCCGGATCGCCAACCGCCTGCTGCGCCGGGTGCGCGACTACGCGGAGGTCCGTGCCGACGGCCGGGTGACCCGCGAGGTCGCCCAGGCCGCCCTCGCCCTCTACGACGTCGACCACCTGGGTCTGGACCGCCTCGACCGCGCCGTCCTCGAGGCGCTGGTCATGCGTTTCGGCGGCGGTCCGGTCGGCGTCGCCACCCTCGCGGTCGCCGTGGGGGAGGAGCCGCACACCGTCGAGGAGGTGTGCGAGCCGTTCCTCGTCCGCGCCGGGCTGCTGGCCCGCACGCCGCGTGGCCGGGTGGCCACCGAGGCCGCCTGGCAGCACCTGGGCCAGCCGGTTCCGCGCGGCGGCATCCCCCTCGGGCGGGTCACAGCAGACCCACCGGCCCCGGGATCGTCGTCAGAGACCCTCTTCGACGCCTAGACTGCGGGACGCTGGCGCGCAACCCGTCCGGCCGCGGCCGCGCGCGTCCCGCCCGGTCGCCGTGCCCGGCCGTCTGCGTGCCCCGCAGCCGACGCACCCGAGCGGTCCCGTCCCGGACCGCACCCACCGCGCGAGCACCGCGCGGTAGAGAGGCACATCAGTCGTGGAGCAGTACTTCCCGCTCGTCCTCCTGGCCCTGGCCTTCGTCCTGCTCATCGTCCTGCCGGCCCGGCAGCGCAAGCGGATGCAGGCCCAGGCCCAGGCGATGCAGGAGTCGCTGACCCCGGGCACGCCGGTGATGACCACCGCCGGTCTGCACGGCACGGTCGTCGCCCTCGGGAACACCACCGTGGACCTGGAGATCGCGCCGGGGGTCGTGGTCACCTTCGCCCGGCAGGCCGTCCTCGAGGTGCGCAAGCCGGCCGTCGCGGGCCCGGTCGCCACCGACGACCCCGCCCTGCCCGGGGACGACACGACCGGCCCGGCCGACGGCGGCCCGACCGGCCGCGTCCAGTAGGCCGGAGCGCCCCGTGGCCCAACGCCAGCTCCCCGCGCGGAACTACTTCGGCGCCTTCCTGCTGATCGTGGCCGTCCTCTACGGCCTCGTCTTCTTCACCGGCGACACCCGCACCCCCCAGCTCGGGCTGGACCTGCGCGGCGGGACGACGGTCACGCTGACCGCGCGGACCCCCGACGGCCAGGCGCCCGACCCCGAGGACCTCGAGCTGGCCCGCCAGATCATCGAGCAGCGGGTCAACGGCCTCGGTGTCGCCGAGGCCGAGGTCGTCACCGAGGGCGACGCGAACATCGTCATCTCCGTCCCCGGCGACGACGGCGACCAGGCCCGCGAACTCGGCCAGACCGCCCAGCTGCGGTTCCGCCCCGTCCTGGCCGGCCCGGAGCCCGTCGTCGTGCCCGAGGAGGGTGCGCAGCCCACCGACGCCGCGCAGCCCACCGACGCCGCCCAGCCCACCGACGCCGCCCAGCCCACCGACGCGGCGACCCCCACGGACGCCGCCACGCCGACCGACGCCGCCCCGGGCGACGCCGTGGACGACCCCGCGCTGGACCCGGACGCGCCCCCGGTGACCCTGGAGCAGGCGCAGGCGGCGTACGCCACCCTGACCTGCGAGGGCGAGCCGACCGGCTCGGTCGACCGGTCCGAGGACCATGTCGCCGCCTGCTCGGAGGACGGCACCACCAAGTACGTCCTGGGCCCGGCCATCCTCGAGGGCACCGACATCGTCGACGCCAGCGCGGGCACCCAGGCGACCACCGGCGAGTGGGTCGTGCTGCTGGACTTCAACGCGACCGGCCAGGAGACCTGGGCGACGTACACCGCGGCCAACGTCGGCAAGAACGTCGCCTTCACCCTCGACGGCCGGGTCGTCTCCGCTCCCACCATCCAGGGCGCGATCAACGGCCAGACCACGATCACCGGCCAGTTCGACCAGGCCGGCGCCGAGCAGCTGGCCAACCAGCTGCGCTACGGCGCGCTGCCGCTGACCTTCGACCAGGCGACCGCGCAGTCGATCTCCACCGAGCTGGGTGCCGAGCAGCTGCGGGCCGGCCTCATCGCCGGCGCCATCGGCATCGCGCTGGTCTTCGTCTACGCGCTGGCCTACTACCGCCTGCTGGGCCTGGTCATGATCGCCAGCCTCGTGCTGTCGGCGGTGGTCGTGTACGGCGTGCTGGTCCTGCTGGGCCGGCAGATCGGGTTCACGCTGAGCCTCGCCGGCATCGCCGGGTTCATCGTGTCGATCGGCATCACGGCGGACTCGTTCGTCGTCTACTTCGAACGCCTCAAGGACGAGATCCGGGACGGCCGCACCCTGCGCTCGGCGGTGCCCCGTGCCTGGGTGCGGGCCCGCCGGACGATCCTGTCGGCCGACGCGGTCAGCTTCCTGGCCGCGGCGATCCTCTACGTGCTGGCGATCGGCGACGTGAAGGGCTTCGCGTTCACCCTGGGCATGTCCACGGTGCTCGACCTCGTCGTCGTCTTCCTCTTCACCCACCCGTTGATGGCGGTGCTCGCCCGCTTCAAGGGCTTCGGCACCAGCCGCTTCTCGGGCCTGGGCAGCAACCTCGACCGACCCGGGCGACCGGCCGGGCGCCGGCCCGTCGCCGACCGGCAGCTGGTCGGCGCCACCAGCGGGGCGCGCGCCACCGCGCAGGACAGGAGCGACTCATGACCGGCCGCGACGGCCGTCCCGTGGACGACGAGCTGCCGGTGGGCACCGACGCCGACGAGGCGCAGGACACCTCCCGGGTGGCGGACGACGCCGCAGCGGCCGCGGACGACGCCGCCCTCGACGAGGCCGGCCTGCCGCGCGAGGGCGAGCACGGCACCCGCCGTCCCGCCCGGCGCGCGTCGCTGGCCCACCGCCTCTACAACGGGGAGGCGGGGCTCGACGTCGTGGGCCGCAGCCGGCTGATCTACCGGATCACCGCCGTGGTCGTGCTGCTGTGCCTGCTCGCGATCGTCTTCCGCGGCTTCAACTTCGGCATCGACTTCGCCGGGGGCAACAGCTTCCGGCTGCCGGGCACCGAGCAGCAGCTCGCGGAGGTCCGCGAGGCAGCGGAGGACGCCGGCGCCGACGTCGCCAGTGCCCAGGTGGTCGGCGGCAACACGGTGCTGCTGCGCACCGGCGCGCTGGACAACGACGGCGAGCGGGCCGTCGTCGCGGCGGTGGCCGACGCGGCCGGCATCGAGCCGGGGCAGGTGAGCCCGGAGTCGGTCAGCGCCGAGTGGGGCAGGGACATCACCGACCAGGCCGTCTTCGCCCTGGTCGTGTTCCTCGTCGCCGTCACGCTGTTCCTCGCGGTCCGCTTCCAGCCCAAGATGGCGATCGGCGCCATGGCCGCCCTGGTGCACGACATCGTCCTGACCGCGGGCGTCTACGCGCTCATCGGCTTCGAGGTGACGCCGTCGACGGTCATCGGCTTCCTCACCATCCTCGGGTTCTCCCTCTACGACACCGTCGTCGTCTTCGACAAGGTCGACGAGAACACCAAGGACGTCGCCCGCAGCGCGCGGATGACGTGGGGCGAGGCGGCCAACCTGGCGGTCAACCAGACCCTCATGCGGTCGATCAACACCTCGGTGATCGCGCTGCTGCCGGTGGCCGGCCTGCTGTTCGTCGGCGCCGGGCTGCTCGGCGTCGGCACGCTCAAGGACCTGGCGCTGGTGCTCTTCGTCGGCCTGGCCGCCGGCACCTACTCCTCGATCTTCCTGGCGACGCCGATCGTGGCCGACCTCAAGGCCCGGGAGCCGGAGATCCAGGCGCTGCGCAAGCGGGTGCAGGCCCGGCGGTCGTCGCAGTCGCGCGATGCGGGTCCCCGCCCGGTGCCGGGTGCAGCGCCGGTGGCCAGCGCCCGCCGCGCCGGCACGGCCCGCCGGTCCGGCGGGGTGGCCCTCGCCGAGCGCGAGGACGACCTCGGGCCGGCGCAGGCCGACGTCGTGGTCGAGTCGCCCGCGTCCGTGCGCCCCGAGCCGCGCTCCGGTGCGACGGCCGCGCCCCGGCCTGGTGCCCGGCCGCAGCGCCCGGGCCGTCCGGCCGGGGGGAAGAAGCGCCGGTGAGCGCCGGACCGGTCGACGAGGCCGCCGCGGTGCCGCTCGACGAGCTGATCGCCGGGCTCACCGTGGACGTCCCGGACCACCCCGAGCCGGGGGTGGTCTTCCGCGATCTCACGCCGGTGTTCGCCGACGGTCCCGCCTTCCGCCGGATGGTGGACGCGCTCGCCACGCCGCAGCTGGCCGACCCCCGCGCCGCCGCGCTCGGGGACCCGGCGGACGGGCCCGCCTTCGACGTCGTCGTCGGCGTGGAGGCCCGCGGCTTCCTGCTGGCCGCCGCCGTCGCCCTGGACGCCGGCGTCGGCGTGGTCCCGGTCCGCAAGGCCGGCAAGCTGCCGCGCGAGCGCATCGCGGCCGACTACACGCTGGAGTACGGCACGGCGACGCTGGAGCTGCACGCCGACTCCATCCGTCCCGGCCAGCGGGTGCTGATCGTCGACGACGTGCTCGCCACCGGCGGCACCCTCGGCGCGGCCGTCGCCCTGGTCGAGCAGCTCGGCGGTGTGGTGACGGCCATCTCGGTGGTCGTGGAGCTGGCCGCGCTGGGCGGACGCCAGCGGCTGGCACCGCACGCCGTGCACGCGCTCTGGACCACCTGAGCGGGAGAGCGCCGACCGTCGGGGGCCCGGCGACACGCCGTCCGACTAGCATGGTGAGGGTCGTCCCTCCTACGGCCTGCAGGAGTCGCCATGGGCCCCGACGCCGCCACCAACGTGGCTGGTCCGCGGGCTGACGCCCCGGCGCTCCCGGCGGGCACGGGCACCGAGTCCCCACCGGGCCCCGGTCAGCGGCCGCCGCTGCCCAGCCGCCCGGCCGTGCGCCGTCCCGACGACGTGGGGTCCGAGCCCCCGGGCGACGGCGAGTCACCCGGCGTACCCAAGCGGCGGGTCCGGGACCGGCTGGCCCGCCGGATCGTGGCCGGTCAGCGCAGCGGCGTGGTCCGGCCCGTCCTGGAGCCCCTGGCCGCGCTCCACCGGCAGAGCCACCCGAAGGCCGACCTCGCGCTGCTGCAGCGCGCCTACGACGTGGCCGAGTCCGCGCACGCGACGCAGAAGCGCAAGAGCGGCGACCCGTACATCACCCACCCGCTCGCCGTCGCCACGGTGCTGGCGGGGCTGGGCATGGACACCACCACGCTCGTGGCGGCGCTGCTGCACGACACGGTCGAGGACACCGGCCAGACGGTGGAGTCCATCACCGAGGCGTTCGGCCCGGAGGTCGCCCACCTGGTCGACGGCGTCACCAAGATCGACCGCGTGAAGCTGGGCGACGCCGCCCAGGCCGAGACGATCCGCAAGATGATCGTCGCGATGGCCCGCGACCCGCGGGTGCTGGTGATCAAGCTGGCCGACCGGCTGCACAACATGCGCACGCTGCGCTTCCTCCCGCCGGAGAAGCAGGAGAAGAAGGCGCGCGAGACGCTGGAGATCCTCGCCCCGCTGGCCCACCGGCTGGGCATGAACACCATCAAGTGGGAGCTCGAGGACCTCGCGTTCGCCACGCTGTACCCCAAGCGCTACGACGAGATCGTGCGCCTGGTGGCCGAGCGCGCGCCGTCGCGGGACACCTACCTCGCCGAGGTCACCTCAGCGGTCACCGAGCAGCTCAAGGCCGCGAAGATCGAGGCGGTGGTCACCGGCCGGCCCAAGCACTACTACTCGATCTACCAGAAGATGATCGTGCGCGGCCGCGACTTCGCCGACATCTGGGACCTCGTGGGCATCCGCATCCTGGTCGACTCGGTCCGCGACTGCTACGCCGCGCTGGGCATCATGCACGCGCACTGGCAGCCGGTGCCGGGCCGGTTCAAGGACTTCATCGCGATGCCGAAGTTCAACATGTACCAGTCGCTGCACACGACGGTGATCGGACCGCAGGGCAAGCCGGTCGAGCTGCAGATCCGCACGCACGACATGCACCGCACCGCCGAGTACGGCATCGCCGCGCACTGGAAGTACAAGGAGAAGGCGCGGGCCGGTGGCCGGCCGGTGCCCGGCGAGCTCGGTGCCGGCAAGGCCGGGTCGCCCGACGACATGCTGTGGCTGCGCCAGCTGCTGGACTGGCAGCGGGAGGCGCAGGAGCCCGGCGAGTTCCTGGAGACGCTGCGCTACGACCTCGGTCCGCAGGAGGTCTTCGTCTTCACGCCCAAGGGTGACGTGGTCAGCCTGCCCGGCGACTCCACCCCGGTGGACTTCGCCTACGCGGTGCACACCGAGGTCGGCCACCGCTGCATCGGCGCCCGGGTCAACGGCGCGCTGGTGTCGCTGGACAGCAAGCTGACCAACGGCGACGTCGTCGAGATCTTCACCTCCAAGTCACCGACGGCCGGCCCGTCGAAGGACTGGCTGTCCTTCGTGGGCTCCTCCCGCGCGCGCACCAAGATCCGGCAGTGGTTCACCAAGGAGCGCCGCGAGGACGCCGTCGAGGCCGGCAAGGAGGCGCTGACCCGGGCGATGCGCAAGGCGGGGCTCCCGCTGCAGCGGCTGCTCGGCGGCGAGGCGCTGTCCACGCTCGCCAAGGACCTCCGCTACGCCGACGTCACCGCGCTGTACGCCGCGGTGGGGGAGAACCAGATCTCGGCCGCCTCGGTGGTCGAGAAGCTGATCACCGCTCTGGGCGGCACCGAGGGCGCGGTCGAGGACATCGCCGAGACCGCCATCCCGACCCGGCGGCCGGTGCACCGGCGCCCGGCCGGCGGCGACCCGGGCATCGTCGTCCACGGGATGACCGACGTCTGGGCCAAGCTCGCCAAGTGCTGCACCCCGGTCCCGGGGGACGACGTCCTGGGCTTCGTCACCCGCGGCGGCGGCGTCAGCGTGCACCGCACCGACTGCACCAACGCCGAGGACCTCAAGCGCAAGCCTGAACGTCTGGTCGAGGTCGAGTGGACCAGCCAGCCGGGCTCGGTCTTCCTCGTCGCCATCCAGGTCGAGGCCCTCGACCGGCACCGGCTGCTGTCGGACGTGACCAAGGCGCTGGCCGACGAGCGGGTCAACATCCTCTCGGCGTCGGTGCAGACCAGCCGTGACCGGGTGGCGGTCAGCCGCTTCACCTTCGAGCTGGCCGACCCCGCGCACCTGGGCGCGGTGCTCCAGACGGTGCGCAACGTCGACGGCGTCTTCGACGTCGAGCGGGTCACCGCCTAGAGGACCCCGTCCTCCCACCGTTCGCACGCTGAGGCAGGGACCCGGGTGGGCGGTGCCACCCTGCCCTCAGGCGGTGCCGGACTCGGCGAGGAAGGCGGGGTTCTCGCACGGCGCGCCGGGCTCCGGCGTCGTCTCCGGGTTGCCCGCGAGCAGCGCGGCGAACTGCGCGAGGCGCGGGTCGGCGACGCTGTCCAGGCGCAGGGCGTGGTTCCAGGCCTGCAGCGACACCGTCGTCCCGAGGTCGGGGTACGGCGACAGCATCAACCCGTGGGTGCCCCGGACCAGCGCGGTGAGGGTGGAGACGTCGTCGTCGCCGGCCAGCGACGGGTCGTAGGTGATCCAGACCGCGCCGTGCTCCAGGGCGTGCACGGCGTGCTCCGCCGGGATGGCCGCGGCGTAGACGCTGCCCGTGCAGTCGGCCCACGCCGGGGCGTGCGGGCCGCCGACCGGCGGGGTCTGCGCGTAGTCGAACTGCCCGGTCACGTGCGGCTGGCCGGCCGCGTAGTCGGCGACCCGGGTGCCGTCCAGGGTGACCGGCTCGGGGGCGGGGGAGGCCGAGCCCGCGACGGTGCCGGTGCAGCCGGACAGCAGGGCCGTGGCGAGCACGGCGAGCGGCGCGCGGCGGCCGCTCACGCCACGGTCATGGACTCGATGGTGACCGGCACGTTGGGGGCGCCGCCGCCGGGGCTGGGCTCCAGCGAGCCGTCGTTGCCGTTGGCCGCGACGACGTCGAGGACCGCGAGGCCGGCGTCGTCCACGGTGCCCACGACGGTGTAGTCCGGCGGGAGCTGGCTGTCGCCCCACACGAGGAAGAACTGGCTGCCGTCGACGCCCTGCCCGCTGTTGGCCATCGCGACCGTGCCCCGCGGGTAGGTCTCCTCGCCGGTGACCTCGGTGGGGGAGGTGTACGTGGGGCCGCCAGCACCGGTGCCGGTGGGGTCACCGCACTGCAGCACCTGCAGGCCGGGGCTGTCGACCTGCCGGTGGCAGGAGGAGTCGTCGAAGTACCCGGCCTCGGCCAGGTGCGCCAGGCTGGCCGCCGCGCAGGGCGTGGCCTCCCGGTCGAGGGTGAGGGTCAGCCGGCCGAGGTCGGTGGTCATGACCAGGTCGGTGGTGCCCTCGGCCGGGACCTCCTCGGGCGGGGTGTCGACCTCGATCAGGTACGGGTTGGCCGTCGAGCCGGCGCCCCACTCGCAGGTCGTCGTCCCCGACCCGCTCGAGGCCCCGCCGGAGCCGCTCCCGGAGGCCGACCCGTCCGGCGACGCGGCGCCGGAGTCGTCGCCCGAGCACGCGGCCAGGGCGAGCAGCGCCGCGGCGAGCCCGCCCACGGCGCGCAGCCGAGCGGTCACGCGACCACGGTCATCGACTCGATGGTCACCGGGACGTTCGGCGCGCCGCCGCCGGGGCTGGGCTCCATCGAGCCGTCGTTGCCGGCGGCCGCGATCTGGTCGAGGACCGCCAGGCCGGCCTCGTCGACGGTGCCCACGACGGTGTAGTCCGGGGAGAGCTGGGAGTCGGTGAAGACGAGGAAGAACTGGCTGCCGGTCGACCCCGGCGCCCCGCTGTTGGCCATGGCGATCGTGCCGCGCGGGTAGGTCGTCTCCGGCGTGACCTCCTCGGCGTACTTGTAGGTCGGGCCGCCCTGGCCGGTGCCGCTCGGGTCGCCGCACTGCAGGACGCCGAAGGCCTCGCCGTTGACCATGCGGTGGCACGGGCTGCCGTCGAAGAACTGCTGCTGGGCGAGGTGGGTGAAGCTCGCGGCGGCGCAGGGTGCCTTCGCCCGGTCGAGGGTGAGCGTGATGTCGCCCTGCGAGGTGCTCATCAGGAGCGTGCCCGTGCCCTGGGTCGGGGTCGCCTCGGGGTCGGGCGGGGTGCCCACGTCGACGAGGTTCGTGTTGCCCGAGTCGTCGGGGGAGTAGGTGCAGCTCACGGTGCCGTCGGCGTTGGTGGTGGCGGCCGCGGAGCTGCTGGTGGGGGCCGCCGACGTCGGGCCGGCGGCGGCGTCGTCGGTGTCGTCCCCACCGGTGCCGGTGATCAGCCAGACGGCGCCGAGCACCAGCAGCACGGCGACCGTGGTCACCCCGACCAGCAGATTGCGGCGGCGCCTGCGGGCCAGCTCGGCGCGACGCTCGAGTTGACGCTGCAGACGCCGCTGGGCGGCCTGCCGCCGCTGCTTGTTGCTCGGCACGGGTGGTACTCCTCGGACGGACGGGGGCTGCGGCGGGGCGCGGGGGCACGGCCGGCGCGCGCCCACGCACCGCTGGTCGACCCGCGAGTCTAGGCGGCGGTCCCGACCGATCCCCGGCAGCGGGAAGCCCCGGAGCGGCGCGCGGGCCCCGCGTAACCTGCACGGGTGCTCATCCGCTCGTTCCCGGCCGGCGCGTTCGGCACCAACTGCTACGCGGTCGCCTCCGGGCCCCGGCAGGAGTGCGTCGTCGTCGACCCCGGCATGGACGCCGTCGAGCCCCTGGCCCGCATGCTGGCCGACGACGGCCTCAGGCCGGTCGCCGTCGTCCTCACCCACGGCCACCTCGACCACACGTTCTCCGTGCTGCCGGTCTGCGACGGCTACGACATCCCGGCCTACCTGCACCCGCAGGACTCCGGCATGCTCGCCGACCCGGCGGCCTGGCACGGGCCGCAGCTGGCCCCGCTGGTCAGCGGCGTCCGGCTGCCCGACCCCGCCGACGTGCTGCCCCTGGACGACGGCGCCGTGCTGTCCCTGGCCGGGGTGGAGCTGACCGTCCGGCACGCACCCGGGCACACCCGCGGGTCGGTGGTGTTCTCCCTCGACCTGGGGGAGGCCCCGGGGCTGCTGGCCGGTGACGTGCTGTTCGCCGGTTCGGTGGGCCGGGTCGACCTGCCCGGCGGGTCGTGGGAGGCGATGCTGGGCTCCCTGCGTGACGTCGTCCTGCCGCTGGACGACGAGACGGTGGTGCTGCCCGGCCACGGCCCGGCGACGACGATCGGCCGGGAGCGGGCGACCAACCCGTACCTGGCGGAGGCCGCCGCGGGTGTGGGCCCGGCGCCGAAGGGGCGGGGCCTGTGAGCGGGTTGACCGCGCCCAAGGGGACCTTCGACACCCTGCCGCCGGAGTCGGCGCGCTTCCTCGCCGTGCGCGACACCCTCACCGCACCGCTGCGCCGGGCCGGGTACGGCTACGTGGAGACGCCGGTGTTCGAGGAGACCGCCGTCTTCTCCCGCGGGGTGGGCGAGTCCACCGACGTCGTGACGAAGGAGATGTACACCTTCGAGGACCGCGGCGGCCGCTCCCTCACGCTGCGCCCGGAGCTCACCGCCGGGCTGATGCGGGCGTTCATCGAGCACCGGCTGCACACCGGCGCGCTGCCGGTGAAGCTGTGGACCGTCGGCTCCGCGTTCCGCTACGAGCGCCCGCAGGCCGGCCGCTACCGGCACTTCACCCAGGTGGACATGGAGGCCCTCGGCATCGACGACCCGGCGCTGGACGCCGAGGTGGTGGCGCTGGGCGTGCAGGGCTTCCACGACCTGGGCCTCACCGACTTCGAGCTGCTGCTCACCTCGCTGGGCGACGCCACCTGCCGGCCGCAGTACCGCGAGCTGCTGGTCGCCCACCTGGCCAAGCTGGACCTGGACGAGGAGACCCGGCGGCGGGCGGAGATCAACCCGCTGCGGGTGCTCGACGACAAGCGGCCCGAGGTGCAGGCGCAGCTCGACGACGCCCCGCTGATGGTCGACCACCTGTCGGACTCCACCCGGGCCCACTACGACGCCGTCCGCCAGCACCTCACCGACCTCGGCGTCACCTGGACCGAGGCGCCGAGGCTGGTGCGCGGGCTGGACTACTACACGAAGACGACCTTCGAGTTCGTGCACAACGGCCTCGGCGCGCAGTCGGCGATCGGGGGCGGCGGCCGCTACGACGGGCTGTCGGCGGCGCTGGGCGGACCGGACGTCTCGGGCATCGGCTACGCGGTCGGCGTGGACCGGACCCTGCTGGCGGTCCAGGCCGAGGGGCTCGACGTCGGCGCGGTCGCGGGGGTGCAGGCCTTCGTCGTCCCCCTCGGCGCGGAGGCCAAGCGGCTGGCGGTCCGGCTCGTCGGGCAGCTGCGGGGCGCGGGCGTCTCCGCGGACACCGTCTACGGCGACCGCGGGCTCAAGGGGGCGATGAAGGCCGCCGACCGGTCGGGCGCCTCCCACGCGGTCGTCATCGGGGAGCGGGACCTCGCCGAGGGCGTCGGCCAGCTCAAGGACCTGCGCACCGGGGAGCAGACCGCCGTGCCGGTGGCCGACCTGTTCGATGCGCTCAGGCGTGCGACGGTGGGGGAGTGAGCATGGAGCAGCGGCCGCTGGGCCGGACGGGGGCCGACGTCAGCGTCGTCGGACTGGGCACATGGCAGCTCGGCGGGGACTGGGGGGACGTCGACGACGACACCGCCGCCGACGTCCTCGACGCCGCGCTCGACGCCGGCGTCACGCTGCTGGACACCGCCGACGTCTACGGCGACGGCCGCTCCGAGCAGCGGATCCGCAGGGCGCTGGTGGCCCGCCCGGACCGGCCGTTCGTCGCCACCAAGGCCGGCCGCCGCGCCGACCCGTTCGAGGCCGCCCAGTACACGCCCGAGCACCTGCGCGCCTGGGTCGACCGGTCCCGCCGCAACCTCGGCGTGGAGACCCTCGACCTGGTGCAGCTGCACTGCCCGCCGCCGGCGGTCTACACCGACCAGCGGGTCTACGACACCCTCGACGGGTTCGTGGCCGACGGCTCCATCGCCGCCTACGGCGTCTCGGTCGAGACCGTCGCCGAGGCGCTGACCGCCCTGGAGCACCCCGGCGTGCAGACCGTCCAGGTGATCCTCAACGTCTTCCGGCGCAAGCCGCTGGAGGAGCTGTTGCCGGCCGCGGCCGAGGCCGGCGTCGGCGTCCTCGCGCGGGTGCCCCTGGCCAGCGGGCTGCTGACCGGCCGGTTCACCGAGTCGACGACGTTCGCACCCGACGACCACCGGAACTTCAACCGGCACGGTGAGGCGTTCGACGTGGGGGAGACCTTCGCCGGGGTGCCCTACGAGGTCGGCGTCGCCGCCGCCCGCGAGTTCGTCGAGATCGCCGGGGACGCCGCGCCGAGCGCCGTCGCCCTGCGCTGGGTCATCCAGCAGCCCGGCGTCACCACCGTCATCCCCGGTGCCCGCACCGTCGCGCAGGCCCGCGGCAACGCCGCGGCCGCCGCCCTGCCGCCGCTGACCGACACGCAGCTGTCCGACCTCGAGCGGCTCTACGACGAGCGCATCCGCGCCCACGTCCACGACCGCTGGTGACTCCTCTGCTCCGTCCCCTCCCACCCACCACCCCGAGAGGCAACCCACTCGTGCTCCGCACCCACGACGCCGGCACGCTGCGCGCGTCCGACGCCGGATCCACCGTCACCCTCGCCGGCTGGGTCGCCCGCCGCCGCGACCACGGCGGGGTCGTCTTCGTCGACCTGCGGGACGCCTCCGGCTACGTGCAGGTCGTCGTCCGCGAGGAGGAGGCGCACGCCCTCCGCAACGAGTTCTGCGTGCTGGTCACCGGGGAGGTGCGCCGGCGGCCGGAGGGCAACGAGAACCCCGAGCTGCCCACCGGCGAGATCGAGGTGGCCGCCGCGGAGCTGCGGGTGCTGTCGGCCGCGGCGCCGCTGCCCTTCCCGATCGAGACCGACCAGGCGGCGTCGGACGACGTCCGCTACCGCTACCGCTACCTGGACCTGCGGCGGCAGGGCCCGGCGCGGACGATCCGGCTGCGCAGCGAGATCAACCGGATCGCCCGCGGCGTCATGGCCGGGCACGGCTTCGTCGAGGTCGAGACGCCGACCCTCACCCGCTCCACCCCGGAGGGGGCCCGCGACTTCGTCGTCCCCGTCCGCCTGCAGCCGGGCAAGTGGTACGCGCTGCCGCAGTCGCCGCAGCTGTTCAAGCAGCTGCTGATGATCGGTGGCCTCGAGCGCTACTACCAGATCGCCCGCTGCTTCCGGGACGAGGACTTCCGCGCCGACCGGCAGCCGGAGTTCACCCAGCTGGACTTCGAGATGAGCTTCGTCGAGCGCGACGACGTCCTGGCCGTGGCCGAGGACGTCGTCCGGGAGCTGTGGCGGGAGCTGGCCTCCTACGAGGTGCCGGAGATCCCGCGGATGAGCTACCGCGAGGCGATGGACCGGTTCGGCTCCGACAAGCCCGACCTGCGGTTCGGCGTCGAGCTGACCGAGCTGACGTCCTACTTCGCCGCCACGCCCTTCCGGGTCTTCCAGGCCCCCTACGTCGGCGCGGTCGTCATGCCCGGCGGCGGGTCCCAGCCGCGGCGGGCCTTCGACGCGTGGCAGGACTGGGCCAGGTCCCGCGGCGCCCGCGGCCTAGCCTACGTGACCATCGCCGAGGACGGCACCCTCGGCGGCCCGGTGGCCAAGAACATCTCCGAGGCCGAGCGTGAGGGCCTGGTGGCCGCCGTCGGGGCGCAGCCCGGGGACTGCGTCTTCTTCGCCGCCGGTGCCCGCCGGTCCTCCCAGGAGCTGCTGGGCGCGGCCCGCAACGAGATCGCCCGCCGGCTGGAGCTGGTCGAGCCGGGCACCTGGTCGTTCCTGTTCGTCGTCGACTTCCCGATGTTCGAGGAGACCGAGGACGGCGAGTGGACGTTCATGCACCACCCGTTCACCTCACCCACGCCGGAGTGGCGGGAGCGGTTCGCCGAGGACAAGGCCAACGCCCTGTCCGACGCCTACGACCTGGTGGTCAACGGCAACGAGCTGGCCAGCGGATCGGTGCGTATCCACGACGCCGAGCTGCAGGAGCGGGTGTTCGAGACCCTCGGCATGTCCCGGGAGGAGGCCCGCGAGCGGTTCGGGTTCTTCCTCGAGGCCTTCGCCTACGGCCCGCCGCCGCACGCCGGCGCCGCCCTCGGCTGGGACCGGCTGACCGCCCTGCTGGCCGGCGTCGACTCCATCCGCGAGGTCATCGCCTTCCCCAAGACCGGAGCCGGTTTCGACCCGCTCACCGGGGCGCCGACGCCCATCACCGACGCGCAGCGCAAGGAGGCCGGCATCGACGCGGAGCCGGAGGAGCCGGCGCTGCCCGGCGAGCCGGGCGCCCCGGGGCCGACCTCGACCGGCGTCACGATCCGGCCGTAACGCAGGTCACCCTGCGCCGGTAGGTTGCGGGCATGCCGTTGCGTGCCCGCACCCTGCTCGGTCCCGGTCCCTCCAACCCCTACCCGGAGGCGACGGTCGCCCTCGGCCGGCCGCTGCTGGGCCACCTCGACCCGGTCTTCCTCGGCATCCTCGACGAGACCTCCGACCGGCTCCGGCAGGTCTTCGGGACGGCGAACCGACGGACCCTGCCGCTGTCGGCCACCGGTTCCGCGGGCATGGAGGCGGCGTTCGTCAACACCGTGGGCCCGGGCGACGTCGTCGTCGTGGCGGTCAACGGCCTGTTCGGCGAGCGCATGGTCGACGTCGCCTCGCGGTGCGGCGCCGAGGTCGTGCGGGTCGACCACGAGTGGGGGCAGCCGGTCGACGTCGACCGGGTGCTGGCCGCGCACCCGGCGCCGAAGCTGATCGCCGCCGTCCACGCGGAGACCTCCACCGGCGTGCGTTCCGACCTGGCCCCGCTGGCCGCCGACAAGGGCGACGCGCTGCTGCTGGCCGACTGCGTCACCTCGCTGGGCGGCATCCCGGTGCAGCTGGACGAGTGGGGCGTCGACCTCGCCTACTCGGGCTCGCAGAAGTGCCTCGGCGTGGCGCCGGGGCTGGCCCCGTTCACCATCAACGACCGGGCCTGGGAGCGGCGCATCGAGAAGCCGCGCAGCTGGTACCTCGACCTCGGCATGCTGGGCGGCTACGCGGGGGAGGCCGCCGGCTCCGGTGGCCGTACCTACCACCACACGGCGCCCACCGGCATGGTCGTGTCGCTGCACGCCGGGCTCGGTCGTCTCCTGGAGGAGGGGCTGGACGCCGTCCACGCCCGGCACGCCGAGGCCGGCCGGCTGCTGCACGCGGGCCTGCAGGAGCTGGGCCTGGAGCTGTTCGCCGCCGAGGGGTACCGGCTCCCGGAGCTCACCACGGTGCGGGTGCCCGAGGGGGTGGACTCCGCCGCGGTGCGCAAGGAGCTGCTCGAGCGCTACGACCTCGAGATCGGGGGCGGCGTCGGGGCGTACGCGGCGACGGTCTGGCGGATCGGCCTCATGGGCCACAACGCCCGCCCGGACACCGTCGCCCTCGTCCTGGCGGCCCTGCGGGAGGTCCTCGGCCGCTGACCCGGATCCGGGCGTCCGGTGGCGTCCGGTCGCGAGGTGAGCAGTGTGGGGCGAGCGGGCGCAGCGGTGGTCGGTCGGGCCGGCGTCAGGCGTCCAGGCGGGCGAGCTGCTCGGGGGTCAGCCGGAGGTCGGCGGCGGCCGCGGAGTCGACGATGGACGCCGCCCGTGACGCGCCGGGGATCGGGATCACCGCGTCCGACCGGGCCAGGTGCCAGGCGAGGGCCACCCGGTACACCGAGACGCCCAGCTCCGCGGCGAGCTCGGCGAACGCCGGTGCGGTCGCGTCGAGGGAGCCGGCCGCCGACACCCCGCCGAAGGGGCTCCACGGCAGGAAGGCCAGCCCGTGGGCCGCGCAGTGCGCGAGCTCGTCGGCGGAGTGCCGCCAGCCGGGGGAGAACTGGTTCTGCACGCTGACCAGGGCCGGCCCGACGACGGAGCGGGCGACGTCGATCTGCGCGATGTCGGCGTTGGAGACGCCCACCATCCGCACCAGCCCGTCGTCGGCCAGCTGGCGCAGCGCCCCCATCGTCTCCTCCCAGGGCGTGTCGGGGTCGGGGCGGTGGTACTGGTACAGCCCGATCGCCTCGACCCCGAGGCGGCGCAGGGACGCCTCGCAGGCCGTGCGCAGGTACGCCGGGGTCCCGTCGAGCTCCCAGTCCGACCCGCGCCGGGTGTGGCCGCCCTTGGTCGCCACCAGGACCGACGACGTGTCCGCCCCGTAGGACGCCAGCGCGTCGGCGACCAGCGACTCGTTGTGGCCGAACTCCGCCTCGTCGCGCGCGTAGGCGTCCGCGGTGTCGATCAGGGTCACGCCGGCGTCCAGCGCGGCGTGGATCGTGGCGACGGCGTCGTCGTGCGACGGCCGTCGCTCCTTGGTGGACAGGGGCATGGCACCCAGCCCGATGGCGCTGACGGTCACGTTCCCGATGCGTCGCTGCTGCACGGGGGTGTCGTGCCCCGCGGGTAGCGTTCGCAAGCGTGAGCGGACAGGGGCGTGAGCATCGCAGGGAGCGCCGGCGACCGAGGAGCGGAGCGGCCCGCGGGAGCGAACCGAGGACGCCGTGAGTTCGCTGTTCGACGAGCCGGCGGACGGCGCCCCCGTCGTCGACCCCGGCGCCCCGCTGGCCGTCCGGATGCGGCCGCGCTCGCTGGACGAGGTCGTCGGCCAGCAGCACCTGCTCGGCCCGCGGGCCCCGCTGCGCCGGCTGGTCGAGGGCGACGAGCCGATGTCCCTGGTGCTCTACGGGCCGCCCGGCACGGGCAAGACCACCCTGGCGCACGTCATCTCCCTGGCCACCAAGCGCCAGTTCGTCCAGCTGTCGGCCCTGGACGCCGGGGTCAAGGAGGTCCGCGCGGTCATCGCGGGCGCCAAGCGCGAGCTCACCTACGCCGGCCGGCGCACGGTGCTGTTCATCGACGAGGTGCACCGCTTCTCCAAGACCCAGCAGGACAGCCTGCTGTCCGCGGTCGAGGACCGGATCGTCAGCCTCGTCGCCGCGACCACCGAGAACCCGTTCTTCTCCGTCGTCAGCCCCCTGCTGTCCCGCTCGCTGGTCCTCGCCCTGCAGCCGCTGTCCGACGACGACGTCCGCACGGTGCTGCGCCGCGCGCTCACCAGCGACCGCGGGCTCGACGGCGCGGTCACCCTGACCGAGGAGGCCGAGGAGCACCTGCTCCGCGTCGCCGGTGGCGACGCCCGCAAGGCGCTGACCGCGCTGGAGTCCGGCGCCGGCGCCGCCGCGGCCGCCGGCAGCGACGTGCTCGACCTCGCGACGCTGGAGACGGCTGTCGCGCAGGCCGCGGTCCGCTACGACCGGCAGGGCGACCAGCACTACGACGTCGCCAGCGCGCTGATCAAGTCCATCCGCGGCAGCGACGTCGACGCCGCCATGCACTACCTGGCCCGGATGGTCGAGGCCGGGGAGGACCCCCGCTTCATCGCCCGCCGGCTGGTCATCTCCGCCAGCGAGGACATCGGCATGGCCGACCCCACGGCGCTGCTCACCGCGGTCGCCGCCGCCGAGGCGGTCTCCTTCATCGGCATGCCCGAGGGCCACTTCGCCCTCGCGCAGGCCGTCGCCCACCTGGCCACCGCGCCGAAGTCGAACGCGCTCACCGTCGCCATCAGCGAGTCCACGGCCGACGTCCGCGCCGGGCTGGCCGGTCCGGTACCGCCGGGGCTGCGCGACGCCCACTACGCGGGCGCCAAGAAGCTCGGCCACGGCGCGAGCTACCGCTACCCCCACGACGCGCCCGACGGGATCGTCCCGCAGCAGTACCCGCCCGACGCGCTGGTGGGCCGGGACTACTACCGCCCGACCAACCGCGGCGCCGAGGGCCCCGTCGCGGCGCGGCTGGCGAAGCTGCGGGCCATCGTCCGGCGCGGCCGCTGAGCCCCGGGCGGGGCACGGACGGGCGCCGCCGCCCGCGACTACTGTGACCACGCCGGGCCGACGC
Source organism: Geodermatophilus sp. SYSU D00742 (assembly GCF_054049935.1). NCBI lineage: Bacteria > Bacillati > Actinomycetota > Actinomycetes > Geodermatophilales > Geodermatophilaceae > Geodermatophilus > Geodermatophilus sp. SYSU D00742. The sequence continues at coordinate 94,129 of NZ_JBJGYJ010000014.1, forward strand.
CCGCCGGGCCGTTCCGGCAGGCGAGGGCAGAAGACGACGAGGAACGCTCGCCGACGAACAGGAGAACCCCGCGTGTCCGCAGGAGAGTGGGCCGGATTGATCGCCGCGCTGGCCCTGGTGCTGCTGGTGGTGCTGCTCGCCGTCCCGATCCTGAAGCTGGGTCGCACGCTGGACGAGGCGACGCTGACCATCCGCCAGGCACGGGAACAGAGCGCCCCCATCCTCAGCCAGGCCTCGACCACGGTCGCGCACGTCAACAGCAACCTGGAGCGGGTCGACGACATCACCGGCAACGCGGCGAACGTCTCCAGCAACGTCGCGGCCCTGAGCAGCGTCGTCGCCGCGACCCTCGGCAGCCCGCTGATCAAGGTCGCCGCGTTCAGCTACGGCGTCCGCAGCGCTGCGCGGAAGAAGCGCGAGGGGCAGGCGCTCGCCGACGCCGCCGCTCGTGACAAGGCCGAGCGCCGCGCGCGCCGTGCCGCCCGGCGGGCCGCCTGATGCGCCGGCTGTTCTGGCTGGCCATGGGCATCACCATCGGCGCGCTCGTCGTGCGCAAGCTGTCCCGGGCGGCCGAGAAGATGACCCCGCAGGGCATCGCGGGCGCGCTGGTGGAGGGGCTGCGCGACCTGGCCGACGCCATCGGCGAGTTCGGTGCCGACGTCCGGGCCGCCGCCGCCGAGCGGGAGCAGGAACTGCGCACCGGCACCGGCCTGGACGCACCGCTCCCCACCGGGGAGCAGGTGCAGCTGCCCGGTCGGCACGCCGCCGGCCCGGCATCGCCCACGGCCGACCGCTGACCACCTCACCACCCGCGGGGGGACGCCGCTCCGCCCGCCTCCAGACCCCCGAGTAGGACCATGCAGACCGCCGAGATCCGCCGCCGCTTCCTGGAGCACTTCTCCTCCCGCGGCCACACCGTCGTGCCCAGCGCCTCGCTGGTCTCGCCCGACCCGTCGCTGCTGTTCACCGTGGCCGGCATGGTGCCGTTCATCCCCTACCTCACCGGCCGCGAGCCCGCCCCCTACCCGCGGGCCACCAGCGTGCAGAAGTGCGTGCGCACCCTCGACATCGAGGAGGTGGGCAAGACCACCCGCCACGGCACGTTCTTCCAGATGAACGGCAACTTCTCCTTCGGCGACTACTTCAAGGAAGGCGCGATCACCCACGCCTGGGACCTCGTCACCGGCGCGGTGGACGGCGGCGGGCTGGGCTTCGACCCGGAGCGGATCTGGGTCACCGTCTTCCACGACGACGACGAGGCCGCCGACGCGTGGCGGCGGATCGCCGGGCTGCCCGAGGAGCGCATCCAGCGGCGCGGCTACAAGGACAACTACTGGCACACCGGCCAGCCCGGTCCGGGGGGACCCTGCAGCGAGATCTACTACGACCGCGGGCCCGAGCACGGCCGCGACGGCGGTCCGGTGGTCGACGAGGACCGGTTCCTCGAGATCTGGAACCTGGTGTTCATGCAGTACGAGCTCGCCGACGTCCGCAGCAAGGAGGAGTTCCGGATCGTCGGCGACCTGCCGCGGAAGAACATCGACACCGGCATGGGCCTGGAGCGGGTGGCGTACCTGCTGCAGGGCGTGAACAACCTGTACGAGATCGACGAGGTCGCCCCGGTGCTGCGCCGCGCCGCCGACCTCGCCGGGGTGGACTACGGCCGGGAGCACGAGGACGACGTCCGGCTGCGCGTGGTCGCCGACCACGTCCGCAGCGGCCTGATGCTCATCGGGGACGGCGTCACGCCCGGCAACGAGGGCCGCGGGTACATCCTGCGCCGCCTGCTGCGCCGCGCCGTCCGCTCGATGAGGCTCCTCGGCGTCGACGAGGCCACCCTGCCCGAGCTGCTGCCGGTGTCGCGCGACGCGATGAAGGCCAGCTACCCGGAGCTGGAGACCGACTTCGCCCGCATCTCCGGCGTCGCCTACGCCGAGGAGGAGGCGTTCCGGCGCACCCTCACCGCGGGCACGACGCTGTTCGACACCGCCGTCGCCACGGCCAAGCAGACCGGTGTCCCCCGGCTGTCGGGGGAGCAGGCGTTCTCCCTGCACGACACCTACGGCTTCCCCATCGACGTCACCCTCGAGATGGCCGCCGAGCAGGGCGTCACCGTCGACGAGGAGGGCTTCCGTGCCCTCATGCAGCAGCAGCGGGACCGCGCCCGCGCCGACGCCCGCGCCAAGAAGACCGGCTCGGTCGACGTCCTGGCCTACCGCCGGCTGCTCGCCGACCACGGCCCCACCGACTGGCGGGCCTACGACACCCTGCGCACCGACTCCCGGGTGCTCGGCGTGGTCTCCGAGCTCGCCGACGACGAGGCGCAGGAGAGCGCCCCGGCCGGGCCGGGGGAGATCACCCGCGTCGTCCTCGACCGCACGCCGTTCTACGCCGAGTCCGGCGGCCAGGTGGCCGACGCCGGACTCCTGACCTGGGACGGCGGCCGGGCCGAGGTCCTCGACGTGCAGCGCCCGGTCAAGGGCCTGGTCGCCCACCAGGTGCGCGTGCTCCAGGGGGAGCTGCGCGAGGGCGCCGAGATCGTGGCCGAGGTCGACCGCGAGTGGCGGCTGTCGGCCTGCCAGGCGCACTCGGGCACCCACGTGGTCCACGCCGCGCTGCGCCAGGTGCTGGGCCCCCAGGCGCTGCAGTCGGGCTCCTACAACCGGCCCGGGTACCTGCGGCTGGACTTCGCCTGGCAGGGCGCGCTCACCGCGCAGCAGCGGCACGACATCGAGGACGTCGCCAACGCCGCCGTCCGCGCCGACCACAGGGTCAGCGCCTCCTACATGACGCTGCCCGAGGCCCGCGCCATCGGCGCCCTCGCGCTGTTCGGGGAGACCTACGGCGAGCAGGTGCGGGTCGTGGAGATCGGCGGCCCGTGGTCGCGGGAGCTCTGCGGCGGGACGCACGTGCAGGGCAGCGCCCAGATCGGCACGCTGGCGCTGACCGGTGAGTCGTCGGTCGGCTCGGGCTCGCGGCGCGTGGAGGCGGTCGTGGGGCTGGAGGGCTTCCGCTACCTCGCCCGCGAGCGCGACCTCGTCCGCCAGCTCGCCGACCTGCTGAAGACCCCCACCGACGGGCTGACCGAGCGCGTGAGCGGCATGCTCGCCCGGCTGCGGGACGTCGACAAGGAGCTCGCCGAGTTGCGCGCCCAGCAGACCCTCGCCGCGGCCGGTGAGCTGGCCGCCGGGGCCCGGGACGTCGGCGGCGTCGCCGTGGTCACCGGCTCGCCCGCAGGCCTCGGCGGTGGAGACCTGCGCACGCTGGCCCTCGACGTCCGGGGCCGGCTGTCGGGCGACCGCCCGGCGGTGGTGTTGCTCGCGTCGGAGTCGGCGGGCAAGGTGGCTCTCGTGGCGGCCCTGAACCCGGCCGCACAGGAGCGCGGGCTCTCGGCGAACGACGTGCTGCGCGCGGCGGCGGCTCCGGTCGGTGGCCGGGGCGGCGGCAAGACGGACGTGGCCCAGGGCGGCGGGACCGACCCCGCCGGCATCCCCGCGGCCCTGCAGGCCGGCGAACAGGCGGTCGCGACCGCCGCAGGGAGGTGACCGAGGTGCCCGATCAGCGCCCCGACGAGACCGGTCCGGTGGGCGAGCGCCGGGTACGCCGCCCGGCGGTACCGCCGCCCACCCGGCAGCGCCCCGCCGCGCCGCCTCCACCGGCCCAGCACCGGACCGAGCAGATCGACCTGTCCGCCGGCTTCCCGCCGGTGCGGCACGAGACCAGCCAGATCGACCTGTCCGGCGGTCTGCCCGGTGGGCTGCCCATCCCGCCGCGCCGGCCGAGGCAGGGCCGGCGGCTGGGCATCGACGTCGGCTCGGTGCGGGTCGGTGTCGCGATGTCGGACCCGAGCGGCACCCTGGCCAGCCCGCTGGAGACCGTCCGCCGGGCTCGGGACGAGTCCGACCTCGACCGCATCGCGGCCCTCGTGGTGGAACACGAGGTGACAGAGGTGATCGTGGGGGAGCCGAGACACCTCTCGGGTGCGTCGGGCGCCTCGGCGAAGGAGGCGCGTGCCTACTCTCGGGCCCTCGCCGGGCGCATCGGGCCCGTGCCCGTGCACCTCGTCGACGAAAGGCTCTCCACCGTGACGGCAGCCAGCTCCCTGCGGGCGAACGGCCTCGACAGCCGGCAGCAGCGCTCGGTGATCGACCAGGCCGCCGCCGTGGTCATCCTCCAGGCCTACCTGGACGCTCAGCGGGAGCGCCGGTGACCGCGCTCGCGGGGGCACCGAGGCGCGCGGCAGTGGCACTCGCGAGGCCGACCGGCGCCAGCGGGGAGGACTCGTGAGTGATCCGACCCCGTCCTCGCGGCGGGGTCGGCACTCCTCCGACTTCCCCAGCGGGGTACCGGCCGGCGCGTGGCTGGCCTCGATGCCGCGCCAGGGCACCGGCCAGCGCCCGGCCGGCCACGCCGCGCCCGACCCGTACCGGGTCGACGCCGGGCTCCGCTCCACCACCGCCGGCCCGTACGCGGGCGTGCACGGAGGCCCGGCCGACGACGGCCGCAGCACCGGACCGCTCCTGCCCCGGGCAGAGGCCGGCGGCCTCCCCACCCCGCCGTCCGGCGGCCCCGACGGCAGCACCCACCCGTCGGCCCCGCTGCCCGGCCTCCCGCCGCGGCCGGCCGGCACCTGGTCCCGCCTGCAGCGGCGCACCGACGCCCACCCCGACGACGCCCCGACCGTGGCCCAGCCCGTGGGCAGCCAGCCCGGCGTGCCCGGTGAGCGCGCCGACGACACCGACGCCACCCCGGCCGACGCCTCCGCCTGGGACGACGACACCGACGAGACCGGCGGCCTCGAGGTGCTCGGCGCCTCCCCGGAGGAGCCCCGCCGCTCCCGGCGCCGCACCGGCGACGACGACGAGCCGCCCGCCGGCCGGTCCCGGCGCCGGCGCAGCCCGGTGGCCGTCGTCCTGTCCCTCGTCGTCCTCGCCGGCCTGGTGGCCGGGATCGTCCTCGGCGGCAAGGCGCTGATCAACCTGGTCAACCCGCCCAGCGAGGACTTCGTCGGCCAGGGCACTGGCGAGGTGCAGATCCGGATCGCCGTCGGCGACACCCTCAGCGACATCGGCCGCACGCTGGTCGCCGAGGGGGTCATCGCCTCCGTGGGCCCCTTCGTCGACGCCGCGGAACTGCAGCCGGCGGCCACGGGCATCCAGCCCGGCGTCTACGCCATGCGCCAGCAGATGAGCGGCCAGGCGGCCCTCGACCTGCTGCTCGACCCGGCCACCCGGCTGTTCGCGCGGGTCACCATCCCCGAGGGCTTCACGGTGCAGCAGATCCTGCAGCGGCTCTCCGAGGGCACCCAGCGGCCGGCCGAGGAGCTGCAGGCCGCCGCGGCCGACCCCACCGCCCTGGGCCTGCCGGCCTACGCCAACGGTCAGCTGGAGGGGTACCTCTTCCCGGCGACCTACGACTTCCAGCCCGACGACACCCCGGTCGACATGCTCCGGGCCATGGTCTCCCGCTTCACCGAGACCGCGACGGCCATCCAGCTCGAGCAGCGGGCGGCCGCGGCGGGGCGGTCGGTGCACGACGTCGTCACCGTGGCCTCGATGGTGCAGTCCGAGACCCGCCTGGACGACGAGCGGGCCGACGTGGCACAGGTCGTCTACAACCGCCTGGGCCAGGGCATCCCGCTGGGCATCGACGCCACGCTGGCCTACGGCCTCGGCAAGAACGGCAACGACCTCACCGTCACCGACCTGCAGACCGACAGCCCGTACAACACCCGCACCCGGGCCGGGCTGCCGCCCACCCCGATCAGCTCGCCGGGCGAGGCCAGCCTCGAGGCGGCGCTGGCGCCGACCACCGGCGAGCTCCTGTACTACGTGCTCGAGTCAGAGGACGGGCGGCACTTCTTCACCGCCGACTACACGGAGTTCATGGCGGCCCGTGAGCGGTGCGCCGCGGCCGGTCTCGGCTGCGGTGGCTGACGGGTCCACCGCCGGGACGGGGGTCGGGAAGCGCGCGGCCGTCCTCGGCCGCCCGGTGGGGCACTCGTTGTCCCCGCTGCTGCACCGGGCGGCCTACGCCGCGCTGGGCCTGGACGACTGGTCCTACGACGCCCTCGACGTCGGCGCCGAGGACCTCCCGGTGCTGCTGGCCGGGCTCGGCGAGGAGTGGCGCGGCTTCTCGGTGACCATGCCGTGCAAGCAGGCCGCGGTGGAGGTCGCCGACGTCGTCGAGCCGCTGCCGCAGCTGCTGCACGCGGCCAACACCCTCGTGCGCACCGACGCGGGCTGGCGCGCGGAGAACACCGACGTCACCGGCGTCGGGATGGCGCTGCAGCTGGCCGGGGTCGAGGAGGTGGACCGGGCGGCGATCCTGGGCGCGGGCGGCACGGCGGCCGCCGCGGCGGTGGCGCTGGCCTCGCTCGGCGCCCGGCACGTCGACGTCGTCGTCCGGGACCCCACCCGCGCGGGCGACCTGCTGCGGGTGCTGGAGACCCTCGGGGTGCCGACCACGGTGGTCTCGCTGCGCGAGGCCGTGGTCGACGCGACCGTCGTGGTCAGCACCGTCCCCGTGGGCGGTCAGCCCGACGTCGCCGCGCTGCCGTGGCAGCCGGACCAGACCGTGCTGGACGTGCTCTACGACCCGTGGCCCACGCCGCTGGCCACCGCGGTCGCGGCTGCCGGGGGCAGCGTGGCCGGCGGGCTGGACGTGCTGTTCTGGCAGGCCACCGTGCAGGTCGAGCTCATGACCGGCCGGCCCGCGCCCATCGAGGCGATGCGCGCGGCGCTGCACGCCCGCTGACGCCGGTGCCCGCAGCGCTGCCGGCGGCCACCGTCGCCGGCGTCGCGGTCGTGGCCGCCGTCCTGCTCGGGCCGTGGCTGGCCCGGGTCACGGTCCGGCTGGCCGCCCGGGACGACACCGCCGTCGCGTCCCGGGCGCGGGTCGCCGGGACGACCGCCGTGCTCGCGGCCGCGCTCGGCGGCGCGCTCGCCCTCGGTGGGCTGCGCCCGGCCACCGTGGCGTTCGCGTGGACGGCCGCGGCCGGGGTGGTCCTCGCCGCCGTCGACCTCGCCGCCCACCGGCTGCCCGACCGGGTGACCGCCCCGGCCGCCGTCGTCGTCGTCACGGCGCTGCTCGGGGACGCCGCCGTCCTGGGCACCTGGACGGCGCTGGTGCGGGCCCTGCTCGCCGCGGCCGCCGCGTTCGGGCTGGCCGCCCTGGGTGCGCTGGCCTCCCCGCAGGGCCTGGGGTACGGCGACGTGAAGCTGATGGGCCTGCTCGGGCTGGTCCTCGGCTGGGTGGGCTGGGGCGCACTGCTGGCCGGGGTGTTCCTGGGGCTGCTGACCGGGGCCGCGGTCTCCCTGGTGCTGCTGGCCACCGGCCGGGCCGGGTGGCGCACCGCCGTGCCGTTCGGGCCGCCGCTGCTGGTCGGGGCCGCGTGGGCACTGGCGCTCGCCGGCACGGGGTGAGGGAGCGCAACGGCCACCCTCCGGGGACCCGCCCGGGGCTGCGAGGGAAGGGCGGACGGGCCCTCCTCCTACAATCCGGGGCATGTTGCGCTGGCTGACCGCCGGTGAGTCGCACGGCCAGCAGCTCACCGCCATCCTCGAGGGCCTGCCCGCCGGCGTGCGGGTCCAGACCTCCGACCTCGACCTGGACCTCGCCCGCCGCCGGCTGGGGCACGGCCGCGGCGCCCGGATGTCCTTCGAGCAGGACGTCGTCACCCTCACCGGCGGCGTCCGGCACGGGGTCACCCAGGGCGGGCCGATCGCCGTCCAGGTGGGCAACACCGAGTGGCCGAAGTGGACGACGGTCATGTCCGCCGACCCGGTGGACCCCGAGGTCCTCGCCGGGCAGGCGCGCAACGCGCCGCTCACCCGGCCGCGGCCCGGGCACGCCGACCTCGCCGGCATGCAGAAGTACGGCTTCGACGACGCCCGCCCGGTCCTGGAGCGCGCCAGCGCCCGGGAGACCGCGGCCCGGGTCGCGCTCGGCGCCGTCGCCCGCGCCTTCCTGCGCCAGGCCCTCGACGTCGAGGTCGTCAGCCACGTGGTGGGCATCGGGCCGGTCGTCGTCCCCGACGGGATCGTCCCCGGCCCGCAGGACAACCCGCGCATCGACGAGGACCCGGTGCGCTGCGCCGACCCGGCCACCAGTGCCCTCATGGTCGCCGAGGTCGACGACGCCCGGAAGAACGGCGACACCCTGGGCGGGGTCATCGAGGTCGTCGTCCACGGGCTGCCGCCGGGCCTGGGCAGCCACGTGCACTGGGACCGCCGGCTGGACTCCCGCCTGGCCGCCGCGCTCATGGGCGTGCAGTCGGTCAAGGCCGTCGAGGTCGGGGACGGGCTGGAGACCGCCCGCCGCCGCGGGTCGGTCGCCCACGACGAGATCGTGCTGGCCGACGGCCGGGTGCAGCGGCTCTCCGACCGGGCCGGCGGCATCGAGGGCGGCATGACCAACGGCGAGGTGCTGCGGGTCCGCGCGGCCATGAAGCCGATCTCGACCGTGCCCCGCGCGCTGGCCACCGTCGACGTCGCCACCGGGGAGCCCGCGGTCGCCATCAACCAGCGCAGCGACGCGTGTGCGGTGCCCCGCGGCGCCGTCGTCATGGAGGCGATGGTCGCCCTCGTGCTCGCCGACGCCGCACTGGAGAAGTTCGGCGGCGACTCGGTGCCCGAGACCCGCCGCAACGCGCAGGCCTACCTCGACAACCTGGCGATCCGATGAGCCCCGCCGAGCCGCCGAGCCGGCCGCTCCTGGTCCTGGTCGGGCCGCCGTCGTCGGGCAAGACGACGGTCGGCACCGCCGTCGCGGAGCTGCTGGGTGTCCCCTTCCGTGACACCGACGCCGACATCGAGGACGTCACCGGCCAGACCGTCGCTGACCTGTTTGTCGAGCGCGGCGAGCCCTTCTTCCGCTCCCTGGAGGAGCAGGCCGTGGCCCGCGCGCTCGGCGCGCACGACGGCGTCCTGGCCCTCGGCGGCGGCGCGGTGCTCAGCGCCGCGACCCGCGCGCTGCTGGTCGGGTACGGGGGCGCGGGCGGCACCGTCGTCTGGCTCGACGTCGACCTCGCCTCCGCCGCGCAGCGGGTCGGGCTGGGCCGGGAGCGGCCGGTGCTCGGGATGAACCCGCGGGCGACGCTGCGCAACCTGCTGCTGGCCCGTGCGCCGCTCTACGCCGAGGTCGCCACCCTCACCGTGCCCACCGGGGGGCGCGAGCCCGGCGACGTGGTCGCCGACGTGACCGCCGCCCTGCGTTCGCGGGCCAGCTCGTGAGGCGGGTGACCGTCTCCGGTGAGAAGCCCTACGACGTCGTGATCGGTCCGGGGGCGCAGGTCGAGCTCGGCCTGGTGCTCGCCGGCACCGCGCGGGCCGCCGTCGTCCACGCCCCCCCGCTGGCCGCCCTGGCCGGCGCCGCGGTGGAGACGCTGCAGACCGCCGGCGTGGCGGCGGAGGCCGTCGTCGTCCCCGACGGGGAGGCCGCCAAGACCGCGCAGGTCGCCGCCGGGGCCTGGGAGCAGTTCGGCCGCCTGGGCCTGACGCGCTCGGACGCGGTGGTCGGCGTCGGCGGCGGGGCGGTGACCGACCTGGCCGGCTTCCTCGCCGCCACCTGGGTCCGCGGCGTGCGGGTGGTGCACCTGCCGACCAGCCTGCTCGGCATGGTCGACGCCGCGGTGGGCGGCAAGACGGGGATCAACACCGGGGCCGGCAAGAACCTCGTCGGCGCCTTCCACCCGCCGGCCGCGGTGCTGGCCGACACCGACGTCCTCGCCGGCCTGCCCGCTGCGGAGTTCCGCTCGGGCCTCGCCGAGGTGGTCAAGTGCGGCTTCATCGCCGACGGCGCGATCCTCGACCTGCTCGAGGCCGACCCGACGGGACGGCGCGACACCGCCGAGCTCATCGAGCGTGCGGTGCAGGTCAAGGCCGACGCGGTGGGGGAGGACCTGTTCGACACCGGCCGGCGCGAGTTCCTCAACTACGGGCACACCCTGGCGCACGCCATCGAGCGGGTGGAGGACTTCGGCTGGCGGCACGGGGAGGCGGTCGCGGTCGGCCTGGTCTTCGCCGCCGAGCTCGCCGGTCAGGCCGGGCTGCTCTCCCGGGCCGAGGTCGACCGGCACCGTGACCTGGTCGCGGCCATGGGCCTGCCCACGCGCTACGACGGCGACTGGGCGCAGCTGCAGTCGGTCATGCGGGTGGACAAGAAGGCCCGCGGTGCCTCGCTGCGGTTCGTCGTCCTCGACGGGCTGGGCAACCCGCAGATCCTGGCCGACCCGGACCAGGCCTGGCTCGACGCCGCGTGGGCGGCCGTATCGGAGGGTGCATGACCATCCAGGTGCTCAACGGCGCCAACCTCGGCCGGCTCGGGCTGCGCGAGCCGGAGAAGTACGGGACGACGACGTACGGCGAGCTGGTCGAGCTGCTGGAGGTCACCGGACGGGAGCTAGGGGTCCAGGTGCAGGTGCGCCAGACCGACTCCGAGGGCGAGCTGCTCGGCTGGGTGCACGCCGCCTCGGACGCCGGTGACGCGGTGGTCATCAACCCCGGTGGCTGGTCGCACACCTCGGTCGTGCTGCACGATGCGCTGGCCGCGCTCAACGGGCCGCTGGTCGAGGTGCACATCACCAACATCCACCGGCGGGAGGAGTTCCGGCACTTCTCCTACGTCTCGCGCGTGGCCGACGGGGTGATCGCCGGCCTCGGTGTGCAGGGCTACGTGCTGGCGCTGCAGTGGCTCGTCGCCCGGGGGATCCGATGAACCACGCCGCCCGGCGGGAAGCGCTGCGGGCGACGGCGGCCGAGCGCGGTCTGGACGCCGTCCTGGTCACCGACCTGCTCAACGTGCGGTACCTGACCGGCTTCACCGGCTCCAACGGTGCCCTGCTGCTGCGCACCGACTCGTCCTCCGCCGACCTGTTCGGCACCGACGGCCGCTACACCACCCAGGCCGGCACCCAGGTCCCCGACGTCGAGCTGCTGGTCGACCGCGCGACCGTGTCGGCCCTGGCGCGGGAGGCGGTGCGGCCCCGGTCGGGCAACCCGCCCGCCCGGCGGATCGGCTACGAGAGCCACCACCTGACCGTCGACGGGCTGCACGCCCTCGAGGCGGTGCTGGCCGACGCGGCCGCGGGGGCGACGGTGCCCGAGCTGGCTAGCGTGCAGCGTGCCGTGGAGGCGCAGCGGGCGGTCAAGGACGACGACGAGATCGACGCGCTGCGCCGGGCCTGCGCGGTGGCCGACGCCGCGCTGGCCGAACTGGCCTCGGAGGGTGCGCTGCGGCCCGGGCGCACCGAGCTGCAGGTCGGCCGGGAACTGGACGCCCGGATGCTCGCGATGGGTGCCGAGGCCCCGTCGTTCGAGACGATCGTGGCCACCGGCGCCAACTCCGCCATCCCGCACCACCGCCCCGACGGCACCGTGCTGGCCGAGGGCGACTTCCTCAAGCTGGACTTCGGCGCGACCGTCGACGGCTACCACTCGGACATGACCCGCACGCTGGTCCTCGGCGGGTCGCGCGGGGTCGTGGCCGACTGGCAGCGCGAGGTCTACGAGCTGGTCGCCGCGGCCCAGGCCGCCGGGCGGGCGGCGCTGGCCGTCGGCGCCGACGTGGTCGCCGTCGACGCGGCGGCCCGCGAGGTCATCGCCGCCGCCGGCCACGGCGAGCACTTCACCCACGGCCTCGGCCACGGTGTCGGGCTGGAGATCCACGAGGCGCCGGGCATCGGGCAGCTGGGCGCGGGTACGCTGGCCGCCGGCATGGCCGTCACCGTGGAGCCGGGCGTCTACCTGCCCGGGCACGGCGGGGTCCGGATCGAGGACACGCTGGTCGTCACCGGTGACACGCCCGAGTTGTTGACCCTCACGAGCAAGGAACTGCTGGTCCTCTAGATGGCTACCACCAACGACCTCAAGAACGGCATGGTCCTCAACCTCGACGGCCAGCTCTGGACCGTCACCGAGTTCCAGCACGTCAAGCCGGGCAAGGGCGGCGCGTTCGTCCGCACCACGCTGAAGAACGTGCTCTCGGGCAAGGTCGTCGACAAGACCTTCAACGCCGGCACCAAGGTCGAGACCGCCAACGTCGACAAGCGCTCGATGACGTACCTGTACAAGGACGGCACCGACTTCGTCTTCATGGACGGCGACACCTACGACCAGATCCACGTCCCGGCCCAGACCGTGGGCAGCGGCGCGGACTACCTGCTGGAGAACACCGAGGTCGTCGTGGCGGTGCACGACGGCAACCCGCTCTACGTGGAGCTCCCGGTGACCCTGGAGCTGGTGGTCCAGCACACCGACCCGGGCCTGCAGGGCGACCGCTCCACCGGCGGCACGAAGCCGGCCACGCTGGAGACCGGCGCGCAGATCCAGGTCCCGCTGTTCGTCAACACCGGCGACAAGCTCAAGGTCGACACCCGCGACGGCCGGTACCTCGGCCGCGCCAACTGACGACCCGTCCGGCGATGGCTGCCCGCACCAAGGCGCGCAAGCGTGCCGTCGACGTCCTCTACGAGGCCGACCTGCGCGGTTCGGATCCGATCGCGCTGCTGCGCGAGCGGGTGGCCGACGGGCACCCGCCGGTGCCCGACCACGCCGTCCGGCTGGTGGAGGGGGCGGTGGAGCACTCCGCCCGGATCGACGAGCTGATCGACCGGCACGCCCGGGGCTGGTCCATCGACCGGTTGCCCGACGTCGACCGCGCCATCATGCGGATGGCGGTCTTCGAGCTGCTGTGGGTCGAGGACGTGCCCGACGCGGTGGTCATCGACGAGGCGGTGGAGCTGGCGAGGGCGCTGTCCACCGACGACTCGCCGGCCTACGTCAACGGCGTCCTGGGCGCGATCCTCGACACCGAGGTGCCCACCAGCTGATCCCCCGTCCCGCCGAGGCCCTGTCCGCACCCCGCGGCAGGGCCTCGCGCGCGTCCGGGGGCCGAACCCGCCCGGGGTCTCAGTCGCGCGGGCCGGTGGCCGGCCCCGCGGCGACGAGCATCGCGGCCATCCGGGCGGCGGAGCGCTGGCGCTGGGCGCGGCGCAGGGCCGTGCGCCGGCGGACGGCGAGCACGAGCTCCCGGTCCGGGACGACGGGGACCGGGTCGGGCAGGGTCATGGCGGGCTCCTCGGGGGTCGGTGCGGTACCGCGGACGCTAGGGGCCCCTGCCGACAGTTCCCGTCCCCTGCGGCGGGTGGACCCGCCGCGTGCGGCCGCCCGGACGCGCGCGAGGCCCCTGACCGGCTGCGGTCAGGGGCCTCGCGTCCGCGGCCCCGTCCGGGGCTCCACGGCCCGTCCAGGCCACCGCCGCCGGCTCGCGGGCGGTGCGGAGGACGGGGTCTGCCTCAGCGCGGGGTGCGGCGGCGCTCCCAGTTGGGGTTGACCTCGTCCTCGTCCTCGTCGCCCCCGAAACCGACGACGCTCTCCATGCCCGGGGAGAGCACGCCCCACTCGATGAGCCGGCTGGTCAGCTCGTCGGGGCTCATGTCGTAGATGATCGCCAGCGACTTGAGGTCCTCGGCGCGGATGGAGAGGACCTTGCCGTTGTAGTCGTGCCGCTGGGCCTGGATCGTCGACGCGTAGCGGGCCAGCGGGCCGGCCTCGTCGGCGGGCAGCGAGCCCAGCGACTCGAGGTTGAGCACGATCTTCGTCGTCGAGGTGACCGCCGAGCTGGGGCGCGGGTCCGGCAGGAGCTCGGAGACCGGCACGCCGTAGAAGACGGCGAGCTCGGAGAGCCGCTGCACGGTCACCGCCCGGTCGCCACGCTCGTAGGAGCCGACGACGACGGCCTTCCACCTGCCGTGCGACTTGTCCTCCACTCCCTGGAGGCTGAGACCCTGCTGGTTGCGGATGGCGCGGAGCCGGGCACCGAGGGCCCGTGAGTAGTCGGTGCTCATCGCTTCCTGCTCACTGTCCGTCGTCGTGGGCGTTCTGTCGTCACGGAGCGTACTGGTCTCGCGGGGTCGGCGACACCAGGACGCTCACCAAGGGTGACTCGGCCCCACATCGTGGACCCTCCGGGCGCGGTGCGGGTCACATCGGGGCGTGCAGTACCGTCGCTCCCGGTCCGACCACTCCTTTAACGACCCGTCCCGTGAGGCGGGGAAGGAGGCCATCTTGGCCCGTTCGTCCGAACCTGCCCTGGGCGCGCCCGGGGCCACCACCCTCCTCACCGCCGCGGACGTCACCCGCGTGGTCGACCGGATGGCCCACCAGCTGATCGAGCGGGCGGAGAGCACCCGCGACGGGGACCAGACCGGCGGTCTGGCCGACCTCGTGCTGATCGGCATCCCGACCCGCGGTGCCCCGCTGGCCCGCCGGCTGGCCGCCCGCATCGAGGCGTTCTCCGGCACGCCGGTCGACGTCGGCACCGTCGACATCACGCTCCACCGCGACGACCTGCGCCGCCGCGGCGTCCGCGCCCTGGAGCCGACGACGCTGCCGGCGGGGGGCATCGACGACCGGGTGGTCGTGCTCGTCGACGACGTCCTCTACTCCGGCCGGTCGGTGCGCGCCGCCCTCGACGCGCTGCGCGACCTCGGCCGGCCCCGGGCGGTGCGGCTGGCCGTGCTGGTCGACCGCGGGCACCGGGAGCTGCCGATCCGGGCCGACTACGTGGGCAAGAACGTGCCCACCTCCCGCACCCAGCAGGTGCGCGTCCAGCTCGCCGAGGTGGACGGCGCCGACGGGGTGTTCCTGATCGACGGGCAGGAGGACCGGTGAAGCGACACCTGCTGGAGGCGGCCGACCTCGACCGGGCCGACGCGACGCTCGTGCTCGACACCGCCGCGCAGATCGACCGGGCGCTGGCCGGCCGCGAGGTGAAGAAGCTGCCCACCCTGCGCGGCCGCACGGTGGTCAACCTCTTCTACGAGGACTCCACCCGCACCCGGATCTCCTTCGAGCTGGCGGCCAAGCGCCTGTCCGCCGACGTCATCAACTTCTCCGCCAAGGGCAGCAGCGTCTCCAAGGGCGAGAGCCTCAAGGACACCGCGCTGACGCTCGAGGCGATGGGCAGCGACGCCGTCGTCGTCCGGCACTCGGCGTCGGGCGCGCCGCACCGGCTGGCGCACTGGGTCCGGGGCAGCGTGGTCAACGCCGGCGACGGCACCCACGAGCACCCCACCCAGGCGCTGCTGGACGCCTACACGATCCGGCACCGGCTCGGCCGGGTCGAGGGCGTCCGGGTGGCCATCGTCGGTGACGTCCTGCACAGCCGGGTGGCCCGCTCCAACGTGCGGCTGCTGCACACCCTCGGCGCGGAGGTCACCCTCGTGGCGCCGCCGACGCTGCTGCCGGTCGGCGTGGGCAGCTGGCCGGCCGAGGTGTCCTACGACCTCGACGCCGTCCTGCCGAAGGCGGACGTGGTGATGATGCTGCGGGTCCAGGCGGAGCGGATGCACGCCTCGTTCTTCCCCAGCGCCCGCGAGTACAGCCGCCGCTACGGCCTCGACGGCCGCCGCATGGGGGCCCTGGGCGACGACGCGATCGTCATGCACCCGGGCCCGATGAACCGCGGGATGGAGATCGCCGCCGAGGTGGCCGACTCCCCCCGCTCCACGATCGTCGAGCAGGTCGGCAACGGCGTCTCCGTGCGCATGGCCGTCCTGTACCTGCTGCTCGGAGGGAACGAGCCCGCGTGAGCACGTACCTGATCAAGGGCGCCCGTCCCTACGGCGAGGACGCCGCCGACATCCTGCTCGGGGACGGCCGCATCGCCGCCGTCGGTGGGTCGCTGTCCGCGACCGGCGCCGAGGTGCTCGACGCCGCCGGGCTCGTCGCCCTGCCCGGGCTGGTGGACCTGCACACCCACCTGCGGGAGCCGGGCCGCGAGGACGCCGAGACCGTCGAGACCGGCAGCCGCGCCGCCGCGCTGGGCGGCTACACCGCGGTGCACGCCATGGCCAACACCGACCCGGTCGCCGACACCGCGGGCGTGGTGGAGCAGGTGTGGCGGCTGGGCCGGGCGGCCGCGCTGGTCGACGTCGTCCCGGTGGGGGCGGTGACCGTCGGGCTGGCGGGCGAGCGGCTGGCCGAGCTCGGTGCGATGGCGGACTCCGCCGCCCGCGTGCGGGTCTTCTCCGACGACGGGCACTGCGTGTCCGACCCCGCACTCATGCGCCGCGCGCTCGAGTACGTCAAGGCACTCGACGGCGTCGTCGCCCAGCACGCCGAGGAGCCGCGGCTGACCACCGGCGCCCAGATGCACGAGGGCGACCTCTCCGCGCGGCTGGGCCTGACCGGCTGGCCGGCCGCGGCGGAGGAGGCGATCATCGCCCGCGACGTGCTGCTGGCCGGCCACGTCGGCGCGCGGCTGCACGTGTGCCACGTCTCGACGGCCGGCTCGGTGGAGATCATCCGCTGGGCGAGGACACGTGGGGTGCGGGTCACCGCCGAGGTGACGCCGCACCACCTGCTGCTCACCGACGAGTGCGCCGGCAGCTACGACCCGGTGTTCAAGGTCAACCCGCCGCTGCGCACCGACGCCGACGTCGAGGCGCTGCGGGCGGGGCTGGCCGACGGCACGATCGACGCCGTCGCCACCGACCACGCGCCGCACGCGGTGGAGGACAAGGAGACCGAGTGGGCCAGTGCCCGGCCCGGCATGCTCGGGCTGGAGCAGGCGCTGTCGGTCGTCGTCCAGACCATGGTCGAGACCGGCCGGCTCGACTGGCGCGGCGTCGCCGACCGGATGTCGGCGCGCCCGGCGGCGATCGGCCGGCTGGACGGCCACGGCCGCCCGCTGGCCCCCGGCGAGCCGGCCAACCTGCTGCTGCTGGACCCCGGCGCCCGGTCGGTCGTCGACCCCGCCGCGCTGGCCAGCCGCAGCCGCAACAGCCCCTATGCCGGCCGGGAGCTGCCCGGCCGGGTGGTCGCGACGTTCCTGCGGGGCGTCCCGACCGTGCTCGACGGAAAGGCGCAGAGGTGAGTGAGGCTCTGCTCGTCCTGGAGGACGGGCGCACGTTCCGGGGCGAGGCCTACGGCGCGGTGGGGACGACGCTGGGCGAGGCGGTGTTCGCCACCGGGATGACCGGCTACCAGGAGACGCTGACCGACCCCAGCTACGCCCGCCAGATCGTGGTCATGACCGCCCCCCACATCGGGAACACCGGGGTCAACGACGAGGACGACGAGAGCCGCCGCATGTGGGTGGCCGGGTTCGTCGTCCGCGACCCCGCCCGCCGGCCGGCCAACTGGCGGGCCACCGGCAGCCTGGACGACGAGCTGGTCGCGCAGGGCGTCGTCGGGATCAGCGACATCGACACCCGGGCGCTGACCCGCCACCTGCGCGAGCGCGGCGCGATGCGCGCCGGCATCAGCAGTGAGGGCCTGTCCGCCGACGAGCTGCTCCTGCGGGTGCGCTCCTCGGAGAGCATGACCGGCGCGGACCTCGCGCCCTCGGTCACCGCCAACGACCCCTACGTCGTGCCGGCGGTGGGGGAGAAGCGGTTCACCATCGCCGCCCTCGACCTGGGCATCAAGACCGCCACCCCGCGCCACCTGGCCGCGCTCGGCGTCGAGACCCACGTCCTCCCGGCCACGGCCACGGCCGAGGACCTGCTGGCCGCCGGACCCGACGGCGTCTTCCTGTCCAACGGCCCGGGCGACCCCGCCGCGGCCGACTACGCGGTGACGGCGGTGCGGGGCGTGCTCGACGCCGGCCGGCCGCTGTTCGGCATCTGCTTCGGCAACCAGATCCTGGGCCGGGCCCTGGGGCTGGGCACCTACAAGCTGCGCTTCGGCCACCGCGGCATCAACCAGCCGGTGCTCGACCGGGTCAGCGGCACGGTGCGGGTGACCAGCCACAACCACGGCTTCGCCGTCGACGCCCCGCTCGACCGGCCGACCGACACCCCCTACGGGCGGGTGGAGGTCAGCCACGTGGGCCTCAACGACGACGTCGTCGAGGGCCTGCGGCTGCTCGACGCGCCGGCGTTCAGCGTCCAGTTCCACCCGGAGGCGGCCGCCGGGCCGCACGACGCCGCGCCGCTGTTCCAGCGGTTCGTCGACCTGATGGAGACCGCCCGCGAGACCGGGGACGCCGTCAGTCCGCCCCCGGTCGTCACGGCCACGACCGGGGAGGGGAACGCCTGATGCCCAGGCGGACCGATCTGCAGCACGTCATGGTGATCGGCTCGGGGCCGATCATCATCGGCCAGGCGTCGGAGTTCGACTACTCCGGCACCCAGGCCTGCCGGGTGCTCAAGGCCGAGGGGCTGCGGGTCAGCCTGGTCAACAGCAACCCGGCGACGATCATGACCGACCCCGAGGTCGCCGACGCCACCTACGTCGAGCCGCTGACCCCGGAGTTCGTCGAGAAGGTGATCGCCAAGGAGCGTCCCGACGCGCTGCTGGCCACCCTCGGCGGGCAGACCGCGCTGAACATCGCGATCGGGCTGTACGAGAACGGCGTCCTGGAGAAGTACGGGGTCCAGCTCATCGGCGCCGACGTCGACGCGATCAACCGCGGCGAGGACCGGCAGATGTTCAAGGACATCGTCCGGTCGATCGGCGCCGACGCCCCGCGCTCCACGGTCTGCGCGTCGGTGGAGGAGGCGATCGCCACCGCCGAGGAGGTCGGCTACCCGGTCGTCATCCGGCCGAGCTTCACCATGGGCGGCCTCGGCTCGGGCATCGCCACCGACGAGCCGATGCTGCGCCGCATGGCGGGCCACGGCCTGGCCGACTCCCCGGTGCACACCGTCCTCATCGAGGAGTCGGTGCTCGGCTGGAAGGAGTACGAGCTCGAGCTGATGCGCGACCGCAGCGACAACGTGGTCGTCATCTGCTCGATCGAGAACATCGACGCGATGGGCGTGCACACCGGCGACTCGGTGACCGTCGCGCCGGCGATGACCCTCACCGACCGCGAGTACCAGCGCATGCGCGACGTCGGCATCGCGGTGCTGCGTGCGGTCGGCGTGGACACCGGCGGCTGCAACATCCAGTTCGCCGTCCACCCCGAGACCGGGCGGCTGGTCGTCATCGAGATGAACCCCCGGGTGTCCCGGTCGTCGGCCCTGGCGTCCAAGGCCACCGGCTTCCCGATCGCCAAGATCGCCGCGAAGCTGGCCATCGGCTACACCCTCGACGAGATCACCAACGACATCACCGGCGTCACCCCGGCGTCCTTCGAGCCGGCCCTGGACTACGTCGTGGTGAAGATCCCCCGGTTCGCCTTCGAGAAGTTCCCCGGGGCCGACCCGCGGCTGACCACGACGATGAAGAGCGTCGGCGAGGTCATGGCGCTGGGCCGCAACTTCCCGGAGGCGCTCGGCAAGGCGATGCGCTCCACCGAGACGTCGGTGGCCGGGTTCTGGACCGCGGTCGGGGCGGGGGGTGCCGGCGGCCGCGCAGCCGACGGCTCGACCGCCGAGGAGCTGCTCGAGGCCCTGCGCACCCCGGTCGACGGCCGCCTCTACCTCGCCGAGCGCGCCCTGGCCGCGGGCGCCACCGTCGAGCAGGTCGCCGGGGCCAGCGGGTTCGACCCCTGGTTCGTCGACCAGATCGCGCTGGTGCACGAGGTCGGCACCGAGGTGCGCGAGGCGCCCTCGCTCACCCCGGACCTGCTGCGCCGGGCCAAGCGGTACGGGCTGTCCGACCGGCAGGTCGCGGCCCTGCGGCCGGAGCTGGCCGGGGAGGACGGCGTCCGGCTGCTGCGGTGGCGGCTGGGCATCCGGCCGGTCTACAAGACCGTGGACACCTGCGCCGCGGAGTTCGCCGCGCGCACCCCGTACCACTACTCCTCCTACGACGAGGAGACCGAGGTCGAGCCGCGGGAGAAGCCGGCGGTGCTGATCCTGGGCTCGGGGCCCAACCGGATCGGCCAGGGCATCGAGTTCGACTACTCCTGCGTGCACGCGGTGATGGCGCTGCAGGACGCCGGCTACGAGGCGGTGATGGTCAACTGCAACCCCGAGACCGTCTCCACCGACTACGACACCGCCGACCGGCTGTACTTCGAGCCGCTGACCTTCGAGGACGTCCTCGAGGTCGTCGAGGCCGAGCGCGCGGCCGGGCCGGTGGCCGGGGTCGTCTGCACCCTCGGCGGGCAGACACCGCTCGGCCTGGCCCAGCGGCTCAAGGACGCCGGCGTCCCGGTGCTGGGCACCTCGCCGGAGTCGATCGACGCCGCCGAGGACCGCGGCGCCTTCTCCCGGGTGCTGCACGACACCGGACTGCTCGCGCCCAAGCACGGCACGGCCACCACCTTCGCCGAGGCGCGGGAGATCGCCGCCGGCATCGGCTACCCGGTGCTGGTCCGGCCGTCCTACGTGCTGGGCGGCCGCGGGATGGAGATCGTCTACGACGACGCCACCCTCGAGGCGTACATCGCCAAGGCCACCGACGTCAGCCCCGAGCACCCGGTGCTGGTCGACCGGTTCCTCGAGGACGCCGTGGAGGTCGACGTCGACGCGCTCTACGACGGGACCGAGCTCTACCTCGGCGGCGTCATGGAGCACATCGAGGAGGCCGGCATCCACTCCGGCGACTCCGCGTGCGCGCTCCCGCCGATCACGCTCGGCACGGCCGACCTCGTGCGGATCCGCGCCGCGACGGAGAAGCTGGCCGCGCGCATCGGGGTCCGCGGGCTGGTGAACGTCCAGTACGCGGTCAAGGACGACATCCTCTACGTCCTGGAGGCCAACCCGCGGGCCAGCCGCACGGTGCCGTTCGTCTCCAAGGCCACCGCCGTCCAGCTGGCCAAGGCCGCCGCCCGCATCGCGGTCGGCGAGACCATCGCCGGCCTGCGCGCCGCCGGCGTGCTGCCCGCCGGCGGCGACGGTGCGGACCTGCCCGACGACGTGCCGATCGCGGTCAAGGAGGCGGTGCTGCCGTTCCACCGCTTCCGCACCGTCGAGGGGCAGAACGTCGACACCGTGCTCGGCCCGGAGATGAAGTCCACCGGCGAGGTCATGGGCCTCGACACCGGCTTCGGGACGGCGTTCGCCAAGTCGCAGGCCGCCGCCTACGGCCCGCTGCCGGTCGCGGGCACGGTGTTCGTGTCGCTGGCCAACCGGGACAAGCGCTCGGCGATCTTCCCGGTCAAGCGGCTGGCCGACCTCGGGTACCGGGTGCTGGCCACCGCCGGCACCGCCCAGGTGCTGCGCCGCAACGGTGTGGCCTGCGAGGAGGTCGGCAAGTTCAGCGAGGGCCCGGGCAACGTCGTGGAGCGGATCCTCGCCGGTGACGTCGACATCGTCGTCAACACCCCGTTCGGTGCCCCGGGCAACAGCGGACCGCGGCTGGACGGCTACGAGATCCGCACGGCCGCCGTCGCCGCCGGCATCCCGTCGATCACCACGGTGCAGGGGCTGGCGGCCGCGGTGCAGGGCATCGAGGCGCTGCGCCACGGGGACGTCGGCGTCCGCAGCCTGCAGGAGGTCCACGCCGCGCTGACCGCCGCGGCGCCGCGGCGGTGACCGCGGTCGTCGCGGCGGGGGCCGTCCGCCGGGTGCGGGAGGACCTCGTCGGGCGTGGACTGGTCGAGGGGCTGCCCAACGCGTTCCTGGCCGGCGTCACCCGCTTCGCGCGGCCGCCGCAGCCGGAGCTCGAGGCGCTGGAGGAGGCGGCCCGCGCGCTGGCGGCCCGCCTCGCGTCCGGGTCGGCCGGGGACGACGACCTGCCGCTGCTGACCAGGGTGCTGTTCTTCGCCGGACGGGCGGAGGTCCTGGCCGCGCACGGGCTCCGGACACCGGCCTACGACGTGCTGGGCTCCTACCGGGACAACCTCGCCCGCCCGCTGGGCCCGCGGCTGCCCCGGCGGCCGACGGCCGGGCGACGGCGCTGGCGCGTGCTCGGGCGTTCCGTGGGCTTCCCGATCGGCGTGCCGGCCTGCGTGCTGAACGGCGGCGAGGAGTGGGTTCGCCACTTCGCGGCCAACGGCTACAGCGTGCTGACCTACAAGACCGTCCGCAGCCGCGCCCACGAGCCCAACGCCCAGCCGAACTGGGTCTTCGCGCCGCGGGAGACGGCGAGCCTCCGCCCGGGCGCCGTCGCCGAGGTGACCGCGGACCCGTGGGGCTGGGTCGACCCGGGATCGCCGGCGGTGAGCACGGTCAACTCCTTCGGCGTCCCGTCGCTGGCCCCGGACGAGTGGATGCCCGACCTCGAGCGGTCGCTGGCGGCGCTCGCCGACGACCAGCTGCTGCTGGTGAGCGTCATGGGCGAGGACGTCGACGGCGCGGGCCTGGCCGCCCTGGCCGGCGACTTCGCCCTGGTCGCGCGGATGGCCGAGGAGGCCGGCGCGCCCGTCGTCGAGCTCAACCTGTCCTGCCCCAACACGCTGGACCGCTCCGCGGCCGGCGTGAAGCCGCCGCTGTGCCTGGACGCCGACGCCACGGTGGCCGTGGTCGAGGCGGTGCGGCGGGCGCTGGACGACCGCACCGGTCTGGTCGCCAAGCTCTCCTGGCTGGACGAGGCACGACTGGCCGCGCTGGTGCCCCGGCTCGCGCCGCTGGTCGACGGCGTCGCGGGCATCAACACCCTGCAGAGCCGGGTGCGCCGCAGCGACGGGCAGGCCACCTTCCCCGGCCGCGAGCTGGCGGGGCTGTCCGGCGTCGCGGTCCGCGACTCGGCGCTGGACCTCACCCGGCGGCTGGTCGCCCTCCGGGAGGCGGGTGGGCACCGGTTCGACGTCCTGGCCATGGGCGGGGTGACCGACCCCGCCTCGTTCCAGGCGCTGTTCGCCGCCGGCGCCGACGCGGTGCAGTCGGCGGCGGGCGCCTTCGCCGACCCGTACCTGGCGCGCGACTGCATCACGGCGCTGGGGGAGACGCTGCCGCGCGCGGTGGAGTCCCGGTGAGCGCGCCGTTCGGTCAGCGGCTCGCCCTCGCCGTCGCCGCCCGGGGACCCCTGTGCGTCGGCATCGACCCGCACGTGCCGCTGCTGGAGCGGTGGGGGCTCCCCGACAGCCCCGACGGCCTGGCCCGGTTCACCGACGCCGTCGTCGACGCCCTGGCCGGCACGGTCGCCGTCCTCAAGCCCCAGCTGGCGTTCTACGAGCGGCACGGCTCGCGGGGCCTGGCCGTGCTGGAGGACGCCGTGGCGCGGGCGCGGGCCGCCGGCGCGCTGGTGCTGCTCGACGCCAAGCGCGGCGACATCGGCTCCACGATGGACGCCTACGCCGACGTCCTGCGTCCGGAGCACCCGCTGGCCGCCGACGCGCTCACCGTCAGCCCCTACCTCGGGCCGGGCGCGCTGCAACCGGCGGTCGACACCGCCCGCCGGTACGGCGGCGGGCTGTTCGTGCTGGCCCGCACCTCCAACCCCGACGCGGGCACGCTGCAGCACGCGCGGGTGGGGGAGCGGACGGTCGCCCAGGTCGTCGTCGACACCGTGCGCGGCTGGAACACGCCGGGCTGGGTCGTCGGCGACCCGCTGCCCGACGTCGCCGCCGTCCGGGACGGAGCAGGCCGGTGGGGTCCCACCACCGGCTCGTTCGGCGTCGTCGTGGGTGCCACCCTGCCGCGGCTGGACGTCGACCTCGACGGGCTCGGCGGGCCGGTGCTGGCTCCGGGGCTCGGCGCCCAGGGCGGCTCGGTCGCCGACCTGCGCCGGCTGTTCGGCGCCGGCACCGCGGTCGTCCCCACCGTGTCCCGGGACGTCCTCGCCGCCGGGCCCGAGCCCGCCGCCCTCCGCGCCGCCGCCGGGCGCTGGGCCGCCGAACTGGCCGGGTGAGGCGGGCTGCAGCCTGGCCGGCCGCCGGGGCGATGACGGTGGTCGTGGTCGCCGGGGTGGTCGTCCCCGGGTGGGCCGACACGTCGGGCCGGGTCGCCCACGGCGGGAGCCACGCGCCGCTCGTGCCGGACGACTCGGCGCGCTGACGGGCGGGCCGACGGCCTCGCGGCGCGCCGAGGGGTGAGCCGACGGCATCGCAGCGCGTGTACCAGCGGTTTCCGGCACGTGTCGGCGTGTCGTCGTCGGTGTGTCGGGACGGATCCGTCCGCGTCGACCGACGCCTCCCGCGGTGGAGGAAGCCGCACCGACCTGCAGGGATGACGGTGAGTGACGGCCAGTTGATACACCGCGTGAGCGAGAAATCACCGACCGCTGGAATCCCGGGGTTCATCCGGGCGTGACCTGCGCATATACCGGGAACTAGGTTGGCCGACAGGCTCAGCAGCGAGCTCTGCCCCCGACACAGCCCGAGCCCCGCCGGTCGAGACGACTGCCGGCGACGACACGATTGGGTCGCACCATGCCCCTTCCTGACCTGACCCCCGAACAGCGCGCCGCCGCACTCGAGAAGGCCGCCGCGGCCCGCAAGACCCGTGCCGAGCTCCGTGAGCGCCTCAAGAGCAAGGGCGCCACCGTCGGCGACGTCCTCCGCCAGGGCGAGACCGACGAGGTGATCGGGAAGATGCGCGTCTCCGCGGTCCTGGAGTCCCTGCCCGGAGTCGGCAAGGCCCGGGCTGCCAAGATCATGGAGCGGCTCGAGATCTCCCCGACCCGCCGGGTGCGCGGCCTGGGTGCCAACCAGCGCAGGGCCCTGGAGAGCGAGTTCGGCGGCGAGCAGGTCGCCGTCGACCAGGTCTCCGGCGAGGGCTGACCCGCACGACCAGGCACCCGGAGGTCGAGGACGACGCGTGTCGAGTGCACCACCCCAGCGCCCCCCGGCGCGGCTGACCGTGCTCTCCGGCCCCTCCGGGGTCGGCAAGGGCACGGTCGTCGCCGAGGTCAGGCGCCGGTACCCCGAGGTGTGGGTGTCGGTCTCGGCCACCACGCGCAAGCCGCGCCCCGGGGAGGTCGACGGGGTGCACTACCACTTCGTCGACGACGCCGCGTTCGACCGGCTCATCGCCGAGGACGGGCTCCTCGAGTGGGCCGAGTACGCCGGTAACCGCTACGGCACGCCGGTCGCCCCGGTGCGGGATCGACTCGCCACCGGGGCGCCGGCGCTCCTGGAGATCGAGCTGCAGGGCGCCCGGCAGGTCCGGGCCCGGGACGCCGACGCCCAGCTGGTCTTCCTGGCCCCGCCGTCGTGGGCCGAGCTGGTCAGCCGGCTGGCCGGCCGCGGGTCCGAGCCGCCCGCGGTCCAGGAACGGCGGCTGGCCATCGCGCAGGCCGAGCTGGACTCGTCCGGGGAGTTCGACGTGGTCGTGGTCAACGACGACGTGGCCAGGGCCGCGGACGAGTTGGTAGGCTTGCTGACTGCGCCGTTGCCCGGACGTGTCCGGAGCAGCGACGCCCACGAGTAGCGGCCGCCTGCTCCGCGCACCCGGAGCCCAGCAGTCCGCCTCTCCCACCGAACGATCTGAGGAGCACGCCCGCCCGTGTCCGGAGTCGCACCCGCCCCCGAGGGCATCACCAACCCGCCGATCGACGAGCTGCTCGAGCGCACCAGCAGCAAGTACGGCCTGGTGATCTTCGCCGCCAAGCGCGCGCGGCAGATCAACGCCTACTACAGCCAGCTCTCCGAGGGTCTGCTCGAGTACGTCGGCCCGCTGGTCGACACCGCGCCCCAGGAGAAGCCGCTCTCGATCGCCCTGCGCGAGATCAACGAGGGCCTGCTGACCCACACCGCCGGCGAGAACTGAGAGAGGACCCCTCTGCCCCCGCGCCTCGCGCGCTCGGCGCGGGCCCCTGCAGAGGGGCCGACGGCTGGTCACGCCGTCGAGGACACGCTCGTGGGACGACGCCCCCGGCACCCGCCGGGGGCGTCGTCGCGTCTGGGGGAGGATGACCGCATGAGCCGGATCGTGCTGGGCGTCAGCGGGGGTGTGGCCGCCTACAAGGCCGCGCTGCTGCTGCGCGCGTTCACCGAGGCGGGGCACGACGTCCGCGTCGTCCCGACCCCCGCGGCCCTGCGCTTCGTGGGTGCCGCCACCTTCGAGGCCCTGTCGGGGCACCCGGTCACCACCGACGTCTGGTCCGACGTCGACGAGGTGGCCCACGTGCGCATCGGGCAGACCGCCGACCTCGTCGTCGTCGCTCCGGCCACCGCCGACCTGCTCGCCCGCGCCGCCGGCGGTCGCGCCGACGACCTGCTCGCCGCCACCCTGCTCACCGCGCACTGCCCGGTCGTCTTCGTCCCGGCCATGCACACCGAGATGTGGCTGCACCCGGCGACCCAGGACAACGTGGCGACCCTGCGCCGCCGCGGTGCGATCGTGCTGCCCCCGGCCGTGGGCCGGCTGACCGGCCCCGACTCCGGCCCCGGCCGGCTGCCCGAGCCGGTCGACGTCGCCGCGCTCGCCTCGGTCGTGCTCACCGACGGCGCCGCCGCGCTCGCCCCCGACCTGGCCGGGCGACGCGTGGTCATCAGTGCCGGGGGCACCCGCGAGCCGCTGGACCCGGTCCGCTACCTCGGCAACCGCTCGTCGGGCCGTCAGGGCTGGGCGCTGGCCCGGGTGGCCGCCGCCCGCGGCGCCGAGGTCGTCCTGGTCGCGGCCAACGTCGACCTGCCCGCGCCGTTCGGCGTCCGCGTCGTCCCGGTGGGGACGGCGGAGGAGCTCCGCGCCGCGGTGCTGGCGGAGTCGGCGGACGCCGACGTCGTCGTCATGTCCGCGGCGGTTGCCGACTTCCGGCCCGCGGAGGTCGCCGACACCAAGCTGAAGAAGGACAGCGCCGCCGAGCCCACCGCGGTGCCCCTGGTGCGCAACCCCGACGTGCTGGCCGAGCTGGTCACCAAGCGCCCACCCGGTCAGCTGGTCGTCGGGTTCGCCGCCGAGACGGGGGACGACGCCGGCGACGTCCTCACCCACGCCCGCGCCAAGCTCGCCCGCAAGGGCTGCGACCTGCTCGTCGTCAACGACGTGTCGGGCGGGCGGGTGTTCGGCCGGCCCGACAACGCCGCCGTCGTGCTCGGCGCCGACGGCACCGCCACCGAGCTGCCCGAGGGCAGCAAGGACGCCGTCGCCGCCGGCATCTGGACCGCCGTCACCGCCCGGTTCCCCTGAACCGGACCCGTGGGGTCGCCCGGCTGTCGTCGTCCGCCGGTAACGTGCACCCGGACGCACCTGCCACCCGGCGGCACCGTCACACGCAGAACCGTTCCCGACCCTAGGAGCCCCGAGTGCCACGCCGTCTCTTCACGTCCGAGTCGGTGACCGAGGGCCACCCGGACAAGATCGCCGACCAGATCAGCGACGCCATCCTCGACGCCATGCTCGCGCAGGACCCGCGCAGCCGGGTCGCCGTCGAGACGCTGATCACGACCGGCCAGGTGCACATCGCCGGCGAGGTCACGACCGCGGGCTACGTCGAGATCGCCGAGATCGTGCGGCGCACCATCCTCGGGATCGGCTACGACTCCTCCCGGAAGGGGTTCGACGGCGCCTCCTGCGGCGTCAGCGTGTCCATCGGCTCGCAGTCCCCGGACATCGCCCAGGGCGTCGACACCGGCTACGAGGCGCGCACCGCCGGCACCGCGGAGGACGCGATCGAGCGCCAGGGCGCCGGTGACCAGGGCCTGATGTTCGGCTACGCGACCGACGAGACCCCCGAGCTGATGCCGCTGCCGATCGCGCTGGCGCACCGGCTGGCCCGGCGGCTGTCGGCGGTCCGCAAGGACGGCTCGGTGCCCTACCTGCGGCCCGACGGCAAGACCCAGGTCACCGTCGTCTACGAGGACGACCGCCCGGTCGGCGTCGACACCGTGGTCGTCTCCTCCCAGCACGCGGAGGACATCTCCATCGAGCAGCTGCTCACCCCCGACATCCAGGAGCTGGTGGTCGAGCCGGAGCTCGCCGCCCTCGGCCTGCCGACCACCGGTTACCGGCTGCTGGTCAACCCCACCGGCAAGTTCGTCATCGGCGGGCCGATGGGCGACGCCGGGCTGACCGGCCGCAAGATCATCGTCGACACCTACGGCGGCATGGCCCGGCACGGTGGTGGCGCCTTCTCCGGCAAGGACCCGTCGAAGGTCGACCGCTCGGGCGCCTACGCGATGCGGTGGGTGGCCAAGAACGTGGTCGCCGCCGGGCTGGCCCGCCGGTGCGAGGCCCAGGTCGCCTACGCGATCGGCGCCGCCCACCCCGTGGGCCTGTTCGTCGAGACCTTCGGCACCGGCACGGTGGCCGACGACGTCCTCGAGAAGGCGATCGGCTCGGTGTTCGACCTCCGCCCGGGCGCGATCGTCCGCGACCTGGACCTGCTGCGGCCCATCTACGGGCCGACCGCGGCCTACGGCCACTTCGGCCGCACCGACGTGGACCTGCCCTGGGAGCGGCTGGACCGCGTCGAGGCGCTGCGCTCGGCCGCCGGGGTCTGAGAGGACCGCACTGCCCCCCACCGCCGGCACCCTCGCGGCGGGCCCCGGCAGCGGGGCCACCCCGCGGGTGGCCCGGGTCGTCGTCGACGTGCCCCTGGCCCACCTCGACCGGCCCTTCGACTACGCCGTCCCCGACACGATGGCCGCCGAGGTGCGGCCCGGCTGCCGGGTGCGGGTGCGCTTCGCCGGCCAGCTCGTCGACGGGTTCGTCGTCGAGATGGGGGAGACCAGCGACCACGTCGGCACGCTGGCGCCGCTGGCCAAGCTCGTCTCCCCGGAGCCGGTGCTCACCCCCGACGTGCTGAGCCTGGCGCGGTCGGTGGCCGAGCGCTGGGGTGGCACCGTCACCGACGTGCTGCGGCTGGCGATCCCGCCGCGCCGGGCCGCGGCCGAGAAGCGCCCGCCGGCCGAGCCGCCACCGGCTCCGCCGGCGCCGGACCCGGCGGGCTTCGCCCGGTACCCGACCGGCCCCGCGCTGCTGGCCGCGGTCGCGGAGGGCCGGCCGGCGCGGGCGGTCTGGACGGCGCTGCCCGGCGAGGACTGGCCGGCCCGACTCACCGAGCTGTGCCAGGCCGCCCTCTCCGGCGGCCGCGGGGCGCTGGTCGTGGTGCCCGACGGCCGGGACCTCGACCGGCTCGCCGCCGCCGCGGAGGAGCGGCTGCCCTCGGGCTCCTTCGTCGTCCTGCGCGCCGACGCCGCACCCGACGCCCGTTACCGCCGCTTCCTCGAGGCGGCCAGGGGCAGCGCGACCGTCGTGCTCGGCACCCGTGCGGCCGCCCTGGCACCGGTGGCCGGTCTCGGCCTGGTGGCGGTCTGGGACGACGGCGACGACCTGCACGCCGAGCCGCGCGCCCCCTACGCCCACGCCCGCGACGTGCTCGTCCACCGGGCGCACCTCGCGTCGTGTGCCGCCGTGGTCGCCGCCACCGCGCGGACCGCGGAGGCGCAACTGCTGGTGGAGAGCGGGTGGGCCCACGAACTCGTCGCCGACCGGCCCGGCCTGCGGGCGGCCGCGCCCCGCGTGCAGGCCCTCGGTGCCGACGCCGAGCTGGCCCGCGACCCCGCCGCCCGCACCGCCCGGCTGCCCAGCCTGGCCCACCGGGTGGCCCGGCAGGCCCTGGCCGAGGGAACTCCGGTGCTGGTCCAGGTGCCGCGCGCCGGGTACGCGCCGGGGCTGGCGTGCGACCGCTGCCGGGCCCCCGCCCGGTGCGCGGCCTGTTCCGGGCCGCTGGGGATCTCCCCGACACCGGGGCCGGGCGGATCGCGGGTACCGGCCTGCCGCTGGTGCGCCCGCCCGGCGGCCACCTTCGACTGCCCGCACTGCCACGGCACGAAGCTGCGGGCCTCCGTCGTCGGCGCCGCCCGCACCGCCGAGGAGCTCGGCCGGGCCTTCCCCGGCGCCGCCGTGCGGGTGTCCGGCCGCGGCTCGGGGGTGCTGGCGTCGGTGCCGGGCGGGCCGGCTCTGGTGGTGGCCACCCCCGGCGCCGAGCCGGTCGCCGACGGCGGGTACGGGGCGGCCCTGTTGCTGGACTCGTGGGCGCTGCTGGGCCGCGCCGACCTGCGGGCGGGGGAGGAGACGCTCCGGCGCTGGATGAACGCCGCCGCCCTCGTGCGACCCGCCTCGGCCGGGGGGCAGGTCGTCGTCGCCGCGGACGCCGCCCACGCCGTCGTCCAGGCGCTGGTGCGCTGGGACCCCGCCTGGCTGGCCGCCCGCGAGCTCGCCGACCGGCGGGAGCTGGGCTTCCCGCCCGCGACCCGGATGGCGTCGGTGGCGGGCACCCCGGCAGCGCTGGCGGAGTTCCTGGCGACCGCCCGCTTGCCGGCCGATGCGGACCTGCTCGGCCCGGTCCCCGAGCCCTCCCGTCCCGGTCAGGAAGGCGAGCGGGAGCGCTACCTCCTCCGCGTGCCCCGCGCGGAGGGCCTGGCGCTGGCGCACGCCCTCGCGGAGGTGCAGGGGGTCCGCAGCGCGAAGAAGGCGGCCGAGCACGTGCGCGTGCAACTGGACCCGCTCGACCTGGTCTGAGTCGGCGGGGCCGGTCTCGGTCTCACCAGTCGCCGCCGTCGCGGGACCACGTCGCCGGGTCGCAGTCAACGTCGGCGGCGTGGGAACGGCGGTCGTGTCGGAGATCGCAGTCGCGGCCCTGGTCACCGACCGGGTCGGGAGCCCGCTGCCGGTACCCCACCGACCCGTCGTCGCGTCCGTCGTCCTCCCCGTCGCCGCCGTGGCGGTGGTGGCCGTCGGACCCGGCGTGTCCGTCCTCCGGGTGTCGCCCGTCGGGCTCCGGGTCCTCCGGAGCCGGGTACCCGTGCGGGTCCTCGGGCGGGTCGGTCTCGCCGGCATCCGGCGGCGCGCTCGGGGACGGCGCGGCCGGAGGCGGGTAGGCGCCGGTCGGCGGCGGGGCCGCGACCGGTGGTCCGGCGGCCGGTGGCTCGGCTGCCGGTGGGTGGGCCGCCGGTGGCTCGGCGGACGGCGGAGCGGCGGGCGCGGCCGGTGCGGGAGCGGCGGCCGAGGCCGGTACGGGGGCGGCGGGAGCACTCGGGGCGGGGGCCGGGGCGAGGGAGGGGAGCGCCGGGACGACGGCGGCCGGGGCGGGTGCGGGGTCGGTTGCCGGGCCGGACGGGTCGGGCGGGTCCGCCGACGGGGCGGTGGGGCCCTGCCGCGCCATGGGCTCGAGCCGTCCGGCCCCCTCCGCGCCCGTGTCGGCGGGGGCGGTGGGGGGCGGTGGTGGGGCCACGCGGGGCGGGTCGGCATCCGGGACCGGCGAGGGCGGCGCGGGGGCCGGCAGCAGCGGCCCGACGTCCGGCCCCCGTGCCATCGGTGCGCCCCGGTCGGTGGGCACCGCCGGCGTGCCGAGCAGCGACAGCGCTGCCCAGCTGCCCACCAGGGCCACCAGCACGAGCGCCGCCGCCACGAGGGCGGCGCCGGCGGTGCCCCGCGCGACGCCGGGCCAGCGGGGGGGGGGGGGGGGGGGGGGGGGGGGGGGGGGGGGGGGGGGGGGGGGGGGGGGGGGGGGGGGGGGGGGGGGGGGGGGGGGGGGGGGGGGGGGGGGGGGGGGG
>NZ_JBJGYJ010000015.1:0-112643 GCF_054049935.1 Geodermatophilus sp. SYSU D00742
GCCGCCGCCCTCACCGGGCGGCCCCCCGGGCCCGGCCCGACCCCCACCCCCCCGGCGCCGGTGCCCACACCTCCGGTCCCGGGCCCGGGACCGGACTGGAGCCAGGTGCCCGCGGAACAGCGCATGCGCTACGTCATGGGGCTGCTCGTGCAGCGCTACGGCTACCCGGTCAACGGCGCCGCGGGCATCGTCGGCAACCTCTGGGCGGAGTCGGGCATCATCCCCAGCCGGCTGGAGGGCAGCCGGCCCGAGACGCCGATGCGGGCACCCGACGTGCACGGGAGGCTCGTCGACTTCACCCCCGACGACGTCGTCGACCGCGGGCCCGGCCGCGGCCCGAGGCTGCCCGGCGTGGGACTGGCGCAGTGGACCTGGCGGCCGCGCCGCGAGGGGTTGTTCCGGCACGCGTTCGGCGGCCGCGTGCTCGGGGGCGCGATCCTGTTCGACATGGACGCCCAGGTCGACTACCTGGTCCACGAGCTGCAGCGCAGCTACCCCGGCGTGGACGCGGTGCTCCGGCGTCCGGACGTCACCGTGGACGACGCCTGTGACGAGGTGCTGTACCGCTTCGAGACGCCCGGCAGCGTCCTCGGACCGGACCGCGCGCTGCTCCCCCGGTCACACCCGCAGGTGCAGCGGGTCTTCGCCGAGCGCCGTCGGTACGCCCACCGGGCGCTGGCGGCGTACCGGGCGACCTCCGGGTGAGACGCCACCACCGGCGGCGTCGGCGGCCGGCCGGGGTCAACGGCCGGCGTCCAGGAGGGTGAGGACGGCGTCGGCGGTGCCCGGCGCCAGCGGCAGGTGCGGCAGGACGCCGCCCAGCTCGTCGGGCTCCAGCCCCTCGGCCAGGAGGGCGCCCAGCAGCCGGTCGGCGTCCCCCGGTGCCACCGGCTCGCTCAGCCGCGCCTCGGCCAGCGCCGCGCGGGCCAGGAACACCGCACCCGAGGCGGCCGGGTCCTCCGTGGCCGGCGCCGGCGCCGGGTCGGCCGCGCCCCGGGTGAGCGCCTCAGCGGCACGGACCAGCGACAACGGCAGCCCCTCGGCCTCGACGTCCAGCAGGGGGACGTCGGCCAGCGCGGCGAGCACGAGGTGCTCGGCCTCGGTGCGCAGCGGCGCCTCCCACTCCCCCGCGCGGACGACGCCGGCCGGGTCGCGGCCGTCCTCCCCCAGGTCGTCGAGCAGTTCGGCCCACTCGGCGTGGCGGGTGGCCCGGGCCCGCTCGACGGCGATCACGCAGGTGGCCAGCACGAACGGCTCGATGACCTCGCGGTCGAAGCGGTCGGCGTAGAGCACGCCGTCGGCGTCCACGGCGTTGAGCGCGTCGCGGAAGCTGCCGGGGCGGGCGTCGCCGAGGTCGAGGCGGCCGTCCTCCTCGCCGCTGAGCGGCTGGCCCCGGGCCACCCGGTCGGCGTTGGTGCCGCCGGTCTCCACCAGCCGGCCCCGCCGCCGTTCGTGGTGCGGGCGGTCGGAGATCCCGACGCTCCAGGCGCAGGCCTCGGCGATCAGCGCGGGCACCCGCTCCCGCAGCACCTCACGCGTCAGCTGACCCATCCAGTCGACGTCGAACACACCCCCGAGCGTCCCCCGCGGCGGCCCCCGACGCTCGCGCGGGTGACCGTGTGTGCGGGTCACGGGGAACCCGGGACCTGCCCGTCCGCGCCTGTCGAGCGCGGGCGCCGACGCGCCGCCGCCCCGGGACTACCGGCCAGTAGCAAGTGTGGGATCGTCGGGATCCCCACCTGCGAGACGGCGGCCACACCAGGGGTGGCCGTCGTCAGGAGAGAGGTCCGATGCGGTTGCAGCTGTCCCCGGAACTGGAGGCCTTCCGGGAGGAGATGCGGACGTTCTTCACCACCCGGGTGCCGCAGGAGATCCGCGACACCGTCGCGGCCCGGCGGCACGTGTCGAAGGAGCACTACGTCCGGACCCAGCGCGTCCTCAACGCCGCCGGGCTCGCCGTGCCGCACTGGCCGGTGGAGTGGGGCGGCCGGGACTGGACGCCGCTGCAGCGCCACATCTGGCGTGAGGAGATGCAGCTGGCCAACGTGCCGGAGCCGCTCGCCTTCAACACCAGCATGATCGGCCCGGTCATCGCGGCCTTCGGCAACCAGGAGCAGAAGGAGCGGTTCCTGGCCAGGACGGCCAACCTCGACATCTGGTGGTGCCAGGGCTTCTCCGAGCCCGACGCCGGCTCCGACCTCGCCTCGCTGCGCACCACCGCGGTACGCGACGGCGACGACTGGGTGGTCAACGGTCAGAAGACCTGGACGACGCTCGGGCAGCACGCCGACTGGATCTTCTGCCTCGTCCGCACCGACCCGACCGCGGAGAAGCGGCAGCGCGGCATCTCGATGCTGGTCTTCCCCATGGACTCCCCCGGGGTCACCCTGCGGCCGATCGAGCTCCTCGACGGCAGCTTCGAGGTCAACGAGGTCTTCTTCGAGGACGTCCGGGTGCCGGCGGAGAACCTCATCGGCGAGGAGAACCGCGGCTGGGACTACGCCAAGTTCCTCCTCGGCAACGAGCGGGTGGGCATCGCCCGCGTCGGCGCCACCAAGCGGCTGCTGGCCCAGGCCAAGGAGTACGCGCAGGCGATCACCGTCGACGGCCGCCCGCTGGCCGAGGACCCCCGCACCGCCGGACGCATCGCCGAGGTGGAGAACGAGCTGCTGGCCCTCGAGCTGACCGCGTTGCGGGTGGTGGCCAACTCCGCCGACGGCCGGCCGCACCCGGCGTCCTCGGTGCTGAAGCTGCGGGGCTCGGAGCTGCAGCAGGCCGCCACCGAGCTGATCGTCGACATCGCCGGCCCGCTCTCGGTGGCCTCGTTCGCCGACGGGGGCTCCGAGGTCCCCGACTGGGCACGGGTGGCCACGCCCGAGTACCTGAACTACCGCAAGGTCTCCATCTACGGAGGCTCCAACGAGGTGCAGCGCACCATCATCGCCGGCACGATCCTGGGGTTGTGAGGTAGCCGTGGACTTCGACTACGACAGCGAGCAGAACGACCTCCGGGAGGCCGTGCGCGGCCTGCTGGAGCGGGCCTACGGCGACAGCGAGCAGCGCCGGAAGGTCGTCGCGCAGGACCCGGGCTTCGACGAGAAGACCTGGGCGCGCCTGGCGGAGATGGGCCTGCTCGGCCTGCCCTTCGCCGAGGAGGACGGCGGCATGGGCGCCGGCCCGGTCGAGGTGGCGATCGTCGCCGAGGAGGTGGGCCGCGTGCTCGCGCCCGAGCCCTTCGTCGAGGCCGTCGTCCTCGCCGGCGGCGTGGTGGCCGCGGTCGGCACCGGCGCCCAGCGCGCGGCGGTGCTCGGCCCGCTGTCCGAGGGCACCAGCGTGCCGGCGTTCGCCCACGCCGAGCCGGGGACGCGCTGGAGCCCGTCGGCGTCCGCGGTCACCGCGACGCAGGACGGCGGCACGTGGCGGCTGACCGGCGTCAAGGAGCCGGTGCCGAACGGCGCGCGGGCCGACGTCCTCGTCGTCTCCGCGGTGGTCGACGGGGGCACGGCGCTGTTCCTCGTCCGGGGCGGTGCCGAGGGCCTGACCCGCACCGGGTACCGCACCCACGACGGCGGCCGCGCCGCCCACGTGCGGTTCGACGGCACCCCGGCCGAGCTGCTCGGCGAGGGCACGGCGGACCGCACCGCCGAGGTCGAGAGGGCGCTGGCCGTGGCCCGCATCGCCTACAGCCACGAGGCGATCGGCGCCATGGAGACCGCGCTGCGGACCACCGCCGAGTACCTCAAGACCCGCAAGCAGTTCGGGGTGACGCTGAGCAAGTTCCAGGCGCTCACCTTCCGGGCGGCCGACATGTACATCGCCCTGGAGCTGGCCCGCAGCACCGCGCTGTGGGCCTCGATGGTCGTCGACGCCGGCGGGGACGTCGTCTCCGCCGCCGACCGCGCCCGGCTGCAGACCAGCCGCGCCGGCCGGCACATCGGCAAGGAGGCCATCCAGCTGCACGGCGGCATCGGCGTGACCGCGGAGTACAAGGTCGGGCACTACACCAGCCGGCTCACCGCGATCGACCACCTCCTCGGTGACGGCGACTGGGCCCTGGGGCGGCTGGCCTCCGGTGTCACGGCCTACGAGACCGTCGACCCCCTGGGCGCGCCCTACACCTCCTGAGGCAGGCCCGGCACGGCGGCGGCCGGCGTCCCCCCGAGGGGCGCCGGCCGCCGCCGTCCGGGTCCCGGGAGCGGGGACGGTCAGTCGAGCACCGCCAGGCGCAGCTCCTCGGCCTCGGCACGCACCCGGTCCATGACCGGCGGGACGGCGTCCTCCCGGAGCACGCCCTGGGTGAGCTGCTCGACCGGCACCGCCTCGTGGTCCTCGACGGTGAGCCGGGAGGCCAGCTCCAGGGCGGAGCGCAGCAGCCCGGCGGCGGCGTTGGTCAGGTCGTCGACGGCGACCAGCGGCGCCACCATGCTGTGCGCGAACCCCCACTGCTCGAGGGCGACCGCCGTCAGCCGGTAGGCGTGGATGCCGTACCGGCGGATCTCCGCGGCGCGGCGGCCGGTGCCGGTCGGCTCGGCCGCGGAGAGCTCGAGGTAGCCCTCCGGGTCGTTGTGGTGCAGCAGCGCCATGCCCAGCGGGGCGAGCAGCCCGAGGCACAGCGCGTCCTGCGCGCGTTCGCCGAATCGGGGCGCCAGGGTGGCGGCGGCGAGGGCGACGCTGGTGCTGGTCCGCCAGAAGTCCTCGGGCAGGCGCGACTCGTCGTCGAGGTCGGTGAGGGCGACGGTGGCCATGGTGCGCACCGTGGTGAACCCGATGACCGTGACCGCGAACTGCAGGGAGGTCACCCGGCCGCGCATGCCGAAGTAGGCGGAGTTGGCCAGCTTCATCACGCGGCCGGCCAGGGCCACGTCCGCGGCGAGGACCTGCGCCAGCGCCTTGGCGTCGGTGTCGTCGGAGTTGGCCACCGACACGATCTGCGCCGCGACCGGCTTCTGCGCGGCCATGGTGTCGATGCTGGCGAGCACGCGCTCGAGGTCGAAGGTCGGCGCGGAGGCCAGGTTGGCGGGCACGTCGGCTCCCGGTCGGGCGAGGGGGACGGGGGTCATCAGGCGGAGCGCGCGGCGAACCACGCCGCGGTGCGACCACCGGTCATGGGCTGGGCCAGGCTGAAGCCCTGCAGGTAGGCGGCTCCGAGGCCGGCCAGCTGCTCGGCCTGCTCGGCGGTCTCCACGCCCTCGGCGACGGTGGTCAGACCCAGGTTCTTGGCCAGCGCGATGACCGCCGAGGCGATCTCGGTGTGCCCGTGCGCGAGCTCGGCGACGAAGGAGCGGTCGACCTTGAGGCAGTCGACCGGCAGGTGCCGCAGGTAGGCCAGCGACGAGTACCCGGTGCCGAAGTCGTCGATGGCCAGCTGGACACCGAGGTCGCGGAGCTGGGTGAGGACCTCCCGCGCCGAGGAGGGGTCCTTCATCAGGGCCGACTCGGTGATCTCGATCGTCAGCCGCGAGGGGTGCAGCCGGTGCCGCTCCAGCGCGGCGACGACCTGGGGGTGGAGGTTGGCGTCCAGCTGCAGCGCCGAGACGTTGACGTTGGCCCGCTGCGGTGCGGCGTCCCCCAGCAGCCGGTCCCACTCGGCGAGCTGGCGGCAGGTCTCGTCGAGCACCAGCAGGCCCAGCGGGCCGATCAGGCCGCTCTCCTCGGCCAGGGCGACGAAGGTCGCCGGGCTGATCGCGCCCCGTTCGGCGTGCTCCCAGCGAGCCAGGGACTCCACCGCGGTCGCGGTGCCGTCGACGGTGCTGAAGATCGGCTGGTAGAGCAGCGTGATGTCGCGGTGCTCGATGGCCGTGCGCAGCTCGGCGACCAGCCGCAGCTTGTCGCGGGCCTCGGCGCGGGCCTGCTGGTCCAGCACGGTGATCCGGCCCTTGCCGCCGGCCTTGGCCTGGTACATCGCGATGTCGCAGTCGCGGATGAGCTCCTCCGCGGCGGTGTGCTCGTCGGTCTGCACGGTGACGCCGACGCTGGCGTGCGGGCGGACGTCGACCCCGCCCAGCCGCACCGGCTCGGCCAGCGCCGCCCCGATCCGCTCGGCCAGGGTGACCGCGTCGGCCTCGTCCACGCCCTCGCACACGACGACGAACTCGTCGCCTCCGAAGCGGGCCACCAGGTCGCCGGGGCGCACCGTCGAGCGCAGCCGCCCGGCGATCTCGACCAGCAGCTCGTCGCCGGCCGCGTGGCCCAGGGAGTCGTTGACGACCTTGAAGTCGTCCAGGTCGAGGAAAAGGCAGGCCAGCCCGCCACCGCCGGGGGTGAACCGCTGGGCCACGTGCGCGGCGAGCAGGGTCCGGTTGGGCAGGCCGGTCAGCGGGTCGTGGTTGGCCTGGTGGGCCAGCCGCGCCTCGAACGCCAGCCGGTCGGTGATGTCCTCGATGGTGGCGACGAAGCCCGCGCCCACGCCGGGGGTGAACAGGTGGGCGAAGCGGATGACCGTCGTCCGTTCGGTGCCGTCCTCGCGCACCAGCCTGGCCTGCGCCTCGCCGTCCCCGCCGCCGAGGACGACGACGACCTGCTCGATGACGCCGTCGAGGTCCTCGGGGTGGACGGTGGCCATCCAGCCGGTGCCCAGCAGCTGCTCGGCCTGCAGGCCGACGAGGCCGCAGAAGGCGTCGTTGACGTGCGCCAGGCGCATGCCCTGCTCCGACAGCAGGGTCGGGACCGGCGACCGCTCGGTCAGGGTGGCGAAGCGCTGCTCGTGGGCATCGGCGGTCGCGCGCAGCGCGCGCTCGTGCTGGTTGGTGGCCGGCACCAGCCGCAGCGTCCACATCCGGCCCGACGGCGAGGGCGTGCACAGCACCACGACGTCGACCAGCGCCCCGCTGGCGGTCCGGACCGGCAGGCTCATCCGCGCGGTGCGCTCCCGGCGCAGCAGCAGCTTGACCTCCCCGCCGCGCAGCGTGGGCACCAGCGCGGCGACGGGGAGCGTGCGCACGTCCTCCAGGCCGTAGCCCAGGAGCTGGGTCGCGCCCTCGTTGCACCAGGTGATCCGGGCGGTGCCCCCGACCAGCTCGGCCACCAGCAGGACGAGGGTGTCGCTGACCGCGGCGCCGTAGAAGACGGAGGAGACGATCTCCGGTGGCACCAGCGGCTCGGCAGGCACGGTCGGCGCTGACACGCTCCCCCCAACGTGGTCTGGACCGGCTGGGCGCCGGTGCGTGATCCGGACGTCCCGGCTCACGGACGAGTACGGCAGCCGGCTGCGGCGTCTGCACGCGAGCGGCGCCGGGCTCACCCGCACGGGGGAGACCGGGCCCGGGCGGGAGGTGGCGGTTTCCGCGGCGCGGCGGCCGGGGCGCGCCGGCGGCCGTCCGGGCGGCATGATCGGCCACGGCTGCGCCCCCGTCAGGAAGGAGCGGACGTGCTCATCGGAGTGCCCCGGGAGACCCGCCCCGGCGAGACACGGGTGGCCGCCACGCCCGCCACGGTGCGCCAGCTGATCGGCCTCGGTTACGCGGTGGTGGTGGAGCGCGGGGCCGGCCGGGCCAGCAGCTCCCCCGACGCCGCGTACGCCGGCGCCGGCGCCCGGCTCGGGACGGCGGCCGAGGCGTGGGCCGCCGACGTCGTCCTGCACGTCGCGAAGCCGACGCCCACGGAGGTCGGCC
Organism: Geodermatophilus sp. SYSU D00742; assembly: GCF_054049935.1. Classification (NCBI taxonomy): domain Bacteria; kingdom Bacillati; phylum Actinomycetota; class Actinomycetes; order Geodermatophilales; family Geodermatophilaceae; genus Geodermatophilus; species Geodermatophilus sp. SYSU D00742. The sequence continues at coordinate 7,611 of NZ_JBJGYJ010000015.1, forward strand.
TGCTGCGCGACGGGGCGGTGCTGGTGAGCACCCTGTCCCCCGCCCTGGACCCCGAGCTCGTGCAGGCCCTCGCCGCCCGACCGGTCACCGCGCTGGCGATGGACGCCGTCCCCCGCATCTCCCGCGCCCAGTCGCTAGACGTGCTCAGCTCGATGGCCAACATCGCCGGCTACCGGGCGGTGATCGAGGCCGCGCACGTGTTCGGCCGGTCCTTCACCGGTCAGGTCACCGCCGCCGGCAAGGTGCCGCCGGCCAAGGTCCTGGTGGTCGGCGCCGGGGTGGCCGGGCTGGCCGCGATCGGGACGGCGAGCAGCCTGGGCGCGGTCGTGCGGGCCACCGACGTCCGCCCCGAGGTCGCCGAGCAGATCGCCTCCCTCGGCGGGGAGTACGTGGGCGTGCCGGCCGACGAGCAGCAGGCCGGCGGCACCGGGTACGCGAGCGTGACCAGCGAGGACTACGACCGCCGGGCCGCCGTCATGTACGCCGAGCAGACCCGGGACGTCGACATCGTCATCACCACCGCGCTGATCCCCGGCCGGGCCGCACCCCGGCTGGTCACCGAGGAGATGGTGGCCGGCATGCGCCCGGGCAGTGTCATCGTGGACATGGCCGCCGCGCAGGGCGGGAACGTGGCCGGGACGGTGCCCGACCAGGTGGTGACCACCCCGGGCGGGGTGTCGATCATCGGCTACACCGACCTGCCGGGCCGGCTGCCGGGCCAGGCCTCGCAGCTGTTCGGCACCAACCTGGTGAACCTGGTGAAGCTCCTGACACCGGGCAGGGACGGGCAGCTGGTGCTCGACCTCGACGACGTCGTCCAGCGGGCGATGACCGTCGTCCGGGACGGCGAGGTGCTGTGGCCGCCCCCGCCGGTGGCGGTGTCGGCGGGCGGGTCGGGGGGCGGTCCGGCGACGCCGGCCCCACGGCCCGCCGTCGCGCCGCCGGCGCAGCGGCGCCCGCTGTCGCCGGTCCGCACGGCCGCGCTGGTGGGGACGGCGGCGGCGCTGCTGTTCGTGCTCACCGCGTTCTCGCCGAGCCAGCTGATCGGCAACCTCACGGTGTTCGCGCTGGCCATCGTGGTCGGCTTCTACGTGATCGGGAACGTGCACCACGCGCTGCACACGCCCCTGATGAGCGTCACCAACGCCATCTCCGGGATCATCGTCGTCGGTGCCCTGCTGCAGCTGGGCCACACGAGCACGCTGGTCACCGTGCTGGCGTTCGTGGCGGTGCTGGTCGCCTCGATCAACGTCTTCGGCGGGTTCGCCGTGACCCGCCGCATGCTCGGCATGTTCACCGCCGGCTCCCCCACCCGGACCCGGTCGTGACCGCGGCGTCGGCGGCCGCGGCGGCCTACATCGTCGCGGGGCTGCTGTTCGTCCTCAGCCTGGCCGGGCTGTCCCGGCACGAGACGGCGCGGACGGGCAACGCGTACGGGATCGCCGGCATGGCGATCGCGCTGGTGGCCACCGTCGGGCTGGCCGCCCGCAGCATCTCCGCGGCCGCGGTGGCCGCGATCGTCGTCGCGATGCTGATCGGGGCGGGGATCGGGCTGTGGCGGGCCCGCCGGGTGGCGATGACCGGCATGCCGGAGCTGATCGCCGTCCTGCACAGCTTCGTCGGCCTGGCCGCGGTGCTCGTCGGCTGGAACGGCTACCTGTCGGTGGAGGCCGCGGGCGAGGCGCAGACCGAGGTACCGGCGGACCTGCTCGGCATCCACTCGGCCGAGGTGGCGATCGGGGTGTTCGTCGGCGCGGTGACCTTCACCGGCTCGATCGTCGCCTTCCTCAAGCTCTCCGCCCGCATCAGGAGCAACCCGCTCATGCTGCCGGGCCGCAACTGGCTCAACCTCGGCGCGCTGGTCGCCTTCCTCGCCCTCACCGTCACGTTCGTGGTCACGCCGAGCCTGGGCGTCCTGGCCGCCGTCACCGTGCTCGCCCTCGCCCTGGGGTGGCACCTGGTCGCCTCGATCGGCGGCGGCGACATGCCGGTGGTCGTGTCGATGCTCAACAGCTACTCGGGCTGGGCCGCGGCGGCGTCGGGCTTCCTGCTGGACAACGACCTGCTGATCATCACCGGCGCGCTGGTCGGCTCCTCCGGCGCCTATCTCAGCTACATCATGTGCCGGGCCATGAACCGCTCGTTCCTGTCGGTCATCGCCGGTGGCTTCGGCAACGAGGGCGCCACCGCGGCGGCGTCCGAGGACGGCGTGCACACCGAGATCACCGCGGAGGAGGCCGCCGAGCTGCTGCGGACGGCGGAGTCGGTGGTCATCACCCCGGGCTACGGCATGGCGGTGGCGCACGCCCAGGGCCCGGTCGCCGAGCTCACCCGCAAGCTCACCGAGGCCGGCGTCCAGGTGCGGTTCGGCATCCACCCGGTGGCCGGCCGGCTGCCCGGGCACATGAACGTGCTGCTGGCCGAGGCGAAGGTGCCCTACGACATCGTCCTGGAGATGGACGAGATCAACGACGACCTCGCGAAGACCTCCGTCGTCCTGGTCATCGGCGCGAACGACACCGTCAACCCCGCGGCCCTGGAGGACCCCGGCAGCCCCATCGCCGGCATGCCGGTGCTGGCGGTGTGGGAGGCCGAGCACGTCATCGTCTTCAAGCGGTCGATGAACACCGGCTACGCCGGCGTCCAGAACCCGCTGTTCTTCCGCGAGAACACCCGGATGCTGTTCGGCGACGCCCGCGAGCGGGTCGAGGACATCCTGAAGTGCCTCTGACCTGCGAAGCTGTCGGCCGAGGGCACCCGCCACCTACGGTGGGCCCATGCGCCGCCAGGGAGAGGTGACCCAGCCGGTACCCGTCGGCCAGGCCGACCACCTCTGCTGGGTCTACGACGACCCGGACTCCCTGCGCGATGTCGCCGGCCGCTTCCTGGCCGGCGGGCTCGCCCGCGGTGAGCGACTGGTCTTCGTGGGCGCCGACGACGACGTCGAACGGCTGCGCCGGGAACCCGGCCCGCTGGGACCGGTCGCCGACCTCGTCGCCGGCGGCGCGCTGCTGCTGCTCCCGCTGGGCCGGGCCTACGACGGCGGCGCCGGCTTCGCCCCCGAGCAGCAGTACGACTTCTACGACACCCTCACCCGGCGCTCGCTGGCCGACGGGTACACCGGGCTCCGGGTGGTCGCCGAGCTCACCCCGCTGGCCGCCTCCCCCGGCCGGCGTGCCGACCTCGTCCGGTGGGAGCACCTGGCCGACGACTTCATGGCCGCCGGCTCCGGGATGTCCGCGCTGTGCGCCTACCGGCGGGACGCGCTCCCGCCGGAGGTCCTCGCCGACGTCGCCGCCGTCCACCCGCAGGTGCACGCCCCGGCCGGCCCGGGCGCCGACGTCCTGGCGCCGTTCCGGGTGTACCTGGACGGCGGCCGGGTGACCGTGGCCGGCAGCGTGGACGCCTTCGGCGCCGACCGGCTCCGGCGCGTGCTGGCCACCTCGCCGGCCGGCGCGGCCGTGCTCGACCTCACCCGGCTGGAGTTCGCCGACGCGGCCGGGACCCGGGCGATCGCCGCGTGGGCCCAGGACCGGCTCGCCGCCGGCCGGGACGCCGCGATCGTCGGTACCTCCCCGCTGTTCGCCCGCGTGTGGCGGCTGCTGGGCTACGACCGGATCACCCCGGTCTCCGCGCGGGGCCGCGCGTGAGCGCACCCGTCCTCGGTGCGACGGGCTCGCCCGCACCGGGCTTCTCGCACGAGACGTTCGCCTACCGCGGCGACGCCGAGTTCACCGGCGGCGTCGCCGCCTTCGTCCGGGAGGGCCTCGCCCGCGACGAGGCGGTCGTGGTCGCCGAGCCCCCGCACCGGCTGGCGCAGTTGCGCGCCGCGCTGGGCGAGGAGGCGGCCGCCGTCGACTTCCTCGACATGGGCGATATCGGGCGCAACCCCGGCCGGATCATCAGCGTGTGGGCCGAGGTCCTCCGCCGGCACCACAGCGCCGGGCGCACCCTGCGCGGGGTCGGCGAGCCCGCCTACCCGGGCCGCAGCCCCGCCGAGCTGGTCGAGTGCGAGCTGCACGAGCTGCTGCTCAACGACGCCTTCGACGGCGGCCCCGCCTGGCGGCTGCTGTGCCCGTACGACCAGCAGGGCCTCCCGGCGGCGGTGTGCGAGCGGGCGCTGCGCACCCACCCGTACCGCACCGGTGCGGACGGCGTCGTCCCCACCGGGGGCGTGAGCGGGCCGACGGCGGCCGAGCTCCTGGCCGGCGCGCTGCCGCCACCGGGCGACGTCGTCCTCCGCGGGGAGTTCGGCGCCGCCGACCTGCCGGCCGTGCGGCGCACCGTCGCCCAGTACGCCCGCACCAGCGGACTGCCCGCCGACCGCGTGGAGGCGCTGGAGCTGGCGGCCTCCGAGCTGGCGACCAACAGCGTCCGCCACGGCGGCGGCACCGGGGTGCTGGCGATGTGGAGCGAGCCCGGCGCCACCGTGGTCGAGTTCTCCGACGCCGGGCAGCTGACCGACCCGCTGGTCGGCCGCCGGCTGCCCGATCCCCGGCGCCTGGGCGGGCACGGCGTCCACCTGGTCCACCAGCTGTGCGACCTGGTCCAGGTGCGCTCCTCCCCCGCCGGGACGACGGTCCGCGTCACCACCTGGCGCTGACCCCTCCCGGAGGGGGTGCGGCGGTTGCGCGGCCGGCCCGCGTCGCCGACGGTTGCGGCGTGGACCCCTTCCGTGGCCTGGGCATGCCCCGCATCCCCGGCCTCTCCGAGCTGATCAGCACGCTGCAGGCCCAGACCGAGGCCCTGGCCCAGCTGCCGCGGACGCTGACCGACCTCAACACCGCCGTCCGTGAGCTGATCGCGGCCACCCGCGTCGCCACCGAGACCATCAGCTCGGCGCAGCGGACCGCCGAGCGGCTGGAGACCCTCGTGGAGGAGCTCGAGGACCCGGTGCGGGCGCTCAAGCCGGGTCTGGAGCGGGTGGGCAAGGTGCTCGACGACCCGGCGATCGAGACGGTGCCCGACACCCTGCGGCGGGTGTCGGAGGACCTCCTGCCCCTCGTGCACGGCCTGCGGCAGGCCAGCGACCGGCTCGGCTCGGTCACCGGCATGCTGCGCCGCCGCGGCCGGCGGGGAGAGGCGGCCGAGGAGGCGCCCGAGCCGTGAGCCCGGCTCAGCCGGCGTCCCGCTCCAGCACGAAGAAGTACGGCTCCGGCAGGCCCCGCAGGTCCATGAGGCCCAGCAGGACGTCGGCGGTGACCGCGCGCAGGACGTCGACGACCGGCAGCCGGTCGTAGACCACCGCGGCGGTGACCACCCCGCGGTGCGCCACCGCGCGGATGCGCGCCGCCGGGCGCCGGGTGCGCAGCAGCGGCCGGGCGGCGGCGAACGCGAGCCGGGCCGGCCCGCTGGCGGCCAGGCGCGGGGCGCGGCGCAGCAGCGTCAGCGGAGCCGGCGCCGGCTGCACCGGGCGGGGCCGGCCCGCCCGGTCGGTGAACAGCAGCGGGTGCACCGTGTCGGCGTCGACGACCTCCTTGCCCCACCAGCCGTGGGCGGTGAGCAGCCCGTCCAGCCGCGAGCCCGTGGGGAGCTCGGCGCCGCGCCAGCGGCCGACCACGGCCTCCGGGGCGACGGCGGGCAGCCGGTCGAAGAAGGCCAGCGCGTCCACCGGCGCGGCCCTCCCGCGGTGCCGGGCCAGCCAGCGGACGGCGTCGTCCCCGGTCACCGGACGCCCCAGTGGCCGGGGGGCTCCAGCCCCGCGGGGAGGCGCGTGGCCGCGTCGCCGCGGGCGGCGGCGACCTGCGGGCGGGTGAGGAAGAGGGCGCCGGAGAGGTCCGCGCCGCGCAGGTCGGCGGCCCGCAGGTCCGCACCGAGGAGGTCGGCCGCGGTCAGGTCGGCACCGCGCAGGTCTGCACCGATCAGGTAGGCGCCGCGCAGGCTGACCCCGCGCAGCGCCGTGCGTCGCAGGTCGGCGCCCATGAGGTCGGCGTTGCGCCGGTCCCGCGTGCCCCCGCGGCCGCGGACGCCGGCCCGCGCCAGCTCGCTCACCGAGGTCAGCAGCGCACCGGCCTCCGCGCGCAGGGCCGCGGTGTCCACCCCGGCCAGTTCACCGGCCGGCGCGCCGGTGAGCCGCTCGGTGCGGTCGCGGGCCGCCGTCAGCTCCCGCCGCAGCGGCGCGGCCGCCGGCAGGGCCAGCGCCTCGGTCAGGTACCAGAGCAGCTCGTGCAGCTGCCGCTGCACGCCGAAGGCGGCGAACACCGACGCGGCGCGGTCGGGGTCACCGCGCCAGTCCCGGCCGCCGAAGGTGACCTGCACCGTCTGCTGGCCGGCCCCGAAGCAGTCGAAGACGGTGCAACCGGGGAACCCGCGCTGGCGCAGGTCGGCGTGGATCCCGCAGCGGGAGTCGCCCTGCAGGTGCGGGCAGGCCCGGCCGGCGGGCTTGTCCAGGGCGAAGTCGGCCGACGCGGCGAAGGCCGGCGCCACGCAGCACAGCCCCGCACAGCGCGAGCAGTCCGCACGGAGCCCGGCCCGGGCGTCGGCGGCGTCAGGCACGGGCTCCTCCGGGTGGATCAGGTGGTGGGGCGCTCGAGGGTGACCAGCACGCCCTCGACGCCGCCGGGACCGATCCGGCCCTTGACCTCCACCGAGGTGATCGCCTTCAGCTGCCACCCCTCGCGGGCGTGCTCGTTGAGCACCTTCTCCAGCTTGTCACCCGACATCTTCCCGCCGAGGAGCCCCTCCCGGAGCTCGACCACCCTGTACTCGTAGCGCTGGGCCACCGGTCCTCCTCGCGTCGGCACGGCCGGTCGCCCTGTCCGTGGACGCCGGTCTGCCCTGATGATGCCGTGGTGGACGTGCTGAGCAGCAGGATCCTGCTGCGCCCGACCGACCCGGCCCGGTCGCGGGCGTTCTACCGTGACGTGCTGGGCCTGGCGGTGTACCGGGAGTTCGGCCCGCCCGACGCCCCGGGGCTGGTGTTCTTCCTCGGCAACGGGCTGCTCGAGGTGGCCGGGCACAGCGACGAGCGGCCCCGGGGACTCGCGCTGTGGCTGCAGGTTCGCGATGCGGCGGCCGAGGTGGCGCGGCTGCGCACCGCCGGGGTACCGGTGCTGCGGGATGCCGCCCCGGAGCCGTGGGGGCTGGTCGAGGGCTGGGTGGCCGACCCCGACGGCGTCCGGATCGTGCTGGTCGAGGTGCCCCCGGACCACCCGCTGCGCCGCGACCTGCGCTGAGGAGGTCAGGGCCGCCGGGCGGCCGGCGGGCCGGCGTCGGGCCCCGGCTCGTCGGTCTCGGCCCCCGGACGGCGGACGAGGTCGGCCACCGACTCCTCCAGCCGGGCCCAGGTGGAGCTCCACTCCACGAGCGGCTCGAGGATCCGCTCGAAGACGGCGAGCTGCTCGTCGAAGGCCTGCAGCTGCGCGGTCATCGCCTGGATCTGCTGCCGCTGGCCGCGGACGGCCTTGTCGATTGCCTGGAGCTGGGCCGCCGACATCGCGCCCGGCGGCGAGGGCAGCTTCGGCAGGGAGAACGGGACGGCGCCGGCGGCCATCCCGCGGGCGCGGTCGGTGAACCCGCGCAGCTGGGTCACGAACTCCTCGACCGACCGGGGCACCCGGTTGCCCGGGTCGCGGCCACTGTCCTCGCGCTCGCTCATGCCGCCCAGTCTCCCGCTCCGGGCCTCCCGCCGCGGCCTCCCGCCGTGCCACGCTGGGAGCGTGTCCTGGGCGTACGCCGTCGCGCTGGTGCACGCGCTGGCCGTCGTGCTCATGCTGACCGGCGCGCTGCTCGCGTTGCGGTGGCCGCGGCTGGTGCTCCTGCACGCCCCCGTGGCCGCGGCGATCCTGGCGGTGCACCTCGCCGGAGCGCCCTGCCCGCTCACCGAGTGGGAGCTGGCGCTGCGCGAGCGCGCCGGCGTCGCGCCCTACACCGGCGGGTTCCTCGGCCACCACGTGTTCTCGCCGCTGGGCCTGGAGGTGGGCAGCCCCGGCGTGCAGGCGGGCATCTACACCGCGGCGCTGCTGCCGAACACGGTCGGCTACGGGCTGCTCGCCGCTCGGGCCATGCGCAGCCGGGCCCGGGTCAGCCCGTGACCAGGCCGCGCAGGCTCTCGGCGTTGCGCACGGCGTGGCCGTGGCCGTCGTTGTTGAAGTAGACGTACACGTCGCGGCCCGACCCGTCCCACTCCCCCAGCCGGTCGGCCCACCAGCGCAGGTCGCCGTCGGCGTAGGAGCCGGCGTAGAGGTGGGTGGCGTCCGGGCCGTGCAGCCGGACGTAGACGAAGGGCGCGGTGGCCCGCAGCACGCAGGGCAGGCCCGCGCCGCTCATCACGCAGTAGGCGGCCCCGTACCGCTCCAGCAGGGCGAACACCTCGTCGACGTGCCAGCTGGGGTGCCGGAACTCCACGGCGACCCGCACCCAGTCCGGCAGCAGGCCGAGGAAGTACCGCAGCCGCTCGTCGTCCCGCTCGTGCGCCGGGTGCAGTTGGACCAGCAGCACCGCACGCCGGTCGCCCAGCTCGTGCCAGCAGGCGACCAGCCGCTCCACCCAGACCTCCGGCGCGTACAGCCGCTTGGCGTGGGTGAGCCCGCGGGGCGCCTTGACCGAGAGCTGGAAGCCCGGCGGGAGACGGCGGCGCCAGCCGGCGAAGGTCGCCGTCCGGGGCCAGCGGTAGAAGCTGGCGTTGAGCTCGACGGTGCCGAACCGCCGCACGTAGTGGGCCAGCCGGTCCCGCGGCGGGGTGCCTGGCGGGTAGAGGACGCCGTCCCAGTGGTCGTAGCTCCAGCCCGACGTCCCGACGTGCACGGTCACCGGCGACCCCTACCCCGTCACCGGCGGCCCCGTGCCGCGAGCGACGTCAGGCCCGCCAGCAGCCGGCCGTAGGACCCCGGCGCGACCCGGGCGAGCAGGTCCGGGACGACGGCGCTCCAGCCGACCAGCTGGCGCGGACGCCGCCGCTCGACCGCGGTGAGGACGGTCTCCGCGGCCCTCGCGGGGTCCATGGTGAGCAGCCGGGCGAAGTCGCGCTTGCCCTGCTCCCCCTCCTCGGCGGGCACGCCCGAGCCGACGCGGGCGTCCGCCGCGATGCGCGTGCGGATCCCGCCGGGGTGCACGCAGGTGACGCCCACGCCGTCGTCGGCCAGTTCGTGGCGCAGCGCCTCGGTGAACCCGCGGACGGCGAACTTGCTGGTGGCGTAGGCCGCCTGCCCGGCCGGCGCGATCAGGCCGAAGAGGCTGGAGACGGTGACGAGGTGGGAGCCGGGGTGTGCCTTGAGGGTGGGCAGCAGCGCGTGCGTGAGCCGGACGACGGCCCGCAGGTTGACCTCCTGGACCCACTCGAACTCCTCGAGGGTCACCTGGTCGAACCGCCCGCCGAGGGCCACGCCGGCGTTGTTCACCAGCAGCGTGACCCCGGGGTGCGCCGCGGCGACGGTGGCGGCCACGCGCCGGGTCTGCTCGGCGTCGGAGAGGTCCACGACGTAGGTCGCCACGGCCCGTTCGGGGTGCGCGGTGCCGATGGCCCCCGCGACGGTCGCGAGCCCCTCGGCATCCCGGTCGAGCAGGACCAGCGAGCTGCCGCGCCGGGCCAGCCCGTGCGCGAGGGCGGCGCCGATGCCGCCGGCCGCACCGGTGACGACCGCCGTCCCGCCGGCGAACACGTAGGGGGCGAGCCTCACGCGACGACCTCCTCGGCCGCGCGGGCCGGCTGCCGCGCGGCGAACCGCACGCCCTCGTCCACCACGGGGCCGCGGCGCATGAGCAGCACGTCACGGACGTAGTTCTGGTACAGCCGCCACGGCGCGCGGGCACCCTGCCGCGGCAGCGCGGCCAGGCTGCGCCGGACGTAGCCCGAGCTGAGGTCGATGAACGGCTCGGTGCCGCCCTCGGGTGGCGCGACCGGCGTGCAGGTGGCGTGGCCGTGCGCGGCCATGTGCTGCAGCAGGCGGCAGACGTAGCGGGCGACGAGGTCGGCCTTCAGCGTCCAGGAGGCGTTGGTGTAGCCGATGGTCATGGCGAAGTTCGGCACGCCGGAGATCATCATGCCCTTGTAGGAGACCCGCTCCGACAACTGGACCGGCTCGCCGTCGACGGTGAGGTCCATGCCGCCGATCGGCAGCAGGGTCAGGCCGGTGGCGGTGACGACGACGTCCGCGGGCAGCTCGGCGCCGGACTCCAGCGCGATCCCCGTCTCGGTGAAGGTCGTGATCCGGTCGGTGACGACGTCGGCCCGGCCCTGGCGGATCGCGGTGAACAGGTCGCCGTCGGGCACCAGGCACAGCCGCTGGTCCCACGGGTCGTAGGGCGGCCCGAAGTGCGTCGCCACGTCGAACCCGGCCGGCAGCTGCTTGCGGGCCAGCCGCTGGATGAACCGGCGCATCGCCGCCGGACGACGCCGGCTGAACTGGTAGGAGGCCATGGACACCAGCACGTTCTTCCACCGGACCACCGGGTAGACCACCCGCGCGGGCAGCCGGCGGCGCAGGGCGTCGGCGAGCGGGTCACGGCCGGGGAGCGCGAGCACGTAGCTGGGCGTGCGCTGCAGCATCGTCACGTGCGCGGCGGTCTGCGCCATCGTCGGCACGAGGGTCACCGCGGTGGCGCCGCTGCCGATGACGACGACCCGCTTGCCCGCGTACTCGAGGTCCTCGGGCCAGTGCTGCGGGTGCACGATCCGGCCGCCGAAGTCCTCCTCGCCCGGGAACCGCGGACGGTGGCCCTCGTCGTAGCGGTAGTAGCCGGAGCAGACCGACAGCCAGGAACAGGTCAGCCGCACCGTGTCGCCGGTGTCGGTGCGCTGCGCGGTCACCGTCCACCGGGCCTGCTCGGTGGACCACTCGGCGGTGACCACCCGGTGGGAGAACCGGATGTGCCGGTCCACGCCGTGCTCGCGCGCGGTCTCCTGCACGTAGCGGCGGATCGACTCCCCGTCCGCGATGGCCCGCGCCTGCGTCCACGGCCGGAACGAGTAGCCGAGGGTGAACATGTCCGAGTCCGAACGGACGCCGGGGTAGCGGAACAGGTCCCAGGTGCCGCCGACGGCCTCCCGCGCCTCGAGGACGGCGTAGCTGCGGTCGGGACACTCGCGCTGCAGGTGGCAGGCGGCGCCGATGCCGGAGAGCCCGGCGCCGACGATGAGGACGTCGACGTGCTCGACGGGATCGGTCATGGCGTTCCCCCTGGCTCGGCCGGTGACCCGCACCACGGTAGTCGACACCGTGTCGATCCCCTCAACGTCGCGTCGGCTCGTCGGTCCCGTAGATGGCGCGCAGCCAGACGGCGAGCAGGACGTCGATGAGCTCGTCCTCGCCGACCGCGGGCTGCTGGCCGGCGAGCGTGCCCTGGATGACCCGCTCGTTCATCCAGTTCAGCGCCGTGGCGAGATCCCGCGCCGCCGGCCCGCCCGGCGCCGCGCCGCGGGCGCGCTCCGCCTCGATCGCCGCGGCGGTCTCGGCGACGAACCCCTCCATGACCTGCGACCACAGCTCCCGGACCTCGGCGCTGGCGGCCAGCAGCTGCGTCGCGGCCGCGGTCAGCGCCCGGTGCGCGCGGAAGGTGTCACGGACCGCCACGAGCGCCGCGCGCCAGTTCGCCCGCACGTCGTCCGACGCCCCGGCCAGCGCCGCGGCGCGCAGCTCGTGGGCCTCGGCCACGACCCGGTCGAGCAGGGCCAGGACGACGGCGTCCTTGGAGGCGAAGTAGAAGTAGAACGTCGGCCGGGAGATCCCGGCGCCGCGGGCGAGGTCGTCGACGGAGATCTCGGCCAGCGGCCGCTCGGCGAGCAGTGCCTCCGCGGTCGCCAAGATGGCCCGCTCGCGGTCGTCCCCGGAGGGCCGGCGCGCCCGGCGGCCACGGTCACGCGCCGGCGCCGGGCCGGTCACGGCAGCCGCCAGACCGTCGTCCGCCGCAGCCCCGGACCCTCGGTCTCGGTGATCTCGTAGACCGCGGCGGCAGCCAGCCGCTCGTGCGGCAGGTACGGCCGGCCCGGGTCACCGACGTACACCTCGACCCCACCGGCGGCGGCGCGGTCGAGGAACGGCAGCACCCGCTCGGTCATCTCGCGGTCGTAGCAGACGTCCCCGGCCAGGACGACGTCGATGCCGGAGAGCTCCCGGCCCAGGACGTCGCCGGTCACGCTCACCGCGTCGATGCCGTTGAGGACCGCGTTGACGCCGATCGCGGTGCGGCTGAACGGGTCGACGTCGCTGGCCAGCACCCAGCGGGCGCCGGCCAGCCGGGCGGCCAGGGCCACCAGGCCGCTGCCGGAGCCGAGGTCGAGCACCGCGCGCCCCGCGACGACCTCGGGCCGGTCCAGGACGAAGCGCGCCAGCGCCTGCCCACCCGGCCAGGCCGCGGCCCAGAAGGGCGGCGCCTCGCCGGCGCCGCCGTCCTCGGTCTCCATCGCCTCCCAGAGGGCGACCACGTCATCGGCCACGTGCAGCCGGACCTCCGGGACCGACGACGGACGCCGGACCCGGGTGTGGGCGCGGACGAAGCCGGAGGGGACGACCCTCACCACCCACCTCCCCCATCGCCTCCGGCACCGTACCCAGGGGCGACCCGGACCCGGAGACGGCTCGAGGGGCCGTCCGTCAGGACGACCCCTCGAGCCGGGCACCCGGATCGGCCCCGGGCGGGGATCAGTACCAGTTGTGGGCCTGCGAGTGCGCCCACGCGCCACAGGGGCTGCCGTACCGGTTCTCGATGTAGATCAGCCCGGCGTCGATCTGGCGGTAGCCGTCGGAGGTCTTGGCGATCCCGGTGCCGGCCCAGGTGGAGTTCAGGAACTGCGGGATGCCGTAGGCGGTGCTGGTGGGGTTCTGCGCGTTGGGGTTCCAGCCGCTCTCCTTGCCCCACAGGTTCTCCAGGCAGCTGAACTGCTGGGCGCTGCCGACCTTGGACATCGCGTACTCCTTGAAGGAGCCGCGGGGAGCGGCGGACCCGCCGCTGCTCGGCGCCGGCGCGGACGCAGGCGCGGGGGCCGCGGCCGCCCGCTCGGCGGCGGCGCGCTCGGCGGCCTCGCGCTCGGCGGCCTCCCGGGCGGCCTGCTCGGCGGCGGCGGCCTCCGCGGCGGCGCGCTCGGCCGCCGCCCGCTCGGCGGCCTGGCGGTCCAGCTCGGCCTGGTCGGCCGCGGCCTGCGCCTGGGCGGCGCTGACCTGGGCGGCCTCCCGCTCGCTGCGCGAGGCGGCGAGCTCCTGCAGCGGGGCGAGGTCGGCGGCGCCCGGGGTGGCCGCGGGGGCGGCGCCGGCCGGGGCGTCGGCGGCGATGCCGAGCTGCTCGGCCACGCTCACCGACACGCTCCGGGTCGCGGTCTCGGCCTCGGCGTCGGGCTGGCCGGTGGCCAGGACGTTGACGACGATGGCGCCGGCGGCGGCAGCGGCCAGGAAGAACGCCGGGCGGCGCCCCTGGGCCGGCAGCCGCAGGCGGCGACGGGACGGATCGGTGGTGGGGGCGGCGTCGGCGGCCGGGGTGGCGGCGTCGACGGCGGGGAACTGCTGGGTGCGGTCGGTCATCGAGGAGGGTGCTCCGGGGCGCGAGGGCGCACGCGGGCCGGCCGCTCCGGTGCGGAGGGCAGCCCGGGACGCGGCGGTCTTCGGGAGGGGTGCCGGCGGCGGTCAGGGACGCGCGCGGCCGGTCAACGGCGAGGTGGGACCAGCAGGCCGAGGAAGGGGCGCGAGGTGCGCGTGGCCGGGTGTCCCTGCGAGCCGGGTGGGCCCGTGGGAGGCATGCGGATGCTCTCCGTTCCTTCCAAGGCCGCCTACCGAGTTAGCTGACGGGTTCGGGCGGGAAGGTGCCCTACCTGCTCGGGAGCAGGATTCACCCCGGTACTACGGTGGGTCCCCGGCTCACGCCCGCGGTGCGCGGACACGACTCGGCGGCGCCCGGTCAGGCTCCCCGGCTGGGGACCAGACGACCGACCGGACCCCTCCACCGTAGGCGCCGTTACCGTCCTGTGACAATCCCAGCCGCCCCACCGGTTGCGTGACCCTCGTCGCGGCGGGGTGCCGGCAGCACCGGAATACGGCGGGGCCGGCAGTGTTGCACGCAGCAGTAGTTGCGCTCTCAACCACTTGGAGCACGAGATGCAGTTCGGGATCTTCTCGGTCAGCGACATCACGACCGACCCCACGACCGGCCGCACGCCCAGCGAGGCGGAGCGGATCCAGGCGGTCGTCACCATCGCGCAGAAGGCCGAGGAGGTCGGGCTCGACGTCTTCGCCCTGGGCGAGCACCACAACCCGCCGTTCTTCTCGTCCTCCCCCACCACCACGCTGGCCTACATCGCCGCCCGGACGCGCACGCTGCAGCTGTCGACGGCGACCACGCTGATCACCACCAACGACCCGGTGAAGATCGCCGAGGACTACGCGATGCTGCAGCACCTGGCCGGCGGCCGGGTGGACCTGATGATGGGCCGCGGCAACACCGGCCCGGTCTACCCGTGGTTCGGCAAGGACATCCGCGACGGCATCCCGCTGGCCGTGGAGAACTACGCGCTGCTGCGCCAGCTGTGGGACACCGACGTCGTCACCTGGTCGGGGCAGTACCGCACCCCGCTGCAGGGCTTCACCTCCACCCCGCGCCCGCTGGACGGGGTGCCGCCGTTCGTGTGGCACGGCTCCATCCGCTCGCCGCAGATCGCCGAGCAGGCCGCCTACTACGGCGACGGCTTCTTCCACAACCACATCTTCTGGCCGCCGCAGCACACCCAGCGGATGGTCGAGTTCTACCGGCAGCGCTACGAGCACCACGGCCACGGGGCCGCCGACCAGGCGATCGTCGGCCTGGGCGGGCAGGTGTTCATGCGGCGCAACAGCCAGGACGCGATCGCCGAGTTCCGTCCGTACTTCGACAACGCGCCGGTCTACGGCCACGGCCCCTCGCTGGAGGACTTCTCCCGCGAGACGCCGCTGACCGTCGGCAGCCCGCAGCAGGTCATCGAGCGCACGCTGGGCTTCCGCGACTACGTCGGGGACTACCAGCGGCAGCTGTTCCTCATCGACCACGCCGGCCTGCCGCTGAAGACCGTGCTCGAGCAGCTGGACATCCTCGGCGAGGAGGTCGTGCCCGTGCTGCGCCGGGAGTTCGCCGCCCTGAAGCCGGCGCACGTGCCCGACGCCCCGACCCACGCCGCCCGGGTCGCCGCCCGCGGCGGGGCGCAGGACCCGACCGTGCACGCCGCCGGCGACGACGTCACCGGGCGCACCGCCGAGGAGGTGCCGGCCCGATGACCACCCGCACCCTCGCCGTCGTCAGCGCCGGGCTGGGCACGCCGTCGTCCACCCGGCTGCTGGCCGACCGGCTCACCACCGCCACCGTCGACGCCCTGCGGACGCGGGGCGACGACGCCACGGTCGAGGTCGTGGAGCTGCGCACGCACGCCCGCCACCTCGCCGACGACCTGGTGACCGGGTTCGCGAACGAGTCGCTGCAGACGGCGATCGACACCGTCGTCGGCGCCGACGGGCTGATCGCCGTCACCCCGGTGTTCTCCGGCTCCTACAGCGGCCTGTTCAAGACCTTCTTCGACGTCCTGGACAGGGAGTCGCTGACCGGCAAGCCCGTGCTGCTCGGCGCCACCGCCGGCACCGCGCGGCACTCGCTGGTCATCGAGCACGCGATGCGGCCGCTGTTCGCCTACCTGCGCGCCATCGCCGTCCCCACCGGGGTGTTCGCCGCCCCCGAGGACTGGGCCGGCGACGGAGGCGTCGACCGGGCGCTGGCCGTCCGCGTCGAGCGCGCCGCCGGCGAGCTGGCCGACCTGGTCGCCGGCCGGCCCGCCTCGGCCCGCCCGGCGGACCCGTTCACCGACTTCACGCCGTTCGACGAGCTGCTCCGCGGCACCTGACCGCCCGGCCGCGGTGCCCGCGACCGGTCAGGTGGTGCCGTGGGTGTCCGTGCGCCGTGCGCCGCCGCGCTCGGTGGTCTGCCGCGCCACCGGCACGCCCTCCGGCGCGGCCGGTGCCCCCGTCGGGACCGGTGCGGCCGGCGGCACGGCCGGCTCCGGCCGGCTGCGCAGCCGCCGGTAGGGCAGCACCAGGCTGGCGAGGAGGACGACGGCCAGCAGGACCGCCCACAGCCCGACGCGATCGGCCCAGACGCCGGTCAGCAGCAGGAACGCCGGGACGGCCGTGGTCAGCACACCGGCGACGACGGCGACCGCGCCGGTGTACCGGGTCAGGTCCTCGCGCTTGAGCCCCAGGACCAGGAAGAACAGCCCCCAGAGCACCGCCCAGTACAGCCAGATGACGCCGAAGGCGGGGTCGCGGGGCTCGAGGTAGAAGAAGTTCAGGCCCGCGTACACCACCGCGCACCCGGCGACGAAGGCCGAGAACCAGCCCAGCCCGGTGCCGTCGAGGTCGGCCAGCAGGTTGATCCCGACGTAGAGGTACGTGAAGCCGAACAGGTAGATGCCCGACGCCCCCAGGATCGCGGCCGGGTCCCCGCCGGAGTTGACGATCAGGTAGGTGGGCGTGAACACCTGCAGCGCCCCCACGAACAGGTTGAGCGGCGCCGCGGCGCGGGCGTCCACCCTCCCCAGGAGCATCAGGCCGTTGACGACCAGGACGGCTCCCACGTACAGCAGTCCGACGGCTCCCATGTGCGCTCATCTCCTCGGGTCCCGCGACGGTGCGGTGGTCCCCCGTGAGGCGTGCCGGCGCTGCGCGACCGGTCGGCGGACAACGATCGCGCCGCGCCCCTGTCGCGTCAACGGCGTGCGGAACGGGTCCCGGATCCGCCGGCCGACCGACGCGGCGCGCCCTCTCGACCGGCCTCCGGGAGCCGACGCACCGCCGCGTCAGCCGGCGCCCGAGCCCCCGGCCCCGCGCGCGGACGCCCCGCCCCGGTCGTCGCCGTGGTCGTCCGCGAGCGCCTCGTCCAGCAGCGCGGCCAGCCCGGCGAGGGACCGGTGCGGACCGTCGGTGCGCAGCACCACGGGGTCGGCGTCGGTCCCCCGGTCGTCGTCGGACAGCGCGCGGTCGAGGTCCGCCGCGGTCCGCAGCGCGGTCCTGCCGAAGCGGTCCACGGCCTCGTGCCGCTCGATGCGCGGGAACTCCTCGGCCACGGGACCTCCAGGGACGGGCACGGTCGGTGACGTCCGGCCACGGTTCGGGACGGCGCACGGGGGTACTACCCCAGACGGCCTCGAACACCCGGCGGCCGGGGACGGAACACCGAGGAGCACCCGTGGACAGCCGGATCGAGGTCTGCTGGACCTGCATGCCCTGCGAGGTCGGCGGCCAGGACGCCGTCGACGACGACCGCCCCGGGCCCATGTGCTGGAACTGCGGTGGGCCGGTGACTGTCACCGCCCGGCCCACGGTCCGGCGCCTCGCCGAACCGGACGCCGCCTGAGGACGGCGCCCGGTCCGGGGAGGCGCGGTCAGCCGGCCCGGACCGGCGCCCGCCGTGCGGTCACGACGTCACGGCGCACTGACCCCGGTCGGCGCGCACGGGACCCGACGCCGACGGACGGATGTCGAAGTCGAAGATCGCCGTGGGCAGGTAGAGGGACGCGCAGGCGTTCGGGATGTCGACCACCCCGCTGATGCGGCCCTCGATGGGCGCCGAGCCGAGCAGCAGGTACGCCTGCTCGCCCGAGTAGCCGAACTTCTCCAGGTACCGGACGGCGTTCAGGCACGCCCGCTTGTAGGCCAGCGTCGCATCCAGGTACTTGTTCGTGTTGGTCTCGTGGTCGACCGAGACCCCGATGAAGGTCAGGAACTCCGAGTAGCGGGGCTCGACGTTGCCCGGCATGAACACCGGGTTGGTGGTCACGCCGTAGGTCTCCATGCCGCCCTTGATCAGGTCGATGTGGAAGTCGATGAACCCGCCCATCTCGATGGCGCCGCAGAAGGTGATCTCGCCGTCGCCCTGGCTGAAGTGCAGGTCGCCGCCGGAGAGCTTCGCGTCCTGGACGTGCACCGGGTAGAAGACCCGCGAGCCCCGGGAGAAGTTCTTGATGTCGTGGTTGCCCCCGTTCTCGCGGGCCGGCACCGTGCGGGCGCCGTCCCGGGCGATGCCGTCGAGCACGTCGCCGCTGGCCGTCCCGCCGAGGGTCTGGTCCTCCAGGGGCGGCAGCGCGAGGGCCGGCACCCGGTCGGGGTCGGTCGCGATGAGCGCCCGCTCCCGCTCGTTCCACCTCGCGAGCAGGTCGGCCGACGGTGCCGTGCCGAACAGCCCGGGGTGGGTCAGCCCGGTGTACCGGACACCGGGGATGTGGCGCGAGGTGGCCACCTGGCCCTGGAAGTCCCAGATCGCCTTGTAGGCGTCCGGGAAGTAGTCGGTCAGGAAGCCACCGCCGTTGACCTTGGCGAAGATGCCGGTGTAGCCCCAGCCCTGGCCGGGGGCGTCGCCGTACTCCTGCGGCGCCTGGACCGGCCCCAGGTCGAGGATGTCGACCACGAGCAGGTCGCCGGGCTCGGCGCCCTCGACGCCGATCGGCCCGCTGAGCATGTGCGCCCGGTTCAGGTCGACGTCGCGGACGTCGTTGGCCGAGTCGTTGTTGCCGATCTGGCCGTCGGTCCACTCCCGGCACTCGACCCGGATGCTCTGCCCGGGCCGCACCATCGTGGCGACCGGCACGTCCGGGTGCCAGCGGTTGTGACCGGGTACGGCCTGGTCCCGCATGGACTTGGCCTGGTCGACGGTGAACACCACGTCTGGCATGTCGCCACTCTCCGATCTGCGTTGATGGTGAGCGTCAGCCCGTGGGGAGACGGGCCGTCCAGGGGGACGCGGGCCCGGGGCCGTCAGGGCCGGGGCAGCGCGTCCCATCGCGGGTCGCGGGGCGCCGGGCGGCCGGCGGCCCGCGGCACCGCCGTGGTCACGGTGGGCGCGTCCGCACTCGCCTCCTCGCGCAGCCGCGCGGCGGCCACCGGGGCGGCGGTGCGGCGGAGCAGGGGTGCGGTGTAGACGCGCCGGCCCTCCCGGCCGCACGCGGGACACCGCCCGGTGCTCTCGGCGGTGCCGATGGGACGGCGGACCTCCCAGGGCCCGCAGGTGTCGCACCGGTAGACGTAACCCGCCATGGAGGTCCTCCGGGGCTCGGGACCACAGGTGAACGGCGAAGCTAGCGGCCCGGGGGTGCCGGGCGGGCTCCACGGGGGCCTCCGGGCGCGGGCCGATCGGGGCGGCACGCGCGTCGCTACCCCGGGGCGCGCGGGCGTGACCGCCGGTGGACCGTTCCCGGAGCGGTCAGCCGGTGGCGTCGGGTGAGGACGGCGCCGAGCCGCCCTGTGGCCCGCGTCCCTCCATGAGCGCCACCACCGCGGCGCGGTCCTCGGCCGAGGGCAGGCCCCAGTCCGGCTGGTAGCCGTGGACCTCCGCCAGCGGCGTGGAGGCCGTGCGGCCGGTCAGCACCTCGACCGCGTCGGGTCCGATCAGGCCCGGGTGCAGCACCCCGCAGGCCTCGGCGACCTTGAACAGGTCCCGGCGCAGCGTCTCGACGTAGTTGGCCGCCCGCACCGACTTCAGCCCCGGGTCCAGCCCGTGGGCCAACCACGGGTTCTGGGTGGCCACCCCGGTCGGGCAGGTGTCGGTGTGGCACTTCTGCGCCTGGATGCAGCCGATGGCCAGCATCGCCTCGCGGCCGACGTTGACCATGTCGCAGCCGAGTGCGAACGCGACGATCGCGTTGTCGGGCAGGCCGAGCTTCCCCGCCCCGATGAAGGTCACCTGCTCGTGCAGCCCCGCACGGGCGAAGGTCGAGTAGACCCGGGCGAAGCCCAGCTGGAAGGGCAACGACACCGAGTCGGTGAAGATCAGCGGCGCGGCGCCGGTGCCCCCCTCGCCGCCGTCCACGGTCACGAAGTCCACGCCGCGGCCGGTGCGGCTCATCAGGTCGGTGAGCTCGTGCCAGAACCCCATGTCGCCGACGGCGGACTTGATGCCCACCGGCAGCCCGGTCTCGGCGGCGAGCAGCTCCACCCAGTCCAGGAGGCTGTCGACGTCGGAGAACTCCGCGTGCCGCGAGGGGCTCACGCAGTCCACGCCCTCCGGGACGCCGCGGGCGGCGGCGATCTCCGCCGACACCTTGGCCCCCGGCAGCACCCCACCCAGGCCGGGCTTGGCGCCCTGGCTGAGCTTGATCTCCAGCGCCCGCACCGGCGCCGAGGCGACGAGGTCCTTGAGCCGGTCGAGGTCGAACCGACCGTGCTCGTCGCGGCAGCCGAAGTAGGCGGTGCCGATCTGGAACACCAGCTCGCCGCCGTGCCGGTGGTGCACCGAGATGCCGCCCTCGCCGGTGTTCTGCAGACAGCCGGCCAGCGCGGCACCGCGGTTGAGCGCCTCGACCGCGGCCCCCGACAGGGAGCCGAAGCTCATCGCCGAGATGTTCACGACCGACGCCGGGCGGAACGCCCCCGCCCGGCCGCGCGGGCCACCGACCACCTTGGCCGCCGGCAGCGTCACGTCGTGGGCCGACATGGGGGACGACGGCGGGACGGCGGACCCGAACGTCTTGTGGTTGATGACCGGGTAGCCGGCGGTGTACTCGAGGTCGTTGTCGGTGCCGAACCCGAAGTAGTTGTTCGCCTTCTTCGCCGAGGCGTACACCCAGCGGCGCTGGTCGCGGGTGAACGGGCGCTCCTCGTTGTTGCCCGCGACCAGGTACTGGCGCAGCTCCGGGCCCACCGACTCCAGCAGGTAGCGCGCGTGGCCGATCACCGGGAAGTTGCGCAGCAGCGTGTGCTCACGCTGCAGCAGGTCACGGGCGGCGACGGCCGCGACGGCGGACAGAGCGGCGGCTGCGGCACGGGACCCGCGCTTCATGGCGGTCACCCTGCCACGGGACCGTTCCTCACGGTGGGTCGGCGGCCGCCGCGGCGGCGTCGGCGGGCGGGCCCCACCCGGGCGGGTCGGCGGGGTCGTCGAGCTCGTCGAGCGTGGACAGCACGTCGGCCAGCGCCTGGGTCGAGCGGTCGACCAGCGGGCGCAGCCGCGCGTAGAGGGCGACCTCCCCGGGGTCGGGCACCACCGGGTCGCGGACCTCCACGAGCGCGGTGGCCGCGTCGAGGTCGGGCAGCGCCCCCAGGGCGTGCAGCCCGAGCAGGCACGCGCCCAGGCCGGTGCCCTCCGGGGACTCGGCCACCCGCACCGGGAGGTCCAGCGCGGACGCGAGGGTGCGGACCCAGAGCGACGAGGCCACCGCGCCGCCGGTGGCGCGCACCTCCCGCACCGGCAGGTCGGTCGTGGCGAACGCGTCGCGGACCAGCGCCAGCTGCTGGCAGACCCCCTCGACCGCGGCCCGCACCAGGTGCGGACGGCGGTGCTCCCGGCGCAGCCCGATGTAGGCACCGCGCAGACCCGACCGCCACCACGGCGCCCGCTCCCCCAGCAGGTAGGGCAGGCAGAGCAGCCCGGCGCTCCCGGCCGGCGCCTGCGCTGCCTCGTCCAGGAGCCGCGCGTCGAGCGCGTCGGCGTCCTCACCCTCGGGCTGCGGCGTGCCGAAGCCGGCGGCCAGGGCGTGCGCGGCCCAGCGCACCACCGAGCCGCCGTTGTTCACCGCACCGCCGACCACCCAGTGCTCGTCGGTGAGCGCGTAGCAGAACAGCCGGCGCCCCGGGTCGACGGTCGGTCGCGGGACGACGACCCGCATGGCCCCGCTGGTGCCCAGGGAGACCGCCGCGACGTCCGGCCGCACCGCCCCGATGCCGAGGTTGGCCAGCACGCCGTCGGCCGCACCGACGACCACCGGCAGGTCGCGGGGCAACCCGGTCGCCGCGGCCACCTCGGGGCGCAGGCCGGGCAGCACCGCCGTCGTGGGCAGCACGTCGCCGAGCTGGGCGGGGCGGACCCCGGCGATCGCGGTCGCCTCGTCGTCCCACCGGGCGGTGTGGATGTCGTACAGGCCGGTGGCGGAGGCGCACGACCGGTCCACGACGTGCCGGCCGCCGTGCAGGGCCGCGACCACGAGCTCCTTGACCCCGCCCCAGCGCGGGGTGCGGGTGACCAGGTCGGGGTCCTCGGCCCGCTCCCAGGAGAGCTTCACCAGCGGGGACATGGGGTGCACCGGTGTGCCCGTGCGGGCGTGCAGGTCCGCGGCCCGGCCGTCCTCGACCAGCGCCGCCGCCCAGCGGGCCGCCCGGTCGTCGGCCCAGGTCACCAGCGGGCCGAGCGGCACGCCGTCGTCGTCCATCGGGACCAGCCCGTGCATGGCGGCGCTGAGGCCGACCCCGACCACGCGGTCGCCGCGTTCGCGGGCGCGTGCGGCGACCGCCGCGAGGGCCTCCACGGCGGCCGCCTGCAGGCGCCGGGCGTCGAGCTCGGCGCGGCCGGGTGCGGGGACCAGCAGCGGGTAGCCGACGCTGACGACGTCGCGCACCCGCCCGTCGGTGCCGGCGGTGACCGCCTTGGTCGCCGTCGTCCCCGAGTCCAGCCCGACGACGACGTCCACGACGACCCCCTGACCGGCTCCGCTGTCCTGCCGCGATCGTGCTCGGCGGGAGCGCGGGCCGCCAGGCGGGCGCCGCCGGGCGCTCAGGAGGCCAGCTGCTCCGCGGGCTGCGGTGGCTCGCCGGCCCGGGCCTCGGCGAGCAACCCGGCCAGGGTGCCGACCGCGTCGTCGAGCTGTGCGGCCAGGCGGCACACGGCACCGCGGGCCTCGCCGGTCAGCCGGTCGTGCTCGGCCCGGGCCTCCGCGAGCAGCCGCGCCCGCTCGGCGTCGGCCTCGGCGGCCAGCCGCTCCCGCTCGGCACGCGCCTCCGCCGCCAGGCGTTCCCGCTCCTCGGCCGCCTCGACGGCCAGCCGGTCCCGCTCGGCGGCGGCCGCGACGATGATCCGGTCGGCCTCCGCCGCGGCCTCCCGCAACCGCACCGCCGCCTCCTCGCGGACGGCGCGGGCCTCCTCCTCGGCCCGGCGGCTCTCGGCGAGGGCGGCGTCCTTGACCTCCGTGGCCCGGTGCAGCAGGGCGTCGGCCTCCGCGCGGGCCTCGGCGCGCAGCCGGTCGGCCTCCGCGGCTCCCGCCTCGGTGAGCCCGGCGGCCTCGTCGGCGGCCAGTCGCAGGATCTCACCGACCCGCTCGGAGGTCTTGACCAGCTCGCGGCCCTCGGGTGAGCAGGCCAGCAGCCGGCGGGAGATCTCCAGCTCCGCCGAGCAGGTGCCGTAGCGGGAGAGCAGGTCGTCGTTCTCCCTGCGGGTCGCGGTCAGCTCGGTCTCGGCCCAGGAGACGTAGTTGTCCACCTGCAGCCGGTCGTAGCCGCGCAGGGCCGTCCGGAACAGCGGCCGGCCCTCCAGGATGGTGTCGAGGTCCCCGGCGAGGTTGGGGCGCCGGTGCGCGCCCGCTCCGCCCGGGGGGTCGGCCTCCCGGACGCCGTCGGCGACCTCGACCTCGTCGTGTCGGAACACCGGGGCCTCCCTCCTGCCGCGGCGTGCGGCCGCGTCCGGGTCATGGACCGGCCGGACGCCCGGACAGCTCGATGTCGTGCTGGCGACCGCACGGTGCCAGACGGCGGCGGCCCGGCAGCGGGCCGCGATCGCGGCTGGCGGGGCTCCCCGGCGTAGCTCGCCACCCCGTACCGGAACGGCTACGGCCGGTGAGGCGGTGGACTCAGCGGTACGCGGAGCCGCCACGCATCCGGGCGCCGACGGCCACGTGGAGGGGGGCGAGGACGACGCCGTCCCGTGCGAGCCGCTGGCGCAGCTGCCGCCGGTGCCGGAGCACCCCCACGAGGCCGATCGCCCAGAACACGTACTGCACGGCGAAGGCGGCACGGAAGGCATCCAGCGAGTAGTCGGTCGAGGCGCCGGGGGTCAGCACGTCGAGCACCGCGCCGACGGCGAGGATGGTGAGCAGCGAGGCCAGGAAGCCGCCGACGTTCACCACGCCGCTGGCGCTGCCCTGCCGCTCGGCCGGGTTCCAGGTGCGGGCGAAGTCGAAGCCGATCATCGAGCCGGGCCCGTTGGTGCCCAGGACGACGACCAGCAGGACCAGCAGCGGCAGCGGCGCCGGGCCGGGCCACAGCAGGACGACGGTCCACGTGGCGGCCGTGAGCGCGAGGATCGAGAAGACCAGCGCCGACCGGCGCAGCGGCCAGTGCCCGCAGAGCCGGCCCAGCAGCGGTCCGACGAGGATGCCGACGACGACGAGCAGGGTGAGCAGGCCGGCCGCGGTGGCGGGGCTGCGGTCCTGGCCGACCACGAGGAAGGGATAGCCCCAGAGCAGCGCGAAGACCGTGCCGGAGAACTGGGTGACCAGGTGCGTGTACAGGCCGATCCGGGTGCCCGGCTCGCGCCACGTGAGCGCGAGGCTGCGCCGGACCTCCGACAGCCCGGCGGGGGTGGCCAGCTCGGTGCCCGGCGGCGCGTCCCGCAGGGCGAGGACGACCAGGACGGCGACCAGCACCCCGACGGCCGCGGCCCCGAGGAACGTGGCCTCCCACGACGTGGAGTGCAGCAGGGCCACCAGCGGATAGGCGGCGACGATCTGCCCGAACTGGCCGAGCATGCCGGTGAGCTGGGTGATCAGCGGCACCGTCGGCCCGGGGAACCAGAAGCCGATCACGCGCAGGACGCTGACGAAGGTCATCGCGTCGCCGGCCCCGACCAGCACCCGCGCCGCCACGGCGGTGGGGACGTCGCCGGCCAGGGCGAGCAGCGCCTGCCCGGCGGCCATGGTCACCGCGCCGGCCAGGATCAGGTTCCGCGAGCCGAAGCGGTCCAGGGCGACGCCGACCGGCACCTGCATGCCGGCGTAGACCACCAGCTGCAGCACCAGGAACAGCGAGACGGCGGAGGCGCCCGCGGAGAACCGCTCCTGCGCCTCCACCCCGGCGACGCCGAGGGAGGCCCGGTGGAAGACGGCGACGGCGTAGGCGGCCAGCGCCACCAGCCACACGGTGTAGGCGCGGGCCGTCGGGCGGGTGGCGGTCTCCGGGGTCACCCCAGAGACGACGTCTGCCCGGCGCGGGTGCTTCCGCCGCCGGGGGTGAGATCCCTCACCGGCCTCCGCACGCACCGGGCTGCATCCGCCCTTGACCAGCGGAGAACGCGACTCCTAGCTTGTGTGACCCAGGACACAGCGGCGTGCGCAGCCGCCGGTCCCCCCGCTCCCGCGACCCGGGCAGCCGGGTCGCGGGTCGCCCGCCCTCGACGAGGAGGACCCCTCCATGGCCCTGCCTGCCCACCAGGACACCGCCGCCCCCGCCACCGACAGCGCGACGCGCACGGTCGACGTCGTGGTCATCGGTGCCGGCTTCTCCGGCATGTACATGCTCCACCGGCTGCGGCAGCTCGGCTGTTCGGTCCAGGTCATCGAGATGGCCGACGGGGTCGGGGGCACCTGGCACTGGAACCGCTACCCCGGGGCCCGCTGCGACGTCCGGAGCATGGAGTACTCGTACTCCTTCGACCCGCAGCTGGAGCAGGAGTGGCAGTGGACGGAGAAGTACCCGACCCAGCCGGAGATCCTGCGGTACGCCAACCACGTCGCCGACCGCTACGACCTGCGCCGGGACATCCGGTTCGAGACCCGCGTCGAGTCGACGGTGTGGGACGACGACGCCGAGCGCTGGACAGTCCGCACCGACCGCGGTGACGTGCTCTCGGCGCAGTTCGTCGTGCACGCCTCCGGCTGCCTGTCGATCTACAAGAAGCCGGAGATCCCCGGGCTGGAGAGCTTCCGCGGCGACTGGTACCACACCGCCCGCTGGCCGCGGGAGGGCGTCGACTTCACCGGCAAGCGCGTCGGCGTCATCGGCACCGGCTCCTCCGCCATCCAGAGCATCCCGCTCATCGCCCAGCAGGCGGCCGACCTCACCGTGTTCCAGCGCACGCCCAACTTCGCCGTCCCGGCGCACAACCACCCCTTCCCGCCGGGCTACCAGGAGGAGATGAAGGCCCACTACCCCGAGTTCCGCGAGGACGCGCGGACCTCGATGCTCGGCATCCCGCACCCGCCGGCGGAGAAGGCCGCGCTCGAGGACGACGAGGAGAGCCGCCGTCGGCGGTACGAGAAGGCCTGGAACGACAAGGACAACACCCTGGTCGACCTCATGGCCGCCTACACCGACATGCTCACCGACCGGGGCGCCAACGACACCGCGGCGGAGTTCGTCCGCGAGCGGATCCGGGAGATCGTCCAGGACCCGGACGTCGCCGAGACGCTGTGCCCCAAGGACTACCCGATCGGCACCAAGCGGATCTGCGTGCACACCGACTACTACGAGACCTACAACCGCGACAACGTCCACCTGGTCGACCTGCGCAAGACCCCGCTGGTGGAGATCACCGCGACCGGCGTGCGGACCACCGACCAGGAGTACGAGTTCGACGCCCTGGTGCTGGCCACCGGCTTCGACGCCCAGACCGGCGCGCTCACCTCGATCGACATCCGGGGCCGCGGCGGGCAGAGGCTCACCGACCACTGGGCGGCCGGACCGCGCACCTACCTGGGCATCGCCGTCGCCGGGTTCCCGAACGCCTTCGTGATCACCGGGCCACAGAGCCCCTCGGTGCTGTCGAACATGATGGTCTCCATCGAGCAGCACGTGGAGTGGGTGTCCGACGCGATCCGGTACGTCCGCGAGCACGGCCTGCGCACCATCGAGCCCACCCCCGAGGCCGAGCAGAGCTGGGTCGACCACAACGCGGAGGTCGGCGACGCGACCCTCTTCCCGACCGCCAACTCCTGGTACATGGGCTCCAACGTCGAGGGCAAGCCCCGGGTCTTCATGCCCTACATCGGCGGGGTGGGCCCGTACCGCGAGCGGTGCGAGGAGGTCGCCGCCAAGGACTACGAGGGCTTCGTCCTCGCCGGGTGAGCGGTCGACTCCCTCGTCGGGACAGGACTAACCGTGCACGTCGGCGGGCAGGAGGACCGCCGTCCGCCGGGGCCGGCCGGCCCCGGCCGCACGAGACCGTCCGACGAGAGGAGCGCCCTCGATGGCGTCCGTCATCCACTACACGATCGCGACCGAGGCGGAGAAGTCCGCCGACTTCCGCCGCGTCCTGTGGACCGGGAAGAACACCCAGCTGGTGATCATGACGATCCCGCCCGGCGGCGAGATCGGCGAGGAGGTGCACGAGGACATCGACCAGATCCTCACCTTCGTCAGCGGGACCGGTGAGGCGCGGATCTCCGGGAACACGAAGAAGGTCGCGCAGGGTGACCTCGTCGTCGTGCCGGCCGGGACCAAGCACAACTTCGTCAACACCGGACCCAACCCGCTGGTCCTCTACACCGTCTACGGCCCGCCGGAGCACGCCGACGGGGCGGTGCACAGGACCAAGGAGGAGGCCGACGAGGCCGAGGAGTCGGGCCGGGACGAGCCGCCGACCGGGTGATCCCGTGGTGGGGGGGGGGGGGGGGGGGGGGGGGGGGCCCCCCCCCCCCCCCCCCCCCCCCCCCCACCCCCCCTCGCCGGGCTGGCCGACCTCCGGCCACGGCAGCAGACTCGCAGGTGCCACACGGACCGTGCCACCGACCGCCGCGACGTCCGAGGAGGGGCCCCGCCCATGTCCGCGACCTCGTCCACCTACGCCCCCGCCCACCCCGAGAGCGTCTTCACCTACGGCGCCCCGCAGCTGAAGTTCGGCTCCGGCGCCTCCGACGAGATCGGCTACGACCTCAGCCTCACCGGGGCGCAGCGGGTGCTCGTCGTCACCGACCCCGGCGTGGCCGCGACCGGCCACCCGCAGCGGGTCGCCGACCAGATGACCCAGTTCGGCATCGAGGCGCACGTCTTCGACGGCGCGCACGTCGAGCCCACCGACGAGAGCCTGCAGACCGCGGTCGACTGGGCCCGGGGACGCGGGCCCTGGGACGCGATCGTCGCCGTGGGCGGTGGGTCGAGCATCGACACCGCCAAGGCGATCAACCTGCTCACCACCAACCCCGGCGGGCTCATGGACTACGTGAACAAGCCCGTGGGCGAGGGCCGGGCGCCGGTGAACCCGCTCAACCCGCTGGTCGCCGTCCCCACGACCACCGGCACCGGGGCGGAGAGCACGACCATCTGCGTGCTCGACGTGCTGGAGCTGAAGGTGAAGACCGGGATCAGCCACGCCCGCCTGCGGCCGACCATGGCCGTCGTCGACCCGGCGCTGACCCGCAGCCAGCCCGCCGGGGTCACCGCGGCGTCGGGTATGGACATCCTTTGCCACGCCCTCGAGAGCTACACCGCGCGCCCGTACACGACCTTCGAGCACAAGCGGCCGGAGGAGCGGGTGCCCTACTGCGGCGCCAACCCGATCGCCGACATGTGGGCGGAGAAGGCGATGTCGCTGCTGGCCGGGTCCTTCCGCACCGCCGTCCGCCACGGCGAGGACGAGGACGCGCGCGCGGCGATGGCCATGGCCGCCACCTTCGCCGGGATGGGCTTCGGCAACGCCGGCGTGCACATCCCGCACGCCAACGCCTACCCGATCGCCGGCCGCGTCAAGGACTTCCACCCCAAGGACTACCCGGCCGACGAGCCGATGGTCCCGCACGGCATGTCCGTCGCCCTCACCGCACCCGAGGCGTTCCGGTTCACCTTCGACGCCGACCCCGAGCGGCACCTGCGCGCCGCCCGACTGCTGGACCCGGGCGCCGAGCAGACCGACGACCCCGCGGAGTTCCTCCCCGCGGTGCTGACCGCCCTCATGCGCGACATCGACATCCCCGGCGGGATCGGGGCGGTCGGCTACGACGAGGGCGACATCCCCGACCTGGTCGACGGCACGATGAAGCAGCAGCGGCTGCTGGCCACCGCGCCCAAGGAGGTCACCGAGGAGGACGTCGCCGGGATCTTCCGCCGCTCCCTGAGCCTCTGGTGAGCCCGGTCGTCCGGGGCTGACCGGCCCCTGACCTGGTCGTAGGACTCCCGTCCAGGTGCGTGGCCGACCGGCGGGCTGGTCCAGTGGACCCGGGGGCCGACGGGGGGCAACGGGAGGACGGGCCATGGCGACGACGTGGGTGGGTGCCGCGCGCCCTCTGCTGGGCGTCGCACCACTCGAGCCGGCCGGTGGGATCGACACGCTGCTGACCGCCTTCGGGCTGCTGGCCGACGACCGGCCCGGCCTGTGCCTGGAGGTCGTCGGCGGCGGCCCGCTGCGCCACGCGCTGCCGGCCCTCGCCGCGGAGCTCGGGCTGGACGACGCCGTGCGCTTCCGGGGCCCGCTGCCCGACGCCGCGGTCCGGGCCGCGGTGCACCGCTGCGCCGCGCTGGTACTCCCCCACCGGACCCCCTGCGGCCGCGAGATCCCTCCGCCGGCGCTGCGGCACGCGCTGGCCAGCGCGCGCCCCGTCGTCGCCACCCCCGCCGGCGCGCCCCCGCTCCTGGTCCGCCACGGGCAGACCGGTCTGCTCGTCGCACCGGACGACCCGGCCGCCCTCGCCCTCGCCCTCGCCGGGCTGCTCGACGACCCGGTGCACGCCGCCGGCCTCGGGGTGGCCGGCAGCCGGGCGGTGGCGGTCCTCCCACCGGCCACGGACGGCGGGTTGCTACGCCGCGCCTGGCAGCGGATCACCGGGTGAGGCGACTCCCCGTCCTGCCCGGCCCCCACTTCGGGGGGGCCGAGCCCCCGGCCCCTTGCGCCCGCACCTCGCGGGATGACACAACTCCCCGGCAGGCCGGCACCGGGCGGTCCGCGGCCGTCGACGCTCCCGCGTCGCGCCGGGCCGCGCAGGGTGCAGCGTCGATGCGGGAGGGGGACGTCATGGCCACCGGGACGGCGGCGAGCGTCGCCGCGCCCCCACCGCCGGCCGAGTGGGTGCCGCTGGTGCACGGCACCCCCAGCGCGCGCCCGCCCCGGACCTCGTCGGTGCGCCGCGTGGTCGGCCGCTTCGTGGTGGCCAACCTGGCGGCGGTGGTGCTGCTGCTCGGCGGCGGGGTCTGGGCCGGCGTCGAGGCGGCGGAGGACGAGGCGCTGGCCGATGCCCGCCGCACGACCGACCTGCTGGCCGCCGTGCTCGTCGAACCCCACATCCAGGCGGGCCTGCTCGCCGGGGACCCGTCGACCCTGCAGGAGTTCGACGCCCACACGCACGAGCGGCTCGCCGCGGTCGGGGTCGTGCGGGTGAAGATCTGGACCGCCGACGGGCGGATCGTCTACTCCGACGAGCCCCGCCTCATCGGCAGGACGCACCCGCTCGACGACGACGACCAGCAGGCGCTGCGCGACGGCGTCACCCGCGCCGAGGTCAGCGACCTCAGCCGCCCCGAGAACCGCTTCGAGCGCTCGTTCGGCCAGCTGCTGGAGGTCTACCGGCAGATCGACGGCCCCGCCGGGCAGCCGCTGCTGCTGGAGACCTACTCCGTGTACGAGGAGGCCACCTCGCGGCAGTTCGAGATCTGGTGGGAGTTCGCGCCCATCTCGGTGGCCGTCGTGCTCACCCTGCTCGCGGTCCAACTGCCCCTGGCGCACCGGATGGTCACCCAGCTGCGGGCCACCCAGCGGGAGCGGGAGCTGCTGCAGGCCCGCGCGCTGGACGCCTCCACCGAGGAGCGGCGGCGGATCGCCGGCAGCCTGCACGACGGGATCGTGCAGGACGTCTCCGCCTCCGCCCTGCTCGTCGCCCGCGCGGCCGACGAGCTGCGCGCCCCCGCCGCCTGCGCCCGCTCCCAACCGGTCGCCGAGGTCCTCGGCCAGGCCGCCGGGGCGCTGCGGGAGTCGGTCGGCTCGCTGCGCTCCCTGCTGGTCGAGATCCACCCGCCCGACCTGGCGCGCTCCGGCCTGCCCATGGCCCTGGCCGACCTCGCCGACCGGCTGCGCCCGCGGGGTGTCGACGTCCGGGTGCACGTCGCCGACGACCTGGACCCGCCCCCGGCCGCGGCCGCCCTGGTCCTGCGCACCGTCCAGGAGGGGCTGCGCAACGTCGCCAAGCATTCCCGTGCCCGGCACGTCGACGTGACCGTCGAGCAGCGCCCCGGCCGGCTGCTGTGCGAGGTGACCGACGACGGCGTCGGCTTCCAGGCGGCGCCCGACCCCGACGGTCGAGGTGGCCGGCTGGGGCTGCGACTGCTCGCCGACCTGGCCGCCGCCGAGGGCGCCAGCCTGTCGCTGCGCACCGCGCCGGGG
The DNA here is from genome assembly GCF_054049935.1 of Geodermatophilus sp. SYSU D00742. NCBI lineage: Bacteria > Bacillati > Actinomycetota > Actinomycetes > Geodermatophilales > Geodermatophilaceae > Geodermatophilus > Geodermatophilus sp. SYSU D00742. Next base: position 38,550 of record NZ_JBJGYJ010000015.1, read on the forward strand.
GCGGGCACGGGCCTGCGTCTGGAGGTGCCCCAGCCGTGATCGACGTCCTGGTGGTCGACGACCACGCGCTCATGCGCTCGGGCCTGTGCGGGCTGATCGCCGCGGCCGGGGACATGCGGGTGGTGGGCACCGCCGCCGACGGCGCCGAGGCCGTGGCGGAGGTCGGCCGGCTGCGGCCGCGGGTGGTGCTGATGGACCTGTCCATGCCGGTGATGGACGGCGTCCTGGCCACCCGCCGGATCGTCGAGGAGCACCCCGACGTGGAGGTGCTCGTGCTGACCTCCTTCTCCGACCAGCAGCGGGTGATCGAGGCGCTCGACGCCGGCGCCGGCGGGTACGTCCTCAAGGACACCGAGCCCGCCGACCTGCTCGCCGCCATCCGCTCCACCGCCCAGGGGCACTCGCCGCTGGACCCGCGGGTCGCCCGCACCGTGCTGCACGCCCGCCGCTCCCCCACCCGGGCGGCGGAGCTCACCGAGCGGGAGCAGGAGGTGCTCGCCCTGGTCGGCCGCGGCCTGGCCAACAAGCAGATCGCCCGGGCCCTCGGGATCCGCGAGGGGACCGTGAAGGCGCACCTGACCAGCGTCTTCCAGCGGATCGGCGTCCGGGACCGGACCTCGGCGGCGCTGTGGGCGCGCACCCACCTCCCCGAGGACCCCGCGGGCCTGGCGCGCTGACCCCGGGTCGCCGCGCCCGTCCCCTCGGGCCGAGACTGGCAGGGTGACCGCGGCCGCTGCACCCGACGTCGACCTGCTGTCCGCGCTGCGCCGGGCCGGCGTCGGAGACGTCGACGCCTCCGGCCTGGCCCGCGCGCTGTACTCCTCCGACGGCTCGCTGTACCGGGTGCTGCCCCGCGTGGTCGTCCGGCCGCGGCACCCGGACGAGATCGAGGCGGTGCTGTCGGTCTGCCGTGAGACCGGCGTCCCGTTGACCGCGCGCGGGGCCGGCACCTCGATCGCCGGCAACGCGGTGGGGCCCGGCGTTGTCGTCGACACCAGCCGGTACCTCGCGCGGGTCCGGGGCATCGACCCCGAGGCCCGGACGGCGACCGTGGACCCCGGTGTGGTCCAGGCCGCGTTGCAGCGGGCCGCCGCGCCGCACGGGCTGCGGTTCGGCCCCGACCCGAGCACGCACAACCGCTGCACGATCGGCGGGATGATCGGCAACAACGCCTGCGGGTCCCGGGCGCTGGGCTACGGCCGGACCTCGGACAACGTCGTCGGCCTCGACGTGGTCACCGGTGCCGGGGAACGGCTGTCCGTGGGGGCGGGGACGGCCGGCTCTGCCCGTGCGGGTGGGGTGCTCGGGGAGCTGCGGGCGCTGGTCGACGGCGAGCTCGCGGCGATCCGCACCGAGCTGGGTCGCTTCGGCCGCCAGGTGTCGGGCTACTCGCTGGAACACCTGCTGCCCGAGCGCGGGTCCGACGTCGCCAAGGCCCTCGTCGGCAGCGAGGGCACGCTGGCGCTGGTGCTCGGCGCGACCGTGCGACTGGTCACCGACGCCCCCCACCGCGGGCTGGTCGTCCTCGGGTACCCCTCGATGGCCGACGCCGCCGACGCCACCCCGGGGCTGCTGCGGCACGAGCCCACCGCCTGCGAGGGGCTGGACCAGCGGATCGTGCAGCGGCTGCGCGACGTCCCCGCCGCCGTGGTGCCCGAGCTGCCCCGTGGCGAGGGCTGGCTGATCGTGGAGCTGACCGGGGAGACCGTCTCCGAGGTGGTGGCCAAGGCCGACGGCGTCCTCGCCGACGCCGGCGCGCTGGACTCGCTGGTGGTCACCGACCCGGCCGAGGCCGCGGCCATCTGGCGGATCCGGGAGGACGGCGCCGGCCTGGCCGCCCGGACCTCCGACGGCCGGCCGGCGCACGCGGGCTGGGAGGACGCCGCGGTGCCGGTGGAGCGGCTCGGCGAGTACCTGCGCGGGTTCGAGGAGCTGCTGGGTGCGCACGGCCTGCAGGGGGTCCCGTACGGCCACTTCGGCGACGGCTGCGTGCACGTGCGCATCGACTTCCCGCTGGGACGCGGACCCGACCGCGGCCGGGAGGCCTACCGGGCGTTCGTCACCGACGCCGCCGCGCTGGTGGCCCGCTTCGGCGGCTCGGTGTCCGGCGAGCACGGCGACGGCCGCGCCCGCAGCGAGCTGCTGTCGACGATGTACTCGCCGCACGTGCTGGGCCTCTTCGAGCGGGTCAAGGCCCTGTTCGACCCCGGCGACGTGCTCAACCCCGGCGTGCTGGTCCGCCCGGCCCGCGTCGAGGACGACATCCGGGTGGCCGCCGCGCCCCGCCGGCCGACGACCGGCCGGCCGCCCCTGGCGCTGGCCTACCGGCACGACGGGGGTGACTTCTCCGCCGCCGTCCACCGGTGCACCGGCGTCGGCAAGTGCCGGGCCGACCTGCAGGCCACCGGCGGGGTGATGTGCCCGTCGTGGCCGGCGACGCGGGAGGAGAAGGACACCACCCGCGGCCGGGCCCGCGTGCTGCAGGAGATGCTCGCCCCCGGTGGCCCGGTGCGCGACTGGCGCTCCCCCGAGGTGCACGACGCCCTCGACCTGTGCCTGTCGTGCAAGGGCTGCTCGCGGGACTGCCCCACCGGCGTGGACATGGCCTCGTACAAGGCCGAGGTGCTGCACCAGAGCTACCGGCGGCGGCTGCGCCCGCGGTCGCACTACACGCTCGGGTGGCTGCCACGGTGGTCCGACGTCGCCGCCCGGGCGCCGCGGCTGGTCAACGCCGTCATGACCTCCCGGGTCGGCGGCCGGCTGGCCAGGTGGGGCGCCGGCGTCGACCAGCGCCGCTCGCTCCCGGTCTTCGCGCCGCGCACGTTCCGGCAGTCCTGGGCGCAGCGCCCGGCTCCCGCCGGGGACGGCCGCCCGGTGGCGCTGTGGGTGGACTCGTTCACCGACCACTTCGCCCCGGAGGTCGCCGAGGCGACGGCGCAGGTCCTGGAGGCGGCGGGTTACCGCGTGCAGGTCCCCCCGGCCGAGACCTGCTGCGGGCTGACCTGGATCACCACCGGACAGCTGGACGCCGCCCGCCGCACCCTGACCCGCACCGTGGCGCTGCTGGCGCCGCTGGCCGACGAGGGCGTGCCCGTGGTCGGCGTGGAGCCCTCGTGCACCGCGGTGCTGCGCGGCGAGGCGCAGGACCTCGTCCCCGGCGACGCGGCGGCCCGCGTGGCAGCCGCCACCCGCACCCTCGCCGAGCTGCTGCGCGACACCCCCGGGTGGACGCCGCCGTCCCTGGCCGGCGTCGAGGTCGTCGCCCAGCCGCACTGCCACCACCACGCGGTGCTCGGCTGGGCGACCGACGAGCGGCTGCTGCGCGACGCCGGCGCGACGGTGCGACGGGTGGGTGGCTGCTGCGGGCTGGCCGGGAACTGGGGCGTGGAGCGCGGCCACCACGAGGTGTCGGTGACCATCGCCGAACAGCAGCTGCTGCCCGCCGTCCGCGACGCCGGACCCGACGCCGTCGTGCTGGCCGACGGGTTCTCCTGCCGCACCCAGCTCGACGACCTGGCCGGCCGCCGCGCCCTGCACCTGGCGCAGCTCCTCGCCGCCGCCCGGTGACCGGCGCCGCGGTCTGCCACGATGCGCCGGTGGACCTCGAGGAGACCCTGCTGCCGGGCGTCGGCGTCCGGTACCAGCTGCAGACCCGCGCCGGTGACCTCCTCGCGGTCGTCGTGCGGCGCGAGGGCGGCGCCGAGGTCGCCGTGTACGACCGGCGCGACCCCGACCGCGCCCGCAGCGTCATCCGGCTGGACGCCGAGGAGGCCGACGCGGTCGCCGAGGTGCTCGGCGCGCCACGGCTGACCCAGCGCTTCGCCGACCTCTCCCGCGAGGTGCCCGGGCTGGAGTCCGGCCGTTTCCCGATCCGCCCCGGCTCGCCGTTCGTCGACCGCCCGCTCGGGGACACCCGCGCCCGCACGCTCACCGGCTGCTCGGTCGTGGCGATCGTCCGGGGCACCGACGTCGTCCCCTCCCCCGGCCCGGCCGACGTCCTGCGGGCCGGTGACGTGCTGGTCGCCATCGGCTCGGACGCCGGCCTGGAGCAGCTGGACCGGCGCCTGGCCGGAGCGGCCTGAGGCGCGGCCGGGGTGGACCACGTCGCCGCGCTGCTGGTCGAGCTCGGCCTGCTGTTCCTCGGCCTGTCGCTGCTCGGCCTGCTGGCCCGCCGGGTCGGGCTGTCGCCGGTGCCCTTCGTCCTGGTGGCGGCCCTCGCGCTCGGGGACGGCGGCGTCGTGCCGCTGTCCACCGCGCAGCCGTTCATCGAGGCCGCGGCCGAGATCGGCGTCGTCCTGCTGCTGCTGGCCCTCGGCCTGGAGTTCTCCGCCGACGAGCTGTTCCACTCCCTGCGCCGGCACGGGCCCTCCGGCCTGGTCGACCTGCTGCTCAACGCCCCGCCCGGCTTCGTCGCCGGGCTGGTGCTCGGCCTGCCGTGGCAGGGCGCCCTGGCCCTGGCCGGGGTCACCTGGATCTCCTCGTCGGGGATCGTCGCCCGCCTGCTGGGCGACCTGGGCCGGCTGGCCAACCGGGAGACCCCCGCCGTGCTGTCGGTGCTCGTGCTCGAGGACCTCGCGATGGCGCTGTTCCTGCCCCTGCTGGTCGTCGCCCTGGCCGGTGGTGGCCCCGCCTCGGCGGTCGCCGGCGTGGGCCTGGCCGTGGGCGCCGTCGTCCTCGTGCTGCTCGCCGCCCGGCGGCACGGCCACCGGCTGGGCCGGTTGCTGGCCTCGCCCGACGACGAGCAGATGCTGCTCCGACTGGTGGGGCTGACCCTGCTCGTGGCGGGGCTCGCGCAGTCGATGGGCGCGTCGGCGGCGGTCGGCGCCTTCCTCGTCGGGCTGGCGCTCCCGGCGTCCTTCGCGGAGCGGGCCCGGGCTGTCCTCGGTCCGCTGCGGGACCTGTTCGCGGCGACCTTCTTCGTCGCCTTCGGCCTGTCCACCGACCCGGGCGCGGTGCTCCCGGTGCTGCCCGCCGTCCTCGTGCTGGCGGTGGTCACCACCGGCACCAAGGTGGCCACCGGCTGGTTCGCCGCCGGTCGGGACGGCGTCGCCGTCCCCGGGCGGCTGCGCGCGGGGACGGCGCTGGTCGCCCGTGGTGAGTTCTCGATCGTCATCGCCGGCCTGGCGGTCGCCGCGGGGATGACCGACCTGGGGCCGGTGGCGACCGGCTACGTGCTGGTGCTCGCCGTGCTCGGGCCGGTCCTCACCCGGTTCGCCGAGCCCCGCGTGCCGCGCGGCGCACCGGTGCCGGGCTAGGGGTACCCCGGCACAGCCGCTCGACGGGAGCGTCGTCAGGCGGCGGCGTCGTCCCGGCGGGCGACGGCCGCGGCCACGACGTGCGGGGCCAGCGCGTCGGCGATGACCGCGTAGCCGGCCGACGAGGGGTGGAAGCGGTCGGCGGAGAACATCCCCGGGTCGGCGGAGAAGGCCGCCGCCACGGCGTCGGAGACGCCGGCGACGGAGGCGCCCGCAGCCCGGGCGACGGCGGCCTGCTGGCGCTGCAGCTGTGCGGACGCGGCCTGCACCAGCGAGCGGAACGCCGGCGGCACGAACGGCACCATCGACATGTCCGGCGCCGGGACGACGACCACGTCGGTCCCGGCCGCGCGGAGTGTGCCCAGGGCCGCCGCCAGCGCCGCGGCCGCCTGCGCGGGGGGCACCATGCGGGCCAGGTCGTTGGCGCCGACCACCACCACGGCGAGGTCCACCGCCAGCGGCTGGGCCCGGCGGGCCTGCGCGGCGAGGTCCCCCGAGACCGCCCCCGGGACGGCGAGCACGGTGAGGTCGACGTCGAAGCCGGCGTCGCGCAGCACCGTGGTCAGCCGTGGCCCGAGGGTGTCCGCCACCCGGGCGGCACCGGAACCGAACGCGAGGGAGTCACCGAGCAGTGCCAGGCGCAGGGGCCGGCCGTGCGCCGGGGAGGAGCGGGGGGCGGAAGGGTCCTTCACCACGCTCCGTACAACGGCTCCCGGCGCTCCGCCATGCCCGGCGGGCACGTCCGCCGATGTGTCCGTCGCCATGCCCGGATCGGCGCGGGGCCCGGCCGGAACGCTCCCGGCCGGGCCCTGGTGACGTGCCGGAGCGGCCACCCTCCCGGGACCCGCGCCGGACGTGTGAGGCGTGGGGGGAGGGTGGTCCCTTCTCAGGCCTTCGGGCCGCCCGCGGCGTAGACGACCTGGCCGGAGACGAAGCCGGCGCCCTCGCTGACGAAGAAGGACACCAGGTGGGCGATGTCCTCCGGCTGCCCGACGCGCTGCACCGGGATCTCCTTGGCCGCGCCCGCGATGAAGTCCCCGAACGGGACGCCGATCCGCTCGGCCGTCGCCTTCGTCATCTCCGTCTGGATGAAGCCCGGCGCGATCGCGTTGGCGGTGACACCGAACTTGCCCAGCTCGATGGCGAGGGTCTTGGTGAAGCCCTGCAGGCCGGCCTTCGCCGCGGAGTAGTTGACCTGGCCGCGGTTGCCCAGCGCCGAGGTGCTCGACAGGTTGACCACGCGGCCCCACCCGGCCTCGATCATGTGCTTCTGCACCGCACGGGTCATGAGGAACGCACCCCGCAGGTGGACGTTCATGACCGTGTCCCAGTCGGCCTCGGTCATCTTGAACAGCAGGTTGTCGCGGGTCACCCCGGCGTTGTTGACCAGGACGGTCGGCGCGCCGAGCTCGGCGGCCACCCGGGCGACCGCGGCCTCGACCTGCTCGGCGTCGCTGACGTCGGCGCCCACGGCCAGCGCGCGGCCTCCGGCGGCCTCGATCGCCGCCACGGTCTCCTTGCCGGCGGTCTCGTCCAGGTCGAGCACGCCCACGGCGAACCCGTCCTGCGCCAGCCGCAGCGCGGTGGCCGCGCCGATGCCGCGAGCGGCCCCGGTCACGATGGCCACGCGGGCCCCGGTGCTGCTTGCCTCGCTCATTCGGAAGATCCCTTTCGTGTCTGCCCCGTCCGGTGCGCTCCCGACACGGTACGGCGGGCAGACGCGGGTCCTACCGACCGGTAGCCCCCGGCGCGTCGGTGTGCCCCGCGCCGATGACGTCCACCCGGTCGAAGCCCTCCTCCGGCGCAGGCGGCACGAACCGGGCGGCGGTGCCGTAGAGCCCGGCCAGGGGCACGCGGGCCCGCCCGGTCCGCGCCTCGTTGCGCGACACGCAGACCTCGACCGGCGTCTCCAGCCACACCGCGCGGACGCCGACACCGGCGGCCCGGGCCGCCGCGACGAGGGGGGCACGCTCCTCCGGCGTCGGGTTGGTGTTGTCGACCACGACGCTGGCGCCCTGCCCCAGCAGCTCGGCGACCACCCGACGCTGGCGCGCCTCGCGACGGCGGGCGTTGGGCCAGTGGTCCTTGCTCACCACCCGGTGGGTGCCGGCCAGGTGCTCGCGCACCCACGTCGACTTCCCGCTGCCCTGCAGCCCGGCCATGACGACGAGCTCCTGCCCGGGCACCGCCCTCACGCTCCACCCACCGGCTAGACCATCCCGGGAGCGGCCGGGCGACCCGCGGGGTGTCCCGGCCTCAGGCCGACTTCCGCAGCGGGGTGACCTCGGCGTCGTCCGGCGCCCGCCGCGGAGCCGGGTGCTCCACGAGCGCCAGCACCCGCCCGGCCATGAAGCGCGCGGTGCGGACCGGGGTGCCACCGCGGGTGCTCTCCGTGACCTCCACGACGCCACGGCCGTGGGTCACCTCCACCCGCCGTCCGGCACGGGTGGCCTCGATGTCGTACGTGCGGGTCGCACCGCCGGCGTCGATCACGACCTCTACGCGATCGCCCTTCATCGTCGTCCTCCGAAGACGTCAGGCCGGGCGGGGTGCCCGACGTGATGACAACGTCCTCCAGGGGTCTGACATTCCGCCTGACCTGCGCGTTCAGTCCTCGGAGTGCCGTCGGCCGGGCAGGTGCGGGTGGAGCGCCCGGACCGAGGCGATCGCCGCCCGGCGGGCGTTGGCGCGCTGGCGGGCCCGGCTGGTGCGCGGGGCACGCGGCTCCTCGCGCAGCAGGGCGTCGAGCCAGTGGCCACGCGGGTCGACGTCGACGAGCATCGCCTTGACCAGCAGGGTCAGCGGGATCGCCAGCAGGGCACCGAGCGCGCCGAGCACCCAGCCCCAGAACAGCAGCGCGACGAAGGTGACCGTCATCGACAGGCCCACCGAGTCGCCGACGAAGCGGGGCTGGATCAGTGTCTGGACGACGAAGTTCAGCGCCGCGTAGACGGCGACCACGGCCCAGAACTCCGTCCAGCCGCCGCCCAGCAGACCCAGGATCGCCGGGGGCACCAGCCCGAGGACGAAACCGATGTTGGGCACGTAGTTGGTGATGAACGACAGCAGGCCCCACACCACCGGCAGCGGGATGCCGATGATGGCGAGGGCGACGGTGTCGCAGACCGCGACGATCGCCCCGAAGACCGTGCTCACCAGCAGGTAGCTGCGGGTGCCGCGGGCGAACAGGCCCAGGGCGATCGGCAGGTGCGGCCGGTCGGCGGCGACGAGCGCCAGCCGCCGGCCGAACCCACCGGACTCGATGGACAGGAACACGATCGCCGACAGCAGCAGGACCAGCGTCGTCGCCGCGTCGCTGAGCCGGGCGAGCAGGCCGGTGGCCACGCCGACCAGCTGGCTGTAGTCGAACTGGGCGACGAGGTCGGACAGCTGCCCGGAGACGATGCCGCGGTCGTTGAGGTCGTCGACCACCGAGGCGAGCAGCCGCTCGGCGGAGCCGGCGTAGTCGGGCAGCAGGTTGGCGAACTGCGCTATCGAGACCACCAGCAGCGCCACGAACGCCAGCAGGATGCTCCACACCAGCACCAGCAGGACGGTGGCGCTGACCCAGCGCGGCCAGCCGTGCCGCTGCAGGAAGCGCTGCACCGGCATGAGGGCGATGACGACGACCAGGGCGAGCAGGACCGGGCCGACCAGCCACGCGATCGACCGGACGCCGGCGATCGCGATCGTGGCCGCCGCACCGCCGACCAGCAGCACCAGCCAGCGCGGCAACCCCGCGGTCGACGGGCCGACCTCTCCGGGGGTGCCGGACGCTGCGCCGGCCGACGCGGCCCCCGCGGACCCCGCCCCGACCGACGCCGCCTCGTCGACCACGGCCTCGGCCACCGAGGTCTCCTCGGCGGTGGCGGCCTCGACGGCGCCGGTCAGCTCGGAGGAGCCCCGCACGGGAGGGGTGTCGGCCCCGGTGCCCGGGAGCCGCTGCGCAGCGACCATCGTCCCCGCCGGTTCAGCCCGTGAGGCGGACGGCGCCCCGCAGGCCGCCGGCCGTCACGACGTCGCTCATGCCCATGTGCACTCCGCTCTCCCCCGTGCGGCGCCGCAGTACCCGGGCACCAGCGTGGCATGCCGGGCCCGCCGGCTCAGGAACCCGCACCGTCCAGCAGCGCGGTCATCACCGGCAGGTCGGAGGAGGCCGCGGTCTCCCGGGCGGTCGGGCCGCCGTCGTCGGTGAGGTCGGCCGGTACCCCGGCACCGAGGGGGCGACGAGTTCCTCGGTCGCGCCGAAGCGGGCGACGTCGAAGACCCGCGCGGCCGGCTCGATGACCCCGGGGTCGATGCCGCCGCTGTGCTGTCCGGTCACGGGACCGAGCCTAGGAGGTGCCCCACCCGGTCGCGGACCCCACGGGACACCCGCGCCCCGGGCGGTACCCACCGGCCCGGCCCCGCCCGCCGGTCCGCTCGCTGCGGTGCTGCCGCCGCTGTCGTCAGTCGGCGGCGACCCGGTCGGTCAACGCCAGCACCCGCTGCCAGACGTCGGTGCAGGCATCGGCCCAGTCGCCGTGGGCCCGGTCGAAGAACGAGTGCGGGGCGCCGTCGTAGACGGCGGTCTCCACCTCCGCGCCGCCGGCGCCCAGCTTCCCGGCCAGCTCCAGCTGCTCCTCCACCGGCGTGGCGGCGTCGGCGCCGGCGATGACCATCAGGGTGGGCCGCGTGGCCGGGGCGTCGCCCACCATCGACGGTCTCCCGTAGAAGCCGATGCAGGCGGCGAGGTCCAGGTCGCCGCCGGCCAGCCGCCACGAGTGGCTGCCGCCGAAGCAGAAGCCGACGGTCACCACCGGCAGGTCCGGCCGGGTCCGCTCCCGCAGGTGTGCGATGGCCGCGGCGACGTCGGCGTCCACCCCTGCCGGCGTCGTCTGCGGGATGTGCGTCTGCCAGTCGAAGTCCTGCTCGCGCGTGCCGGTGGGCGGCAGGTCCGCCGTCCGCCCGAAGTAGTCGACGGCGACGGCGGGCAGACCGGCCTCCGCGAACCGCTCCGCCAGCGCGACGTAGTAGGGGTGCAGCCCCCGGATGTCGGGCAGGACGACCACGCCGACCCGGGCCGCACCGGCGGGCACGGCGTAGGCGGCGGCGAACTCGGTACCGTCGGCCGCGGTCAGGGTCAGGGTGCCGCGCTCTGCGACGTCGCCGCTGCGGGGCGGCGCGGGCGGGCGGCTGTCGGTGTCGTGGCACATGAGCGCTGTTCTACCGGGCCGCCCCCCGCCCCGCCCGCCGGCCCCGGCTCAGGTGTCGGCGGCGTCGTCGGCCGCGGCCGGGGAGCCGCCGAACACGCGCGCGGCGACCTCGCGGCGGACGTCGGCGAGCCAGTGGTGCTGCTTGTCGGCCTGGGCGATCAACCGGTGGAACAGCCCGCCGTCGATGCGGGGGTCGGTCTCCGCCAGCGCGCGCAGCGTCTCGAAACCGGCCCGCTTGGCCAGGACGGCGGTGGCGATGAACTCGAACTCGACGAGGTCGGAGAGGGGCGAGCGGGAGAGCAGGTGCCCGTTGAGCTTGACCCGGGACAGCTTCTCCGCGACCCACGAGGCAGCCTGCTTGTACTGGCGGACGGGGACACCGATCGACTGCATGGTCGTCTCCAGCGCCGCCCGCTCCTCGCGCAGCTCACCGAGCAGCTCCTCCAGGCGCGGCTGGTAGGGCCCCCCGCGGTGCCGGCCGAGCATCCGGCCGACCAGCTCGATCCCACCGGTGGCCGCGGCCAGGTGGTCGTTGGTGTAGACGCCGAGGAGGTCGACGTTGCGGATCCCGCCTGACGCGGACGGCTCGGGCACGGGCTCTCCCAGGGACTGTGGGCGGTGGCGCCCCATTCTGGCCGCGCGGTGATCACCGCGCGCGACGACGGGCCGCGGTGCCGGCCGGCCGCACGGTCAGCCCTCGGCGCGGGCGAGCAACCGGGCGGCGGTGGGCCGCAGCTCCCGCTCCAGCTCCCACAGCCCCGCCGCGAGCCGCTGGCCGACGGCCTGCCGGGAGATGCCGAGCACCGCGGCCGCCCCCGCCTGGGTGCGGCCGCCGGCGACGAGCTCGACCGCCGCCCAGGCCTGGGGGCTGCGCCGCTGGACGACGACGGCCAGGGCGGTCAGCACGGCCTGCGCGTCGGCCGCCTCGGGCGGCACCGCGCCGCGGACGGCCAGCCGGGTGCCGCGCTGACGGGCGGCGTCCGCTGCGCGGCGGGCCGAGAGGAGGGCCGGACTGCCGGGACGCAGGCCGTCGGGCACCGGCCCGGCGCCCACCCCCACGCTCCAGCCGGGCGTGCGGACCAGCGCCAGGACGACGTCGACGACGGCGGCCGGATCGGCCAGCACGCCCTGCAGTTCGCCGTCCCCCGTCCGGGCGAACCGCCGCACCACGGGGATCCCGCCGAGGCGACGGAGGGCCACCTCGACCTGCTCGGGCCCGCCGTCGCCGGTCCACGCGGCGGTCACCACGAACGGCACCGGGCAAGCCTGACACCTTTCCCGGAGCCGGGCCAGGTCCTACATCCGCGCGGCGACGTCCGGGGGGAAGCCGCCGGTCGCGACCGGCCCCCACCGCTCGATGGTGATCCGCAGCAGCGACTTGCCCTGCCGGGTCATGGCCGCGCGGTACTCGTCCCAGTCGGGGTGCTCGCCACTGATGGACCGGAAGTAGTCGACCAGCGGCTCCAGCGCCTCGGGCAGGTCCAGCACCTCGGCCCGCCCGTCCACCTGCACCCAGGGGCCGTCGAAGTCGTCGGAGAGCACGCACAGGGACACGGCGGGGTCGCGGCGGGCGTTGGTCACCTTCGCCCGCTGCGGATAGGTGGAGACGACGATGCGCCCCTCGCCGTCCAGGCCGCAGGTCACCGGCGAGAGCTGGACTCCCCCGCTGCCGCGGCGGGTCACCAGCACCGCCTTGTGGCGGGGACGCAGGAACTCCTCGAGCGCGGCCCGGTCGACGCGGTCGGCTGTCGCGGTCTTCGGCATGTGCCGACGCTACGACGCGGTGACGAAGATCGTTCCCGCCCGGCTGGTGGCACCCATCTGTGTTGTGATCGACGTATGAGGCTCCGCCCGTTCGGCCGCTCCGCCGCACACCCCGAGGCGGAGAGCCCCGCGTCGTCGTCCACCCCGGCTGCGCGTTCCGGCCCCGTCCCGGCCGGCCGCTCCGACCGGGACGGCACGCCGGGGGCGGTCACCAGCGCCCCGGCGCCGGTGACCGGCCGCGGTCCCCGGCTGCAACGTGCCCTGCGCGCGCTGGCGGTCTTCTCCGCCCAGCTGCTGCTCATCGTCGCGGCCCTCGTCGTCGTCGGGTACGTGCTGGGCCGGCTGTGGGTGATCCTGCTGCCGATCGTGCTCGGGCTGCTCTTCGCCACGGTCCTGTGGCCGCCCACCCGCTTCCTGCGCAAGCACGGCTGGCCGCCGGCGCTGGCCGCCTCGGTGGTCACCGTCGCCGCCCTGGCCCTGTTCGGCGGGATCATCGCCGCGATCGCCCCGTCGGTGGCCGACCAGGTGGGCGAGCTCGCCGACCAGGCCAGCGGCGGGCTGCAGGAGCTCCAGGAGTGGCTGACCGGGCCGCCGTTCAACCTCGGCGAGGACCAGATCGGCCAGGCCGTCGACCAGGCGATCAACTCCCTCCAGAGCAACGCCCAGGACATCGCCAGCTACGCGCTCACCGGCGCCTCGGCGATCGGCAACGGGCTGATCAACCTGGTGCTCGCGCTGCTGCTGGCGTTCTTCTTCGTCAAGGACGGCCCCCGCTGGGTGCCGTGGCTGGCCGCCCAGACCGGCCCCCGCGCCGCACCGCACGTGGCCGCCCTGTCGTACAAGACCTGGTCCACGCTGTCGGAGTTCATCCGCCAGCAGGCCCTGGTCGGCTTCGTCGACGCCCTCTTCATCGGCATCGGGCTGTGGATCCTCGACGTCCCCCTGGTCCTGCCGCTGGCGGTGCTGACCTTCTTCGGCGCCTTCATCCCGATCATCGGTGCGTTCGTCGCCGGCGCCTTCGCCGTCCTCATCGCGCTGGTCAGCAACGGCTGGACGACGGCGCTGATCGTGCTGGCCATCGTGGTGCTCGTGCAGCAGATCGAGGGCAACGTGCTCCAGCCGATCATCCAGGGCCGCGGGTTCAACCTGCACGCCGCCGTGGTGATCCTGGCGGTGACCGCGGGTGGCAGCCTGGCCGGCATCACCGGCGCCTTCCTCGGCGTCCCGGTCGCGGCCCTGATCGCCGTCGTCTACCGGTACGTGCGCGACGAGCTGGACGGCCGCTCCCCCGAGGTCGCCGACGACGGCACCCGGCCCCGCGTGACCGGCGACGAGCAGGGGGCGGCGCTGACCCGGGAGCCGGCTCCGGCGGACGGCGAGCCCGACCTGCCCCGCGGGTGAGTCCGGGAATGCCCGCGCCCCGCCGCGGGCTGCACGTGCCGTAACAGCCGGACCCTGAGGAGGCAGCCACCGTGGCGCAGCGACCCGAGGACCTCGTCGAGCTCCTCGCCGAGGCGGAGCCCTTCCTGACCCGCGAGGCACGGGTGACCGGGGGCGAGGAGCGCCGCGGCCTCGTGCTGGTCCACGACCTCGCCGGTGAGTTCGACGCCGCACACGCCGGCGCGCTGGCCGGTTCGCACCTGCTGGCCACCCTGCCGCACGAGGTGATCGCGCGGTTCGACGTCGACAGCCTGGTCGACTACCGCGCCCACCGGCCGCGGATGACGTTCCACGGCGACCGGTACGAGTCCTTCACCGCTCCCGAGCTGCTGCTCCACGCCGTGGAGGACGACGCCGGCGAGCCGTTCCTGCTGCTGCACGGCGCCGAGCCGGACTTCGCCTGGGAGCGGTTCGTCGCCGCGGTGGCCGGGCTGGTCGAGCGGCTGGGCGTGACGTCGGTCGTGGCGCTGCAGGCCATCCCCATGCCGGTGCCGCACACCCGGCCGGTGACGGTGACCGCGCACGCGACCCGCCGTCAGCTCATCGCCGACTACCCCGTGTACTGGGGCGAGATGCGCATCCCCGGCAGCGTCGCGGCGCTCCTGGAACTGCGGCTCGGAGAGGCCGGCGTCGACGCGTTCGGCGTGGCCGCCCACGTGCCGCACTACCTGGCGCAGGCGACGTTCCCCGCCGCCTCGCTCACCCTGCTCGAGCACCTGTCCCGGCTGACCGGTCTGCACCTGCCGACCGAGGCGCTCCGTGAGGCCGCCGAGGCGCACCGCACCGAGGTCGACGAGCAGATCGGCCGCAACAGCGAGAACACCGCCGTGGTCGCGGCGCTGGAGCAGCAGTACGACCAGTTCACCAGTGCCCGGGAGGGCAGCGAGCTGCTCAGCGAGATCGGCGAGGTGCCCAGCGGCGAGGAGATCGGCGCGGAGCTCGAGCGGTTCCTGGCCGAGCAGGAGCGCCGCCGCGGCGACTGACCGGGGCCCGTTCACGCGACCGACCCCACTCGGTCGGCCCCGGTGCAGGGTCTCCCCACGTCCGCTCCACCGGGGTCCACTCGACCGCCCCTCCTCGACCGGGGTCAGGACGAGGCCCCGTCCCCGGCCGGGGGCGGGGACCGGTCAGGCGAAGACGATCGTCTTCTCGCCGTCCACGATCACGCGGTCCTCCACGTGCCAGGTCACCGCCTGGGCGAGCACCTGCCGCTCGACGTAGCGGCCGATCCGCCGCATGTCCTCCACCGATGCGCGGTGGTCGACCCGGGCGACCTCCTGCTCGATGATCGGGCCGGCGTCGAGTTCCGGCGTCACGTAGTGCGCGGTCGCCCCGATCAGCTTCACGCCGCGGTCGTGCGCCGCCTGGTAGGGGTTCGCCCCGACGAAGGCCGGCAGGAAGCTGTGGTGGATGTTGATCAGCCGCTCCGGGAAGCGGCTGCAGAAGTCGGCCGACACGATCTGCATGTAGCGGGCCAGCACCACCAGGTCCACGTCGCCGACCAGCTCCAGGGCGCGCGCCTCGGCCTCCGCCTTGGTCTCCGGGGTGACCGGCACGTGGTGGAACGGGATCCCCGCGGCCCGGGCGACCGGCTCCAGGTCGGGGTGGTTGGAGACGACGACGGCGATCTCGGCCAGCAGGTCGCCGGCGCGCACCCGGTAGATCAGCTCCTGGAGCACGTGGTCGGTCTTGCTCACGAACACCGCCAGGGTCGGCCGGTGCGCCGCCTCGGTCAGCCGCCAGGTGAACTGCCACTCGTCGGTGAGGGCGGCCAGCCGCTGCTCCACCTCGGCCCGGCGGGCGGCCAGGTCGGCGAGGAAGAACTCCAGGCGCAGCGTGAAGGTGCCGCCGCTCGGGTCGGAGGAGTGCTGCTGCGAGTCGATGATGTTCGCCCCCACGTCGGCCAGCAGGCCGCTGAGGACGGCGACGATCCCGGGCCGGTCGGGGCAGCGCACCACCAGGCGGCCGACGTCGGCCAGCCGGTCGTCGCGGGATCCGGTGTTCGGCAGCTCGGCAACTGACACGGGAAGGGAGGATGCCAGGCCCGGCGACGGCTCCCGCCACGGCACCGCCGGCGAGCCCGCGAGGGGTGCCCGTCAGGCCGGCGGCAGGACGGCGCGCCGCGCCCCGGCGATGTCGAACAGGTCGCCGTACTCCTCGACCCGGGCCAGCACCTCCTCGGTGCGGAAGCGCAGCGACCCGGGGTCGGCGCCGTCCACCACCGCCTCGACCTCGTCCCAGCCGATCGGCGCCGACACCGTGGCGTCGGGGCGGGCGCGCAGGGAGTACGGCGCGACGGTGGTCTTGGCCGGGTTGTTCTGGCTCCAGTCGATGAGCACCTTCCCGGGGCGCAGCACCTTCTCCATCCGCCAGACCACCTCGTCCGGGGTCTCCGCCGCCAGCTCCTGGGCCAGCTGCCTGGCGTAGCGGCTGGGGTGCTCGCGATCGGTCACCCGGATCGGCGCGTACACCTGCATGCCCTTGGACCCCGACGTCTTGACCACCGGGTCCAGGCCGTCGTGGACCAGGCGCTCGCGCAGCCGCTCGGCGACCTCGCAGCACTCCAGGATGCCGGTGTCCGGGCCCGGGTCGAGGTCGAGCACCAGCAGGTCGGGCAGTGCCGGCTGCAGCCTGCTGCCGACCTGCCACTGCGGGACGTGCAGCTCGAGCGCGGCCAGGTTGGCCGCCCACGCCAGGTCCGCGACCGTCTCGAGGATGACCATGTCCAGGGTCTCCCGCCCGCGGGAGCTGCCGGGGCTGGGCACCGTCACCCGCCGCACCCAGTCAGGGGCGTGCCGGGCGCTGTTCTTCTCGAAGAACGCCTGCCCCTCCACCCCGTCGGGCCAGCGGGTGAAGGTGACCGGCCGGCCCGACAGGTGCGGCAGGAGCACCGGCGCGATCCGCACGTAGTAGTCGATCACCTGGGCCTTGGTGAAGGAGACCTCCGGGAAGAGCACCTTCTCCAGGTTGGAGACGGTCAGCTGCCGTCCGTCCACCCGCACGAGTTGCCGGCTCACACCCCCCTCCGTGCCCCGGACGGCGACCGGCGACGCCTCACCACTCCTCCACGACGTCCTCGGCCGCGATGTCGTCGCGCAGGCCGCGCCACGACGGGTGCCGCAGCCGCCCGTCCGCCGTCCACACCGCGAAGGCCACCTCGCCGACGAGGTCCGGCTCGACCCAGTGCGCGTCGCGGGTCACCTCCCGCGGCAGGGCACCGCTGAACGGACTCGTGCGGCGCGGGGTGAACAGCGCCTCCAGGTCGCGCAGCGCCTGGGCGGTGAACCCGGTGCCGACGTGCCCGACGTAGACGAAGCTCCCGGCGTCGTCGTGCACGCCCACCAGCAGCGACCCGACTCCCCCGGCGCGCCGGCCCTGCCCCGGTCGCCAGCCCCCCACGACGACCGACTGGGTGCGGACGTTCTTCACCTTGCGCCAGTCCGGGCCCCGGAGGCCGGGCCGGTACGGGGAGTCCAGCCGCTTGGCCACCACCCCCTCCAGGCCGTTCTGCCGGCTGGCCGCGAGCACCGCCGCCCCGCCGCCGCGGAACCAGGGCGTGCCCGTCCAGCGCTGCCCGCCGACGGCGAGGGCGTCGAGCCGCCGGCGCCGGGCCTCGTAGGGCAGGTCGGAGAGGTCCTCGCCGTCGAGGGCGAGCAGGTCGAACACGAGGTAGGTGACCGGCGCGGCGGCGGCCATCCGTGCCACCTCGGGGCCGGTGCGGTGCATCCGGCCCTGCAGCGCACCGAAGTCCGGGCGGCCCCGCGCGTCGAGCGCGACGACCTCGCCGTCGAGGACGGCGTCGTGACCGGCCAGCTGCGCGGGCAGCCGGGCCAGCTCCGGGTAGCGCACCGTGATCTCCGTGCCGCTGCGCGCCCACAGCGCGAGGGCGCCGTCGCGCACGACCGCGACCGCCCGGACCCCGTCCCACTTGAACTCATAGCCCCACTCGGCGTCCTGGTCGGACGGCGGCAGCGACGCGGCGGTGGCCAGCATCGGCGTGGGCACCGCGACCGGCGCGGGCACCTCAGGCGGTGCGGGCACCTCAGGCGGTGCGGCGGGCGCGCTTGGCCGGCTGGTCCGCCGTGGCCTTCTTCGCGGCCGCGCTCCGCGTGGCCGCCGTCGTCTTCGCGGCGGCGGTCGCCTTCTTCGCCGGCTTCTCGGCGGTCTTCTCCGCCGCCTTCCGCGCGGTCGTCTTCCGCGCGGCCGTCGCCTTCCGCGCCGGCCGCTCCTCGACCTCCTCGTCCCCGCGGGCGGGGGCGCGCTTGGCGGCGGCGGCCTTCTTCGCCGGCGCCCGGCGGGCGGGCGCCTCGTCCTCGGCCGGGGCGCCGCCCCGGGCCTGCTCGACGCTGCGGCGCAGGGCGCTCATCAGGTCGACGACGGCGGCACCGGAGTCGGCGGTCTCCGGCAGCGGCTGCACCTCACCCCCGCTCTGCTTGGCCTCCAGCAGGGCGGTCATGGCCTCGCGGTAGTCGTCGGTGAAGGCGGTGGGGTCGAACTCCCCGGTCATGGAGGTGATCAGCGCCTCGGCCATCTGCAGCTCCTGCGGCCGGACGGCGATGTCCTCGTCGAGGAAGGCGAAGTCCGGACGCCGGATCTCGTCGGGCCAGCGCATCGTGTGCAGCACCATCACGCCGTCCCGGACCCGCAGGGCCGCGAGCGACTCGCGCGAGCGGATCGCGATCTTGGTGATGGCGACCTGACCGGCGTTCTCCAGGGCGTCGCGCAGCAGCACGTAGGGGCGGGTCGCCGAGGCGTCGGGCTCCAGGTAGTACGTCTTCTCGAAGTGGATGGGGTCGATCTCGTCCTGGTCGACGAACTCGAGCACCTCGATCTCCCGGCGCGTGGCCAGCGGGAGGTCCTCGAAGTCCTCGTCGCTGAGGATCACCAGCTGGCCGTCGGGCAGCTCGTAGCCCTTGGCGATCTCGGAGTACTCGACCTCCTCGCCGTCGATCGAGCAGACCCGCTTGTACTTGATCCGGCCGCCGTCGGTGGCGTGCACCTGGTTGAACCGGATGTCGTGGTCCTCGGTCGCGGTGTAGAGCTTCACCCCGATGCTGACCAGCCCGAAGGACACCGCGCCGCGCCAGATCGACCGCATGCCGCACTCCTCAGGAGGTCCCGTCCCACGACCGCGGGCGGGGAAGGCCAGGCGGTCAAGATCGCAGGATAGGTCCGTTCCCCGGCCCGTGGCAGGTCGAACCCCGCGCGCCTCGCCCGTACGGAGGAGTCAGCCCTCCTCCTCACCGGGCTCCAGGGCGCCGTTCTGGATGGCGTCGTAGGCGAACTGCAGGACGTCGGAGCCGGCGACTGCGGTCATCGTCAGCGCCGCCAGCCGGGTGGCGTTCGGAGCGGCCACGTAGGCGAACACGAACGCCGTGCCCACCCACTGGGCCAGGCAGAACGGGCAGGTGAGCAGCTCTCCGACGGCGTGCTTCACCCCGCCGTGCTCGCGCACCTCCTCGGCCACCTCCGCGTGACCCGACGGGCCCTGGAAGGCGGTGAACGGCGCGCGCAGGGGGCTGGTCACCGGGTCCTTGGCGATCCGGCGAGCCAGCCGGAAGGTCCCGACCGTCAGCAGCACCGCGTCCCCCAGCGGGATGCGCCGGGGCAGGGGCCGGCCCGAGGCCCGGACGACGGCCACACCGGCGGCGACCACGGCGCTGTACACGCCCATCGCCCCGAGGTCCCCGCCCAGCGGGCGCGGCTCCCCCTGTGAGTACTCGCGCTTCTGGATGCGGGCCCAGCGGCGGACCGGGGCCCCGATCCGCTGCACCTCGTCTGCGATCGCCATGGGGCCCCGCTACCCCGCCGTCCCCGGTGCCATGCCGGAACGGGACCGGCCGTCGGCAGGACGAGGGTCACGCATGGCCGGGCACGCGACGGGTAGGCCGGACCCAGACGTCGGCCGGCTCCCCGGCCGCATCCCCGAGCGCGCGGGCCCTCCCGCGCAGAGGAGGCACCGAATGACGCAGCCCGAGGGCCAGACCGCCCGGGACGTGTTCCCCGAGGACGAGGGGATCCCCGAGGTCTCCCAGGACGACTCCCCCACCCAGGAGCGCGCCGAGGACCCGCAGTTCGCGCCCGTCCCCCGTGACGACGCCGGCGCCAGCGTCGACTTCGGCACGACCGCCTTCGAGCAGTCGGAGGGCGAGTCGCTCACCGGCCGGCTCGACCGCGAGGTGCCCGACGTCCAGCCCGGCGTCCGCGCCGCCGAGGACCCCCAGCGCGCCCACCTGCAACTGGAGCAGGACACCTCCACCACGCCGGACACCGACTCCGGGACCAACCGCACCGCGGACGACGTGGAGGCGACCGGGGACCTGCCGGTCGGCGGCGAGAGCGCCGAGGAGGCCGCGGTCCACGTGATCGACTGACGACGCGGACCGGGGCGGGCTGTGCCGGGTGGCCCCGCCCGCTGCCGGTGCGCAGCGGGCGGGGCCTGCCCGACGGTGCCCGATCGGGCGGGTTGGCGCGTCCCAGGACCGTTGTCTACGTTGGTGCGGCGGTTGAGCAGGCAGCCGCAGCCACGCCGGTTCGCACCGGCGGGGGACACGATCGACGACGAGCGGGCCCGGGGGGCCACGACACCGGCGGGCCGCGCAGCGGTAGATTGACCGGGCGGTCGTGCCGTCGGGCACTGCCGTTGAGAGGAGCTCAGCCCGTGACCACATCCGACCTGCCTGCCGAGGGGCAGCCCGACGTGTCGACCGAAGGCACGGAGGCACCCTTCGACGACGTGATCACGCTCTCCACCTCCACCGGGGACGACGGCGCGGTCACGGTGACGGTCGTCGGCGAAGTGGACACGTTCACCGCCCCGGTCCTCCGCTCCTCGCTGGACACCCAGCTGGAGCAGCAGCCGAAGAGCCTGGTCATCGACCTGTCCGGCGTCCAGTTCCTCGGCTCCGCCGGGCTGGCCGTCCTCGTCGAGACCCAGAAGGCGGCCCGCACCCGTGAGGTCGACCTGCGCCTGGTCGCCACCACGCGCGCGGTCACCCGGCCGCTGGAGGTCACCGGTCTGATCGACCTGTTCACCATCGTGGACGGCAGCGCGCGCTGACGGAGGACCCTGCCCCCGCCACCCACGAGCTCGCGGCGGGACGCTGCAGGGGCGTACACGAAGGGCCCCGCCGGTTCCGGCGGGGCCCTCGCTGTCTCATGCGTCGGTGAGCATCCGGCAGACCGCCTGCTCCAGCACCTTCTGCGCCGTCCGGTCGTCGGTGGCCGAGGCCGCCTCTCCCAGCGCCGGCGCGATGGTCTCCCCGTTCTCGAACCGGTCGACGACCCTCGGGTCGACGTAGCTGGCCTTGCAGACCGCCGGGGTGTTGCCGAGGGTCTCCGAGACCCGTTCGTAGGCCTGCTTCACCACCCGCTTGCGGGCGGTCCTCGTCGCCGGCTCCGGCGTCTCGGCGAGCGTGGCCGCCATCAGCACCGTGGCGTTCCAGGTCCGGAAGTCCTTCGCGGTGATCTCCGCGTCGCTGATCTCCTTGAGGTAGGCGTTGACCTCGGCGCTGGTCACGTCGTGCCACACCCGGCCGGGGCCGGTCGGGTCGTCGACCCAGTACCCGAGCAGCTCCTCGCCGGTGTCGGCCGGCCGCTTGAGCAGCTCACGGACGACGTCGGCCGTCGGCCGGTCGGTCAGCTCGAGCTCCCGCTCGATGCCGCCCTTGGCCGTGTAGGAGAAGAAGACCCGCTCACCGCGCACCCGCACGTGGTCCCGGAGCAGCGTGGCCAACCCGTAGGTGCCGTTGTCCTCGGCGTACTGCTCGCTGCCCACCCGGAAGGCGCCGAGGTCCAGCAGCCGCACGGCAGCGGCCAGCACCCGCTCCCGCGTCAGCCCGGAGCCGGTGACCGCCTCCACCACCGCCTCCCGCACGTCGGGCAGCTGGTGGGCGATCTCCAGCACCCGCTCGTGCTTCTCGGCGTCGCGCCGGGCCCGCCACGCGTCGTGGTAGCGGTACTGGCGGCGCCCCGCGGCGTCGACCCCGGTGGCCTGGATGTGCCCGTTGGGCCACGGGCAGATCCAGACGTCGGACCAGGCCGGTGGGATGGCCAGGGCCCGGACGCGGTCCAGGCGCTCGTCCCTGATCAGCGAGCCGTCGGTGTCGTAGTAGGCGAAACCGCGGCCGGCGCGCCGGCGTCGCCACCCGGGGCCGTGCACGTCGCTGCGGCGGAGTCTCACGCCCGGGGAATGGGCAACGACGACGTTCCTCAAACCGCGCCGTCGGCGCGGTTCCCCGTCAGCGCAGCTCCACCAGGCCGCCCAGCCCGCTGATCTCGAGGATGTGCCGGGTGACGCCGCCCTCGGGGGCGTGCACCGTCAGGCGCCAGCCCTCGTCGCCGGCGATCCGCGCCATGGCGAGGACGACACGCACCGCGGCGCTGCTGAAGAGCGTGACGGCCGTGAGGTCCAGCTCGACACGGCCGGTGCCGCCGTGGCTGGCCTCCAGCAACCGGATGCGCATCTGCTCCGCGCCGACCAGGTCCACCACACCCGCGGCCCGCACCACCGGGCGCTCGCCCGTGCGGTCGACGACGACGTCGGCGGTGCTCGCGTTCGCGTGGCGCTCCTCGATCTCCTCCGGGCTGCGGCGCAGCCGCATGCTGAGGGTGACCGTGGTGCCGTGCTCGCCCTGCAGCACCACGCCGTCGACCAACTGGCGCATGATCAGCAGCCCCCGGCCGCGGTCGCCGGGGTCGCGGTCGGGCGGACGCCAGGTGCCCTCGTCGCGGACGGTGACGGTCAGCAGCCCGTCGACGTCCACCGCGGCGGTGACCCACATGCGGCCGGGCTCGCTGCCGCGGTAGGCGTGCTCCACGGCGTTGGCGCAGGCCTCCCCCACGGCGACCATGACGCCGACCGTGTCCTGCTCCCCCATGCCGAGGGCCGTGAGCCAGGTGGCCAGCCGGCGGCGGACCGCCGGCAGCGAGGACGGGACGGCTAGCAGGTCGAGGGCGATGGCCTCGGTCGCCTCCGCGCGCCGGTGGGCAACGAGGACGGCGATGTCGTCCGGCCGCTCCCGCGCGTCCAGCAACCGCTCCACGACGGCGGCGGCGAGCCCGGCCGCCTCCTCGGCGTCCGGGGCGCCGGGCCCCGGCAGCGCCTCCCGGGCGACCTGCGCCAGGCGGTCCAGCCCCCGGGCCGGCGGCGGCCCCGAGGCCGCGACGGCGCCGTCGGAGTACAGGACGAGCGTGGCGCCCGGCTCCACCTCCGCGGTGGCGACGTCGGTGGGCGCACCGGGCAGGCTCCCCAGCGGGGGGCGGGGGGTGAGCGGCAGGAACGTCGTCGTGCCGTCGGGGTGCACCACCAGCGGCGGCGGGTGACCGGCAGCGGCGTAGGTCAGCCGGCCGGTGGCCGCCTCCAGCACGCCGTAGAACACCGAGGCGCCCTCGACGTCCTCCATCTGGGCGGCGAACGCGTCGAGCGCGGCGACGACCGCCGCCGGCGACGGGTCGCGCAGCGCCACCGACCGCATCGCCCCGCGCAGGCGGCTCATCGCACCGGCGGCCGGGACACCGTGGCCGACGGCGTCCCCGATCACCAGCGCCACCCGGCCCCGACCGAGCGGGACCGCGTCGTACCAGTCCCCGCCGGCCGCGCGGGCCGAGCTGGCCCGGTGGTAGCTGCCCGACAGCCGGAGGTCGGGGAGCAGGGGCAGGGTCGGCGGCAGCAGCGAGTGCTGCGCCAGCTCGACGACGTCGGCCTCGCTGCCCGGGCGGTCGGCTCGGTCGGCCGGGTCGGACTCCAGGACCAGCAGCACCCCGGGCTCGCCCCCGACCGTCAGCGGCTGCAGGACGACGCTGGCGGCCTCGCCGTCGGACCCCAGGGTGCCGTGCACGGTCTCCGGACGGCCGGTGCGGGCGACGGTGTCGGCCAGGTCGGCGACCCGGTGCCCGGCGACGGAGGGGAGGTCCGCACGGGTGGCGCCCAGCTCCCGGGCCCGGGCGTTGGCCCAGACGGGCTCCATGGCGGGCCCGGCGAGGCAGTAGATGGCCGCCGGGGCGTCCTCCATCGCCGCGACCAGCACGGCGCCCCCCGCGTCCTGGGTGGGACGCGACCCCGGGCTCGCACTCTCCTGGCTGGCGTTCATCTGCGGTCAGGAAACAGCAGGGGGAGGAGGGCGGCAACCGCGCTCCCCCAGGTGGGACGGGGGGTTTGGCGCACGGGGGACCACGGGTAACCCACTTCTTCGGGCGCCTTGCCCGTCGACGCTGCGCCGGTCCGGCCGCTCGTCGGGCACGATGGGCCCCAGCCGCGCGCGCCGGGTCCCCCGGCGCCGGGTGCGGAACGCAGAGGATGAGGAGCGGACGACGGATGGTGGACTCGAGGGGTGCCCTCGCGCACGACGGGCGGCGCGCCGAACGACTGGAACTGCGGGTGCCCACCACCCCGAGCCAGCTGCCCGCGGTGCGGGCCATGGCCGGTGACCTGGCGATGCGGATGGACTACGACCTCGATGCCGTCGAGGACCTCCGCCTCGCGGTGGACGAGGCCTGCGCGACGCTCGCCTCGGTCGTGTCCGGCGACCGGCGACTGACCGTCGTGTTCGAGACGACGCGGGCCGGCCTCCACATCGACGCCTGGGTGCCGACCACGGAGGGCACCGACGTCCCCCGCGACGGCTTCGGGTGGGCGGTGCTGCACACGCTGGTCGACAACGTGGAGGCCGGGCCCGCCACGCAGGCGACCGTGCCGGCCGGGGACGGCTCCGCCGCCCCGGTCGCGCTCATCTCGATGGACAAGTTCCTCCCGGGTCAGCACCCGGACCAGCTGCTCGGTGACGCCGGCCAGAACATCTCGGTCGCGCGGTGACCCGGGGGGCAACCGCGAGGTCACAGCCCGTCGAGGAGGACACCCTGCGCGACGACGAGTCCCCGACCGCCCCCCGGCCGACGGAGGGAGAGATCGCGTCGGAGGAGCAGCCGGTCCTGGTCCCCGATCCCCGCACCGAGGAGGTCCCGCCGGCGGACGCCGCGGCCGGGTCCGACGCCACGGACGAGCCGGACGCCGTCGCCGAGCCGGAGGCCGCGGTCGAGCCCGACGCCGTCCCCGTGTCGGACAACCGCCGCCGCGCCGAGCGCACCGCTCCGCTGTTCGCGGAGCTGGCCACGCTGGAGAAGGGCGACCCCCGGCGGGAACGGCTGCGGGAGATCCTCGTCGAGGAGCACCTGCCGCTCGTCCGCCACTTCGCCCGCCGGTTCAGCAACCGTGGCGAGCCCTTCGACGACCTGCTCCAGGTCGGCACGCTGGGCCTGATCGCGGCGATCGACCGGTTCGACCCGACCCGTGGCGTGGAGTTCCTCTCCTTCGCGGTGCCGACGATCACCGGCGAGATCAAGCGCCACTTCCGCGACCAGGGCTGGTCGGTGCGGGTGCCGCGCCGGCTGCAGGAGCTGCACCTGTCGCTCAACGCCGCGGTCGGGGAGCTGGCCCAGAAGAACGGCCGGGCGCCGACGCCCAGCGAGCTCGCCGAGCACCTGGGCATCCCGCGGGCGGAGGTGCTGGAGGGGCTCGCCGTCGCCAACGCCTACCGCAGCAGCTCGCTGGACGAGCGGCTCTCCGGTGAGGACGACTCCCCCACCCTGGCGGCCACCCTCGGCGAGGAGGACGCCGCGCTCGAGGGGGTGGAGTACCGGGAGTCACTGCAGCCGCTGCTGGCCACCATCCCGGCCCGCGAACGGCGCATCCTCATCCTGCGGTTCTTCGGCAACATGACCCAGTCGCAGATCGCCGCCGACATCGGCATCTCGCAGATGCACGTCTCGCGACTGCTCAGCCAGACCCTCGCCAAGCTGCGCGAGGGGCTGCTCAAGGACTGAGGCACCGTCGACCCACCCCGGTCGACACCGCCACCAGGAGCCGTACCCGGCCGGGACACAGCCGCTGCCGTGTCCCGGCCGGGGACCCCCGGCCCCGCGACCGGTCCACTCCCGACAGGAGCGGTACCCGGCGCGGGACGCGGCCGCCGCTACGTCCGGGGCCGGCCGTTGTCGGTCGCGCCGAACTGTTCCCGGACTGCCGGGTCGGCCGCCGGCCCGCTGTCGCGGACGTCCTCGGTCACCTGGGACAGCGGCGGCGGGGTCGGCACGGCCGGCTCGCTGTCGGCGATGCTGGTCAGCTCGATCCTCGCCTCCGGCTGGTCGGCCGCCGGGGGCAGTTGCGACTCGAACCAGCCGCTGGTGTCCATCTCCGCGGTCGGCTTCGCGCCGCCGTCCGGCGACGGGCCGACGTCCATCCAGGACCGTCCCTCCCCGGCCCCGCCGAGGTTGGCCAGGCCCTCCAGCGCCTTGCTGAACTCGCTCGGGACGATCCACATCTTGTTCGCGTCGCCCTGCGCGATCTGCGGCAGCGTCTGGAGGTACTGGTAGGCCAGCAGCCCCTGGTCGGGCTTGCCGTCGTGGATGGCCTGGAAGACCGTCTCGATGGACTTCGCCTGTCCCTGCGCCTGCAGGAACAGCGCGGCGCGCTCACCCTCGGCGCGCAGGATCCGGCTCTGCCGCTCGGCCTCCGCCTCGAGGATGGCCGCCTGCTTCTTGCCCTCCGCCGAGAGGATGGCGGCGGCCTTCTGACCCTCGGCCGTGGTGATCGCCGACTGCCGGGCACCCTCGGCCTGCAGGATGATGGCGCGCTTGTCGCGGTCGGCGCGCATCTGCTTCTCCATCGAGTCCTGGATGGACGGCGGCGGGTCGATCGCCTTGATCTCCACGCGGGCCACCCGCAGCCCCCACGGGCCGGTGGTGCCGTCGAGCACCGAGCGCAGCTGGCTGTTGATGCCGTCGCGGCCGGTCAGCGCACCCTCCAGGTTCAGCCCGCCGACGACGTTGCGCAGCGTCGTCGTGGTCAGCTGCTCCATGCCGGTGATGTAGTTGGCGATGCCGTAGACGGCCAGCCGCGGGTCGGTCACCTGGAAGTAGACGACGGTGTCGATGCCGACCTGCAGGTTGTCGGCGGTGATCACCGGCTGCGGGGGGAAGGAGACGACCTGCTCGCGCAGGTCGATGGTGGCGCGGACGCGGTCGATGAACGGCACGAGGATCGACAGGCCCGGGGAGAGCGTGCGGCTGTAGCGGCCGAGCCGCTCGACCACCTTGGCCTGCGCCTGCGGCACGATCGTCACGCTCTTGGCGATGACGACGACCACCAGCAGGGCGATCACGATGAGGGCGATCAGGGCGGGCGTCACGGGGTGTTCCCTTCGTCAGGGGTGGGACAGGTCCGGGGGCGGCGCGTCACTCCAGTTCGAGGGCGTCCCCCACGACGGCGGTGGCCCCGTCGACCTGCAGGATCCGCACGGTGGTGCCGACGGGGAAGTGCTCGCCGCCGTACTGGCTGCGCGCGGTCCACTCGTCGGCGCCCAGCCGGATGCGCCCGCCGTGCCCGTCGACGGCCTCGGTGACCTTCGCCGTCCGGCCGATCACGGTGGCGACGCCGTCGAGCTGCTCGGGCGTCCGGTCCACCAGGTGCCGCTTGGCCAGCGGGCGCACGAGGACCAGCAGCAGCGCCGAGACGACGATGAACCCGACGAGCTGCAGGACCACCGGACCGCCGAGGAGGGCGACGGTCATGCCGCCCAGCGCACCGCCGGCGAACATGAGCAGCACCAGGTCGAGACTGGCCATCTCACCCGCCGCGAACAGGCCGGATGCGATGAGCCACAGCAGCCAGGCGTCCACCCCGTCACTCTCGCAGACCGGAACCGGGGAGTGACCGGTTCCCACACCCTCGTCACCATCCCGAGACCCCGGCATAACCTCGCCGGGTGCACGACTTCCCCGCCGGCCGGTTCGCGGTCTGGGCGACCGCCTGGCTCACCGGCCGTTCCTCCTACGACGAGGCGCTGGACGCGCTGACCGGCGAGACCGCGCACCGGGTGTCCGGGATGCCGGGCACCGCCGAGGCGGTCCCCCTCGGATGGGCACTGACCGCGCTGCGCGGCCTGGGCGAGCGCCGGTTCCGGCTCGTCCTGCCCGTGCCCGGTGACGTCCGCGGGCTGCCGCGCGCCCCCGGTCTGGCCGAGCTGGCACTGGAGGCGGGACAGGCGGCCGTCGGGGAGCGCCTCGCGCTGGTGCCGGAGCCCCTCGGGCCCGAGGTGGTCCAGTGGACGGCGTTCCCCCTGGACGGTGTGCCACCGGTGCCGCCGCCGGTCGAGGGCTCGCTGCGGGCGGTGTCCGGCGCGCTGGACCTGGCCGTGGGCGACGCGGCCCGCACGCTGGTCGACCTCGACCTCGCCCGCTGGCACCCGGAGGTGCCCGCACTGCTGGCCGGGCTGGCCAGGCCGGCGCACGTGCCCGGGATGCCGCCGGGCACCGACCCCGTCGCGCTGTCGGTCCTGGGCCGCGCCCAGCGGCTGGCGCAGGTGCTCGACCTCGCGCTCACCGACGCCCCGGGTGGCGCGGTCACCACCGGTCAGGCCGCCGCCCGGGACGACGCGCTGCGCCCGCTGGCCGACGCCGTCCGCGAGGCCGTCACGGCGGCCTTCAACGCCGTCCCGCGCTGAGGCCGCAACCCGTCGCCGGGTTCCTCCGGCCATTGCCGGTCCTGTAGCACCCGCGATCCGCGAGGAGTTCCGGCGATGCCGTCGCTCAGGCGGGCGGCCCGGCGGGTCTGGCCACGAAACAGCAGGCCGCGGGGCAGTTCGTGCCCAGGCGCGGGCGGGCGCCGGCCCGGCGCTCCTGCACCAGCTCCCGCACCGTGGCGACGAACGCCGGGTGCGTGCCCGCCGTGCCCGCCCGGGCGAAGGCCAGGCCCAGCCCGGCGGCGGTCTCCCTCGCCTCGTTGTCGAGGTCCCAGACGACCTCGAGGTGGTCGCTGACGAAGCCGACCGGGAACAGCACGACCGCCTTCTCCCCCGCCGCCGCCAGCGTGCGCAGGTGGTCGTTGACGTCGGGCTCCAGCCACGGCACCGACGGCGGGCCGCTGCGGCTCTGCCACACCAGGTCGAACGACCGGCCCGGCGCGACGGCGTCCACCACCTGACGGGCGGCGGCCCCGAGCTCGTTCTCGTAGGCGTGCCCCTCGGGGCCCGCGACGGCCGCCATGGCGTTCGGGATGCTGTGCGCCGTCGCCACCAGGCGCGCGGTGTCCCGGACGTCGTCGGGCAGCGAGGCCAGCGCCGCGGCCAGGGCGTCGGCGTTGGCCCGGACGAAGCCGGGGGCGTCGAAGTAGTGCGGCAGCTTCTCGGCCGTCGGCGCACCGGGGCCGAACGCGGCACGGGCCCGGGCGACGTCCTCGTGGTACTGCCGGCAGCCCGACGCCGAGGCGTAGGCGGAGGTGGCGAAGACGTAGACGTGCTCGATGCCGTCGTCGGCCATCCGCCGCCAGGTGTCCTCGACGTAGGGCGCCCAGTTGCGGTTGCCCCAGTAGACCGGCAGGTCGACCCCGGCGGCGGCCAGGTCGGCCTCGACCGCGGCGATCAGCGCCTTGTTCTGGTCGTTGATCGGGCTGACGCCGCCGAAGTGGTGGTAGTGCTCGGCGACCTCCTCCAGCCGCTCGCGAGGGATGCCGCGGCCGCGGGTGACGTTCTCGAGGAACGGCATGACGTCCTCGGGCCCCTCGGGGCCCCCGAAGGACAGCACGAGCAGCGCCTCGCGGCGTCCGGCCGGAGCCGGCCGGTCCGACGGGACGACGCCGCCGTTGTTGCGGACGGCGAGCGAGGGGTCCTCGTCGGGGCGCTGGCCGGGGTGGAGGTCGACGTCGGTGGCGCGGGGCACGGTACTTCTTCTCTCTGGCGTCGCGGACGGATGCACCTCACACGCCGACGGCGTGGAACCCCCCGTCGACGTGCACGATCTCGCCGGTGGTCGCGGGGAACCAGTCCGACAGCAGGGCCACGACCGCCTTGCCGGCGGGCTCGGTGTCGGTGACCGACCAGCCCAGCGGTGCGCGTGCCTCCCACGCCTCCTCGAACTGGGCGCTGCCGGGGATCGACTTCATGGCCATGCTGCGCAGCGGGCCCGCGGCGACCAGGTTGACCCGGACGCCCTCGGGGCCCAACTCCCGGGCCAGGTAGCGGGAGGTGGACTCCAGCGCCGCCTTGGCCGCCCCCATCCAGCCGTACACCGGCCAGGCGACGGTCGCGTCGAAGGTCAGCCCGACGACGGAGGCCTGCGCCCCGAACAGCGGTCGGCAGGCCTGGGTGAGGGAGGCCATCGACCAGGTCGACACCTGGAAGGCGGTCGCCGCGTGCTCCCACGCCACCTCGGGGAAGCCCTCCCCCATCGCCTCCTGCGGCGCGAAGCCGATCGAGTGGACGACGCCGTCGAGGGTGTCGCCGACGTGCTCGCGCAGCCGGTCGGCCAGGCTGGCCAGGTGCTCGGTGTCGGTGACGTCGAGCTCGACGACCGGCGCCTCCGCCGGCAGCCGCTTGGCGATCCGCTGGCACAGCGACAGGGCCCGGCCGAAGTTGGACAGGACGACGGTGGCGCCCTGCTCCTGCGCGATCCGGGCGGTCGCGTACGCGATCGACGCCTCGGTGAGGACCCCGGTGACCAGGATCTTCTTGCCCTCGAGGATGCCCATCAGTGCCCCATTCCCAGTCCGCCGTCGACCGGGACGACCGCCCCGGTGATGTAGCCACCCGCGTCGCCGGCCAGGAAGCGCACGACGCCGGCGATCTCCTCCGCGGAGGCGTACCGGCCCAGCGGCACCTGCCCGAGGATCTCCTGCTGGCGCTTCTCCGGCAGCTGCGCGGTCATGTCGGTCTCGACGAAGCCGGGGGCCACCACGTTGGCGGTGATGCCCCGGCTGCCGAGCTCGCGGGCGATCGAGCGGGCCAGGCCGACCAGGCCGGCCTTGCTCGCCGCGTAGTTGGTCTGGCCGGCCGAACCCAGCAGGCCGACGACCGAGGAGATGAAGACCATCCGGCCCGACCGCGCCCGCACCATCTTCGCCGCGGCCCGCTTCGACACCCGGTAGGCGGCGGTGAGGTTGGCGTCGAGGACGTCGGTGAAGTCGGCCTCCTTCATCCGCATGAGCAGGCCGTCGCGGGTGATGCCGGCGTTGCTCACCAGCACCTCGACCGGGCCCTGGTGCTCCTCGACCTCGCTGAACGCCCGGTCGACGTCCTCGGTGCTGGTGACGTCGCACCGCACGCCGAACAGCCCGTCGGGGACGCCGCTGCCCCGGTGGGTGACCGCCACCGAGTCGCCCTGCTCGGCGAAGGAGCGGGCGATGGCCAGCCCGATCCCCCGGTTCCCACCGGTCACGAGCACCGATCTGCCCACTGCGTCACTCCCCTGCGCCGACCGCACCGTCGGCCACCGAACCTAGTCGGTCGGCGCAGGTCACACCTCCGCGCACGGTCGTCGGCCGCCGCGACCACCTCGGGGCCCGCGCCCGGTCAGCCCAGGAGCAGCGCCACGCCCAGGAGAACGGGCACGGAGAGCACCGTGGTGACCAGGACGACGTCCCGGGCCAGGACGGTGGACCGGCCGGAGGCGGCTGCGTAGACGAAGACGTTCTGGGCGGTCGGCAGCGCCGAGGTGACCGTGACGGCGAGCAGCTCGCCCCCGTCGAGCCCGGCGACCCACCTGCCCAGCGCGTAGGCCAGCAGCGGCTGGCCCACCGTCTTGAGCGCCACCGCCAGCCACACCCGGCCGGCCCCGCTGCCCGACGCCGGCCGTGGCGCCCCGTGCAGGCTCATGCCGTAGGCCAGCAGAGCGGCCGGGACGGCGAGCCCCGCGGTGAGCTCGACAGGACGCAGCACCACCGCGGGCAGGTCGCCCCCGGTCGTGGCGACCAGCAGCCCGAGGGCGCAGCCGACCACGACCGGGGTCCGGACCGGCGCGGTCAGCACCCGCCACCGCGAGGAACCCGCCGGCTGTCGGCCGGCGAGGACGGCGAGTCCGACCGGCGCCATGACGAGGACCTGGAACAGCAGCACCGGCGCGACGTACGAGGCGTCGCCCAGGACGTACACGGCCACGGGGACGCCGAGGTTGCCGGCGTTCACGTACGAGGAGGCCAGCGCACCCGTCGCCAGGTCGGTCGCCGGCACGCGCCGGCGCCACCGGGCGAGGACGACGAACAGGAGGGCACACCCGACGGCGCTGCCGGCCGTGGCGACCAGGTGCGGTGAGACCAGGACGGAGGGATCGGCCTCGGCGAGGGTCAGGAAGAGCAGCGCCGGCGTCGCCACGTAGAACGCCAGCCGGGACAGCACCTCGGAGGCGCCGGCCCCCAGCGTGCCGGCCCGGCCGACCAGCCACCCCACCGCGATGACGGCGGCCAGCGCGGCGAAGCCGCCGAGGACGGCGTTCACCGGCTCACGGCAGCTCGGCCCGCACCGCCTGGACGAGCTGGTCGACCGCGGCCGCGGGGGCCTGCGGCAGGAACAGGCTCGGCTCGGTCAGCTCCAGCTCGAGCACCACCGGGCGGCCGGCGGCGTCCGCCACGAGGTCGATGCGCGCGTACAGCGGGGCGGCCGATCCCGGGACGAGCCCGGGCACGGCGTCGAGCACCGCCTGGGCGACCTCCCGCTGCGCAGGCGTCGCCTCGACGGCGAGCAGGTCCCCGCGGCTGTCGCGGTCCTGCCGCACCCCCTCTCCGGGCTGCAGCAACGCCGCCTTGCGGACGGCGTGGGAGAACCGGCCGCCGAGGAACAGCACGGCGGTCTCCCCCGCCTCGTCGACGCTGGGCAGGTAGGGCTGCAGCATCGCCGTCCGCCCGGCTGCGCGGAGCTCGGCGGCGTGCGCGAGCGCCGCCGTCGGATCGGCCCACCGGGCGGTGTCCCGGGAGCCGGCGGAGACCGACGGCTTCACCACCCACTCCGCGGCGTCGGGCAGGTCGATGGGCTCCGTCGGGTCCCACACGGTCGGGACGACGGGCAGACCTGCGGCGGCGAGGTCGCGCAGGTGGGACTTGTCGGTGTTCCACCGCAGCACCGCGGCGTCGTTGCGCAACCGCGGCACCGAGGACGCCCAGGTCAGGAACTCCTCGCGGCGCCAGGCGTAGTCCCAGCAGGAGCGCACGACGGCCAGGTCGTAGGCGGACCAGTCGACCGCCGCGTCGTCCCACCGCACCAGGTCGACGGTCATCCCCGCCGCCCGGAGGGCCGGGGCCGCGATCGGCAGGTCGGGGTCGACCCGCAGGCCGCGCTCGAAGCTGACCAGCGCGGCCCGCGGCTCCGTCACCGGGGCAGCTCCAGCACCCCGTCGATGCGTCGTGGGATCCCGCGGTAGCCGTCGGTGAGCTCCTCCGGCAGCACCTCCTGCGGCGCCCCCTGCCAGGTGACCGGGCGCAGGAACCGGCGGATCGCGGTGGTGCCCACGGAGGTGTGCTGGGAGTTGGTGGACGGCCACGGGCCGCCGTGGTGCTGCGCCCAGGAGACGGCGACCCCGGTCGGGTAGGCGTCGTAGACCAGCCGCCCGGCGCGGGTCCGCAGCCGCTGGGAGACCGCCAGCGGCAGCTCCGTCTCGCCCTCGCCCCGCAGCACGGTGGCGGTGAGCGAGGAGGGCATGGCGTCGAGCGCGGCGAACAGCTGGCCCTCGCCGTCGTAGCGGGCCACGACCGACACCGGGCCGAAGCACTCCTCGGTCACCTCGTGCGGGAGGTCGGCGGCCGACGTGGTGAGCAGCCGCGGCACCGCGCGGAAGCCCTGCCCCGAGGGGGCCTCACCCCGGGCGATCTCCTCGACACCGGGCGCCTCGGCCAGCCGGTCGGAGATGCGGCCGTAGGACGCCGCGATGCCCTCGTTGAGCAGCACCGGGGCGGCCGCCCCGCGCACCGCCTCGGCCATCGCGTCGACCAGGGCGTCGCCGTCGGGGCCGGCCGGCACGAGGGCCAGGCCGGGCTTGGTGCAGAACTGCCCGCCGCCGAGGGTGAAGGAGCCGACCAGCTCGCCGCCGATCCGGCCGCCCCGCTCCGCGGCCGCCGTCGGCGTGACGACGACCGGGTTGAGGCTGGAGAGCTCGCCGTAGAAGGGGACGGGGTCCGGGCGCTGCTCGATGATCCGCTGCAGCGCCTGCCCGCCGGCCAGCGAGCCGGTGAAGCCGACCGCGCGGATGGCCGGGTGGGCCACCAGGTCGGCGCCGGCGCGCAGGCCGTGGACGATGCCGAGGGTGCCGTGGGGCGCCCCGGCCTTCCCGGCCGCCTCGGTGAGGACGTCGAACACCAGCTGCGACGTCGCCGGGTGGGACCCGTGGGCCTTGACCACGACCGGGCAGCCGGCGGCCAGCGCGGAGGCGGTGTCCCCGCCGGGCACCGAGAACGCCAGTGGGAAGTTGCTCGCGCCGAACACCGCGACCGGGCCGATCGGCACGAGCATCCGGCGCAGGTCCGGGCGCGGCCCCATCGGGGTGTCGCCGGCGGTGTCGATCGCGGCCTCGAGGTAGCTGCCCTCGTCCAGCACCTCGGCGAAGACCCGCAGCTGGTAGCAGGTGCGGGTCAGCTCGCCGTTCAGGCGGGTCGGGCCCAGCGCGGTCTCCCGGTCGGCGACGGCGACGACGTCGTCCCGCCGGTCCTCCAGGGCGTCGGCGAGGGTACGCAGCAGCGCGGCGCGGCCGGCCCGGCCCAGCTCCTCCAGGGCGGGCGCGGCGGCCAGCGCGATGGTGCAGAGGCGGTCCACCTCCTCGGGAGTGGTCTCCTGCGCGACGACCTCGACGGTCTCGCCGGTGCGGGGGTCGACGCTGACGACGTCGCTCATGGGGTTCTCCTCCAGGTGGTGCGGGGTCAGCGGGCGGTCGCGACGTGCACGCGGTCCACGGTCCAGGCGCGGGCCTGGTCGCTGAGGGTGACGCCGAGGCCGGGCCGGTCGGAGATGTACATGCGGCCGTCCCGCGTCTCCAGGCGCTCGTCGAACAGCGGGTACAGCCAGTCGAAGTGCTCCACCCACGGCTCGCGCGGGTAGGCGGCCGCGAGGTGGACGTGGATCTCCATCGCGAAGTGCGGGGCCAGCTGCAGGTTCGCGACGTCGGCCAGGGTCGCCAGCTTCAGGAACTGGGTGATCCCGCCGATCCGTGGGGCGTCGGGCTGGATGACGTCCACCGCGCCGTGCCGGATGAGCTCGGCGTGCTCGGCGACGCTGGTCAGCATCTCGCCGGTGGCGATGGCGGTGTCCAGCGTGCGGGCGAGCTGGGCGTGTCCCTCGGCGTCGTAGGCGTCGAGGGGCTCCTCGATCCAGACGAGGTCGAACTCCTCCAGCCGGCGGCTGACCCGCATGGCGGTGGGTCGGTCCCACTGCTGGTTGGCGTCGACCATGAGGGGGACGCCGTCGCCGAGGTGCTCGCGGACCGCGCGCACCCGGCGCAGGTCCTCGGCCGAGTCGGGCAGGCCGACCTTGATCTTGATGCCGCCGACCCCGGACTCCAGGGTGCGGGTGGCGTTGTCCTCGACCTGGTCGATCGACTCGTGCAGGAAGCCGCCGGAGGTGTTGTAGCAGCGCACCGAGTCGCGGTGCGCGCCGAGCAGCTTGGCCAGCGGCAGGCCGGCGCGCTTGGCCTTGAGGTCCCACAGCGCGACGTCGATCGCCGCGATCGCCTGCGTCGAGGCGCCGCTGCGGCCCACCGACGCCCCGGCCCAGACCAGCTTGGTCCACAGCCGGGCGATGTCGCTGGGGTCCTCGCCGATCAGGTCGGGGGCGATCTCGCGGGCGTGGGCGAACTGGGCCGGGCCGCCGGCCCGCTTGGAGTAGCTGAAGCCGACGCCCTCGTGCCCGCCCTCGGTGCGGATCTCGGCGAAGAGGAAGGCGACCTCGGTCATGGGGCGCTGCCGGCCGGTGAAGACCTTGGCGTCGCTGATGGGGGCGGGCAGCGGCAGGGTGACCGAGGAGAGGGTCACCGACTCGATGCGGTCGAGCACCGCCGGGGCGGTGGGGTGGAACGGCGCGGGCACGGTCGTCGTCATCGCGGTCTCCGAGGGGTCAGCGGACCAGGCAGGGGCGCTTGGGGTCGAACTGCCAGCCGGGCACGAGGTACTGCATGGCGACCGCGTCGTCCCGGGCGCCGAGGCCGTGCTCGAGGTAGAGCTCGTGGGCCGCGGCGAGGGCGTCCCGGTCCAGCTCGACGCCGAGTCCGGGCGCCGTCGGCACCTCGATGGCGCCGTTGCGGATCAGCAGCGGCTTGCGGGTCAGCGCCTGCCCGTCCTGCCAGATCCAGTGCGTGTCCAGGGCGGTGATCGCCCCCGGGGCGGCCGCCCCGACCTGGGTGAACATCGCCAGGGAGATGTCGAAGTGGTTGTTCGAGTGCGAGCCCCAGGTCAGGCCGAAGTCGGAGCACAGCTGGGCCACGCGGACCGAGCCGCGCATCGTCCAGAAGTGCGGGTCGGCGAGCGGGATGTCGACCGCGTTGGACCGGACGGCGTGGGCCATCTGCCGCCAGTCGGTCGCGACCATGTTCGTCGCCGTCGGCAGGCCGGTGGCCCGGCGGAACTCCGACATCACCTCGCGGCCGGAGAAACCGCCCTCGGCGCCGACCGGGTCCTCGGCGTAGGCGAGCACGCCGTGCAGGTCGCGGCACAGCTCGACGGCGTCGGCCAGCAGCCAGCCGCCGTTGGGGTCGAGGGTGACGCGGGCCTCCGGGAAGCGCTGGGCCAGCGCCCGGACGGCAGCGACCTCCTGCTCGCCGGCCAGGACGCCGCCCTTGAGCTTGAAGTCGCTGAACCCGTACCGGGTCTGCGCCGCCTCGGCCAGCGCGACGACCGCCTCCGGCGTCAGCGCCGGTTCCCGGCGCAGCCGCTCCCAGTCGTCGGCCGGGTCGCTCTCGGCGAGGTAGGGCAGGTCGGTGGCCCGCCGGTCGCCGACGTAGAAGAGGTAGCCCAGCATCGGGACGGTGTCGCGCTGCTGCCCCTCGCCGAGCAGCTCGGCCACGGGGACGCCGAGGTGCTGGCCCAGCAGGTCGAGGAGGGCCGACTCCAGCGCGGTGACCGCGTGGATGGTCGTCCGCAGGTCGAAGGTCTGCAGCCCACGGCCGCCGGCGTCCCGGTCGGCGAAGGTGGCCGACACCGCCCGCAGCAGCCGGCCGAGGGCGGCGACGGGCTGGCCGGCGAGCAGTTCGGCGGCGTCCTCGACGGTGCGGCGGATCGCCTCCCCGCCGGGCACCTCCCCCACCCCGGTCCGGCCCTCGCTGTCGGTGACGATCGCGATGTTGCGGGTGAAGAAGGGGCCGTGCGCGCCGCTGAGGTTCAACAGCATGCTGTCGTGCCCGGCGACGGGGACCACCTCGACGCGGGCGACGGTGGGCGTGCGGGTCATACCGTCCTCCAGGGGTGCGGGGTGGTGGGTCAGGAGACCTTGCCGACCAGCGCGGTCAGCTCGTCGAGCTCGGTCTCGGTGAGGTCGGTCAGCGGCGGCCGCACGCGCCCGCCGTCGCGCCCGACGGCGGTCAGACCGGCCTTGACGATGGAGACCGCGTACCCCTTCCGCCGGTCGCGGATGTCGGCGTAGGGGATGACGAAGTCGTTGAGCATCCCGTAGACCGCCGCGCGGTCCTGGGCGCGGACGGCCGCGTAGAAGCGCAGCGCGAACTCCGGCAGGAAGTTGTAGAGCGCCGAGGAGTAGGTGCTGACCCCCAGCTGCAGCAGCGGCAGCGCGAACGTCTCGGCCGTGGGCAGGCCGCCGACGTAGATGAGCCGGTCGCCCACCTTGGCGTAGGTGCGGGTCATCTGCTCGATGTCGCCGATGCCGTCCTTGAGCCCGATCAGGTTCGGGTTGCGGTCGGCGACCTCGGCGACGGTGACGTCCCGGAGGACGGCGTTGGCCCGGCTGTACACGATCACGCCGAGGTCGGTGGCCCGGCACACGGCGCTGATGTGCTCCACCAGGCCGGCCTGGCTGGCCTCGGTGAGGTAGGGCGGGAAGAGCAGGATGCCGTCGGCCCCGGCCTCCTGCGCCGCGCGGGCCTGGGCCACGGACTCGGCGGTGCCGCCGGTCGCCGGGGCGAGCACGGGCACCCGGCCGCCGATCTCGTCCACCGCGACACGGACGACGCGGTCGATCTCGGCGCTGGTGAGGGAGAAGCCCTCCCCGGTCCCACCGGCCGCGAACAGGCCGGCGACGTCGAAGCCGGCCTGCCACGCCAGGTGCTGGCGGTAGCGCGGCTCGTCGAACTGCAGGTCGGCGTCGAAGTGGGTCACCGGGAAGGAGAGCAGGCCGGACTTCAACCGGGTGGCGAGCTCGGCGGGCGGCAGCAGGGTCACGGGGTCGTCCTCGGGTCCGACGGGTCCGGAGTCGTCCGCGGGAGGCGGGTCCGGAGGTGGTCGGCGTCACCGTAGGAACGACTGATGATGCCTGTCCAAGAGCTGTTTCGCATCGTCCGATGCCGACAGCGCATCGTCAGGACGTGGGGAAGGCCCGCCCGAGCACGTCCAGCACCCGCCACAGGGCGGGGTTGCGCGACTGCCGCATCCACAGCAGGTGCAGCTCGACCGGCTCGGCCACCGGCGTCGCGAGGGGCACGAAGGCGACCCCGTCGATGTGCAGCCGGCTGGCCGACTCGGGCACGAAGGCGACGCCCCGGCGGGCCGCCACGAGCCACAGCATCGTGAGCACCTGGCTCACCGTGTGGACGACGTTCTCGTGCGCGACCGGCACCAGCCCGACCACGAGGTCGTAGAAGTACCGCGCCCTGGTCGGCGAGTGCATCACGACCGGCTCGCCACGGAGGTCCTCGGCGACGACGGGCCGGCCCAGCCCGGTGAGCCGGTGGCCGACCGGGACGGCGACGAGCATCGCCTCGCGGTGCAGCAGGCGGGAGCCGAAGGTCTCGGCGTCGAAGGGCGGCCGGGCCAGGCCCAGGTCGACCTCCTCGTTGAGCAGGGCGCCGACCTGCTCCCGGGTGACCATCTCGGCGAGCTCCACGTCGACGTCCGGCAGTTCGCCGGCGACCTCGTTGAGCAGCCGGCCGAGCGTGCCGTAGGTGGAGGCGGCGGTGAAACCGATCCGAACCAGACCGCTGGAGCCGGAGGACACCCGCCGGGCCATCTCGGGCGCGGCGTCGGCCAGGGCGAGCAGCCGGCGGGCCTCGGTGAGGAACACCGCACCGGCGGCGGTCAGGGCCACCCGGCGGTTGTCCCGTTCCAGCAACTGGGCACCCACGCTGCGCTCCAGTTTCTGGATCTGCCGGCTCAGCGGCGGCTGGGTCATGCTCAGCCGCTCGGCCGCCCGGCCGAAGTGCAGCTCGTCGGCGACGGCCACGAAGCCCCGCAGCTGCTCCAGCGTGTAGGCCATGCTCTGACGGTATCAATCGATGCACGAGTGAACTTGGACAGGCATTGAGCGGCCTACCTACGCTCTGCCGCGACCGCTTCCGGGTGACCGCGCTCACAGCCGTGTACCCGGGATCCTTCCCTCGCACAGGAGCGCGACATGACCAGCACCTCCCGGAACCGCCGCGGCCTGACCGCCGGGCTCGGTCTCGTGACCGCCCTCTCGCTCGCCGCCTGCGGCGGCAACCTCGGGGGCGGGGACAGCGCGGACGCCGCCGCGTCCTTCCCCGACGGCCCGATCACCCTGCTGGTCGGGCAGGACGCCGGCGGCAGCACCGACCTCATCGCCCGGGCGCTGGCCGACCAGGCCTCGGAGGAGCTCGGCGTGCCGATCACCGTCGAGAACCGGCCCGGCGCCAACGGCGCGGTGGCCGCCCAGGAGCTCGCCGGCGCCGAGCCCGATGGTCAGACGCTGATGACCTTCGTCGGCAGCCTGGCCTACATCACCCCGCTGGCCGTCGGCGAGGACGAAGCGGTGGACATCAACGACTACACGGTCGTCACCGGCATCTCCCAGGACGACTACGTGCTCGTCACCAGCCCGCAGACCGGCTTCACCAGCGTCGACGACATCGTGAACGCCGGCCGGCCGATCACCTTCGGGACGACCGGAGTGGGCACCGGCAGCCAGCTCTCGCAGGAGCTGCTCCTCGCCCAGGCCGGCGTCGACGCCACCGCCGTCCCGTTCGACGGCGGCGCGCCCACCCTGACCGCGGTGCTCGGCGGTCAGGTCGACGTCGGCTCGGTGCAGCTGGGCGAGGCCGCGGCGCAGATCGAGGCCGGCGAGCTGGTGCCGATCGTGACCTTCGCCGAGGAGCGCCCGCAGTACCTGCCGGACACCCCGACCGCCGTGGAGGCCGGCTACGACGTGCCGGTGCAGCAGTCGCGGGCCATCGCGGCGCCGGACGGCACCCCCGAGGAGGTCGTCACGCAGCTGGAGGAGGCCTTCCAGGCCGCCTTCGCCAGCGAGGAGTACCAGGCCTTCAACGAGGAGCGGCTGCTCACGCCGAACGAGATCAGCGGCGAGGAGCTGCAGCAGCAGTGGACCGAGAACCTGGAGAACTACCGGTCCCTGGTGGAGGAGTACTCGATCGACCTCGGCGGCGGGCAGTGAGCTCGCCCCAGGGCGGTACCCCGGCGGCTCCCGGCGGCCGGACGGCCGCCGGGGGTCCACCCTCCCCCGGGCACCCCGGCCCGGGGCGCCACGGTCCCGAGCACCACGGCGTGACCGAGACGGTGCACGAGCTCGAAGAGGCCCTGCACGAGCTCGAGGACGCGGACCGGCCCCCACCGGCCGGCCCGGTCGCCAACGTGCTCATCGCCCTGGTGGTGGTGGCGCTCGGGGCCGCGACGATCGCCGGAGCGCTGACCCTGGACGTCGGCAGCGCGGCGACCCCCGCCGCCGGGATGTGGCCCCTGCTGATCGGCGGGCTCCTCGTCGTCCTCGGCCTCGCGCTGCTGCCCCTCGCCCGCCGCACGGCCGACGCCGAGCGCTTCACCGGCGCCAGCTGGCTGGTCGTGGCCGGGCTGGCCTCGATGCTCGTCTTCGTCGCGCTGATCAGCGTCATCGGCTTCGAGATCCCGGCCCTGCTGCTCATGTTCGTGTGGCTGCGCTTCCTCGGGCACGAGAGCTGGCGGCTGTCGGTCATCACGAGCCTGGCCGTCGTCGTCGGCTTCTACCTGGTCTTCGTCGCGGCCCTCTCGGTCCCGATCCCGCACCTGTTCTAGGGGACAACCGCATGGACATCGCCCCCGTGCTCGACGGCTTCACCGTCGTCCTCGAGCCCACCAACCTGCTCTACTGCCTGATCGGCGTCGTCATCGGCATGCTGATCGGCGTCCTGCCCGGCCTCGGCCCGGCGGCGACCATCGCGATCCTGCTGCCGCTGACGTTCGGCATCGAGCCGGTCACCGCGATCATCATGCTGGCCGGCATCTTCTACGGCGCCCAGTACGGCGGGACGATCACGTCGGTGCTGCTGCGGCTGCCCGGTGAGGCCTCGTCCGTGGTCACCGTCTTCGACGGCCACGCGCTGGCCCGGCAGGGCAAGGCCGGCACCGCGCTCGGGATCGCCGCGATCGGCTCCTTCGTCGGCGGGACGGTGTCCATCGTCGCCCTGTCGATCGTGGCCCCGGTCGTGGCCGGTTTCGCCCTGGACTTCGGCCCTCCGGAGTACACCGCCCTGGCGCTGCTCGGCATCCTGCTGGTGTCGACCGTGAGCAGCGGCGACCGGCTCAAGGCGGTCATCGCCGCCGCCGTCGGGCTGCTGCTGGCCACCGTCGGCCGGGACGGCTTCACCGGCGCCGAGCGCTTCACCTTCGGCAGCCTCGACCTCGCCGACGGCCTGGACTTCGTGCCGATCGCGATGGGCCTGTTCGGTCTCGGCGAGATCCTGCACGCCCTCGAGGAGCGGCACCGCGCCGTCCAGGCCCCGGCGAGGGTCGCCAACGTGTGGCCGTCGCGGAAGGACCTGCGGCAGTCCTCCGGTGCGATCGGTCGCGGGTCGGTCCTCGGCTTCCTGCTCGGCATCCTCCCCGGCGGCGGCGCGACGCTGTCCTCCCTCGCGGCCTACGCCCTGGAGAAGCGCCGCTCCAAGACGCCGGAGCGCTTCGGCGAGGGCGCCGTCGAGGGCGTCGCCGCCCCCGAGACGGCGAACAACGCCGCCGCGACCTCGTCCTTCATCCCGCTGCTGACGCTGGGCATCCCGGCCAACGCGACCATGGCGGTCATCTTCGGCGCCCTGCTCATCCAGGGCGTGACGCCCGGCCCGCAGCTGGTCAGCGAGGAGCCGGAGCTGTTCTGGGGCGTGGTCAACTCCATGTACATCGGCAACATCCTGTTGCTGATCATGAGCATCCCGCTGGTCGGCGTCTTCGTGCGCATCCTGCGCGTGCGGGCCACCGTCCTCGCCCCGATCACCGTGCTCATCACGCTGGTCGGCGTCTACACCGTGCGCAACAACGTCTTCGACATCGTGCTGGTCATCGCCTTCGGCGCCCTCGGCTACCTGATGAAGAAGCTCGGCTTCGACCCCGGCCCGCTGGTGCTGGCGTTCGTCCTCGGCTCACTGCTCGAGGAGTCGCTGCGCCGGTCGCTGCTGCTGTTCGGCGGCGACCCGACCGGCTTCTTCACCCGGCCGATCTCCGGGACCCTGCTGGTCCTCTTCCTGGTGGTCCTGCTCCTCCCCCTCATCAGGACCGCCCTCGCCCGCCGCCGGGCCCCCGCCCGGCGTGACACCAAGGAGCTCGTGTGACCGTCCTCGCCGGATTCGTGCCCACCCCGGAGGGCGAGGCCGCCTTCACCGCGGGGCTCGAGGAGGCCCGTCGGCGCCGCGAGGGGCTCCTCGTCCTCAACACCCCCCGCAGCGGCGCCCCGGTCAGCGCCGACGTCGCACCTCCCGAGCTGGTCGACCAGCTGTCCGCCCGGGCCGCCGACGCCGGTGTCGCCCTCGAGGTGCGACAGACCCCCCACGCCGGCGACCTGGCCGACGAGGTGCTCCGGGTGGCCGACGAGTCCGACGCCTCGGTCATCGTGATCGGCCTGCGCCGCCGGTCGCCGGTCGGGAAGCTGCTCATGGGCAGCGCCGCGCAGCGCATCCTGCTCGACGCCACCCGCCCCGTGCTGGCCGTCAAGCCGTAGCGGACCTGCTCCCACCCGGGCTCCCCGAGCCCGCCGACGAGCCGGGCCGGGTCGAACCGATCGGGCGAGGTGCACAGGTCCCTTGTGTTCCCCCGCGGCAGCACGAGCGCGCCGTGGCCGTCCGGTCATGGTCGGCCACCACGGTGCGTCCTGTTGACGATCGATAGCCACCGACCGAGGGTCGATGTCATGTCGACGGTGCACCGGGCCGTGGGCCCGCTCCGGGTCCTGCTCGCAGTGGTGTTCGTGGCCTTGCTGGCTGCCCAGATCTGGGCCGTGCCCGGGATGGTGCCGGACATCGCCGCGCCCTCGCTGGAGCAGTCCTTCATGCGGTGGACGATGGCGACGGTCTCGGTGCTGGGGCTGGTGTGCGTCCAGGTCGTCATCGTGTCCACCTGGCAGTTGCTGACCATGGTCACGCACGACCGCATCTTCAGCGCGGGTTCCCTGCCGTGGGTGAACGCGATCGTCGGGGCGGTCGCCGCGGGGTGGCTGATGCTCCTCGGGGCGTTCGTCTGCGCGTACTACTTCATCGTCGACGAGGTCAGCGACGACCCCGCGCTGCCGGCGCTGCTCCTGGTGCTGCTGCTGGTCGGCGCCGTGGTCGGGCTGCTCCTGGTGGTGATGCGCGCGCTGCTGCGGCAGGCCACGACGCTGCGGACCGACATGGAAGCGGTCATCTGATGCCCATCGTCGTCCGCATCGACGTCGAGCTGGCCAGGCGGAAGATGAGCGTCGGCGAGTTCGCCGAGCGGGTCGGCCTCACGCCGGCGAACGTGGCGGTGCTGAAGAACGGCCGGGCCAAGGCCGTCCGCTTCAGCACGCTCGAGGCCATGTGCCGGGTCCTCGGCTGCCAGCCCGGCGACCTGCTCGAGTGGGTCCCGGAGGACTCCGACGCTCCGCACGGGGCCCGCCGGTGACCGGGGTCCGGGGGCCGACGGAGCGCTCCGGCGACGACGCCGACCGCTGACCGGGGTACCGGCACCGCCACCGGTCCCATCCGGCACCCCCTGCCCCTAGCGTCGGCACCGACCCACCGGAGGACGACGGGAGGAGCTCCCATGACCGGTACGACCACCCTCACCCGCGAGCGGGCCGACCTGATCGAGTCGCTGCGGCGACACCGGTCCTTCCTCCGGTACACCGTCCGCGACCTGACCGACGAGCAGGCGCAGCGGCGGCCGACCGTCAGCGCGCTGGACCTCGCCGGGCTGATCAAGCACGTGGCGGCCACGGAGGCGGGCTGGGCCCGGTTCGCCGAGGGTGGCGCCGAGGCGATGCACCGCAACTGGGGCCCCGATGCCGCGACCCGGCACTGGCACCTGGCCCCCGGGGAGACGCTGGCAGGCGTGCTGGCCGACTACGAGGAGATCGCCCGGCGCACCGACGACCTCGTCGCCTCCTTCCCCGACCTGGACGCCGAGCACGCGCTGCCCGAGGCCCCGTGGTTCGAGCCGGGCGCCCGCTGGTCGGCCCGGCGGGTGTTCCTGCACATCATCGCGGAGACCGCTCAGCACGCCGGCCACGCCGACATCCTGCGGGAGGCGATCGACGGCCAGAAGACGATGGGCTGACCCGGGCCGCTCGTCGCCACCGACCGTCGCGACCACCGGTCCCCGGTCCGGTCCCTCGGCGGTCAGGCCTAGCCTCCGGTCCATGCGTGCCGTGCAGATCACCCGCTTCGGCGGCCCCGAGGTCCTCGACGTCGTCGACCTGCCCGACCCCGTCCCCGGCGACGGCCAGCAGCTCTACGAGGTGAGTGCCGCAGGAGTTAACTTCGCCGACACCCACCAGATCGAGGACAGCTACCTGGCGCCGCAGCAGCTGCCGCTGGTCCCGGGCGCGGAGTTCGTCGGGACGCCGGCCGGCGGCGGGCCGCGGGTGGTCGGGCTGCTCGACGGCGGCGGCTACGCGGAGCGGGTCGCCGCCTCCCCGCGCCTGACGTGGCCGGTACCCGACGGCGTCACCGACGAGCAGGCGCTGGCCGTCGTCCTGCAGGGCGCGACCGCCTGGCACCTGCTGCGCACCAGCGCCCACCTCGCCGCCGGGGAGACCGTCGTCGTCATCGCCGGTGCCGGCGGGGTCGGCTCGCTGGCCGTCCAGCTGGCGCGGCGGTGGGGTGCCGGCCGGGTCATCGCCACCGCGTCCAGCGCCGAGAAGCGGGCGCTCACCGAGGAGCTGGGGGCCGACGCCTCGGTGGATCCGGCGCTGGCCGACGACGACCCCCGGGCGTTCACCGCCGCGCTGCGCGAGGCCAACGGCGGCAGCCCTGTGGACGTCGTCCTGGAGATGACCGGCGGCAACGTCTTCGCCGGCTCGCTGTCCGCGCTGGCCCCCTTCGGCCGGCTGGTCACCTACGGCATGGCCTCCCGCCAGGAGACCCGCGCCGTCCCGCCGGGCTCGCTCATGCAGAGGAGCCGCGCGGTCATCGGCTTCTGGCTGGCCCACTGCATGACCCGGCCGCACATGATG
The DNA here is from genome assembly GCF_054049935.1 of Geodermatophilus sp. SYSU D00742. Taxonomy (NCBI): domain Bacteria; kingdom Bacillati; phylum Actinomycetota; class Actinomycetes; order Geodermatophilales; family Geodermatophilaceae; genus Geodermatophilus; species Geodermatophilus sp. SYSU D00742. The sequence goes on from NZ_JBJGYJ010000015.1 coordinate 83,514, forward strand.
GACGACGCCATGGCCGAGCTGCTGCCGCTGGTGGCCGAGGGCGCGCTGCAGCCGGTCGCCGGGGGCCGCTACCCGTTGACCGCCGTCCGCGAGGCGCACCAGGACCTGCTCGCCCGCCGCACCACCGGCAAGCTCTCCCTCGACCCCGCGCGGTAGTGGAGACCCCGTCCCCACCACCGGCAGACCCGTGGCGGGGCGCTGGACGGGCCGCTAGACGAGGCGGTTGGTCCAGAGGAGGCTGAGGACGAGGCCGACCAGCGCGACGAGCACGCCGCCGCGGACGAACCAGTAGCTGACGTCGCGGGGCTCGGTGGTGTAGCCGATCTGGCTGCCGAGGTCCTCGTAGACCTGCTCGAGCTCCGCGGCGCTGGCCGCCTCGCTGTAGCTGCCGCCGGTCTCGTCGGCGATGCGCTCGAGGGTCTCCCGGTCCACCGGCACCGGGACCCGCTCCCCGTCGAGGTCGAGGGTGCCGTAGTCGGTGCCGAACGCGATGGTGGAGACCGGGATGCCGGCGTCGACGGCGGCGTCGATCGCCTGGGTGTCGTCGCGGCCGACGGTGTTGTAGCCGTCGGAGAGCAGCACGACGCGGGCGGGCGGGAGGTCCTCCTGCGCCGCGTCCAGTGTTGCCTGGTAGTTCTGGATCGCGGTCAACGACGTGAACACGGCCTCGCCGATGGCGGTCGACTCCGCGAGGTCCAGGTTGTCGATCGCGGCCCGCACCTGCCCGCGGTCGGTCGTGGGCGTGACCAGCGTGGTGGCCGTCCCGGCGAACGAGACCAGCCCTAGGTTGATCCGCGCCGGGAGGACGTCGACGAACTGCTTGGCCGCGACCTGCATGGCCTCGAACCGGCTGGGCTCGATGTCGGTGGCCTGCATCGACAGCGAGACGTCGACGGCCATGACCACCGTCGCCCGTTCCCGCGGCACCCGGACCTCGGTCGAGGGGACGGCGAGGGAGACCAGCAGCGCGGCCATCCCCAGGGCGACCAGCCCGAAGGCCAGGTGCCGCCGCCACCCCGGCCGCCTGGGCACCAGCGTGCCGAGCAGGGCGACGTTGGTGAACCGGGCCGCGTAGGCCTTGCGGCGCAGCTGCAGCACCACGTACAGCGCCACCAGCGCCACGACGGCGACCAGGGCGAGCAGCCACAGGGGGGCCTGGAAGGTCATCGGGGGGCTCCTCCGCTGCCGGGACGCCGGCGGTCGCGGCGGGCGGTCGGGACCGACGACGTCATCGCGACGCACCTCCGGAGCCCGCCCGCCGCCGGTCGGCGACGAACCGGACGACGTCCATCAGCCAGTCCCGGTCCGTCCGCAGTTGCAGGTGCCCGGCGCCGGCCCGGCGCAGCGCCGCGGCGATCTCCCGTCGCTGGGCGGCGGCGCCCGCCGCGAACCGCACGCGGAACTCCGCGTCGCCGGTCGGCACCTCCAGCGTCTGCCCGCTCTCGGGGTCGACGACGGTGAGGAGGCCGACGTCGGGCAGCTCGAGTTCCCGCGGGTCGACCACCTCGATGGCGAGCAGCTCGTGGCGCCCGGACAGGCCGCGCAGCGGGCGCTCCCAGTCGCTGTCGCCGAGGAAGTCCGAGACGACGACCACCAGGCCGCGACGGCGCTGCGGCCGGCGCAGCGACTCCAGGGCGGCGGCGAGGTCACCGCGGCGCCCGCCGCTCGCGCGCGGGGTGGCGACGACGCCGCGCAGCAGCCGGTCGGCGGCCAGCCGCCCGGACGCCGCCGGGTAGCGGTCGACCCGCTCCCCGGTGGTCACGACGGCGCCGAGGCGGTTGCCGCCCCGGACGGTCAAGTGGCTGACCGCCGCCAGGCCGGCGATGGCGAGGTCGCGCTTCTGGCAGCGGGCGGTACCGAAGTCGAGGCTGGCGGAGAGGTCCACCACCGCCCAGGTCTCCAGCTCGCGGTCGGCGATCGTCTCGCGGACGTGCGGCACCAGGGTGCGCGCGGTCACCGGCCAGTCCATCCGCCGCACGTCGTCGCCCGGGTGGTACGTGCGGGAGTCGCCGGCCTCGCTGCCCGATCCCGGGACCAGCCCCAGGTGGTCTCCCTGCAGCAGCCCGTCGAGCCGCCGCCGGATGGTCAGCTCCAGTCGCTGCAGCAGCACGTCGGCCGGGCCCTCGGCGAAGTGCGGCGGCGCGCCGTCGCCGGGACCCGGGTCGATGCCCGAGCCCGGGGTGGGCGCGCGCCCGGACGGCTCGGGCTCGGCGGTGGCCGCCGTGCGGCGACGGAGGATCACGCCGGTGCGGACCCGCGTGCGTAGCCGTTCCCGGCGGGGCCGGGCTCGCCGTGCGGCGCCCCGCCCGGCTGGCCCTGGGGAGCCGGCGCAGCGTGCGGACCGGCCTGGCCCTGCGGACCGGCCTGGACCGGGCCCCCGCCCGGGCCCGGGCCGAACTGCGGCACCGGCTGTCCCTGGGGCGGGCCGAACAGCGGCCCGGGCTGGCCCGGGGCGAACTGCGGCTGCCCCTGCGGCGGGGCCAACTGCGGCACGGCCGGCCCACCGGGCACGCTCGGGCCGAAGCCGCCGGCCCGCTGCCGCGGGGTCACCTGCGGCAGGGGCACCGTCTGCAGGATCCGCTTGATGACGTGGTCGGCGGGCACGCCGTCGGCCAGGGCGTCGTAGGACAGCACCAGCCGGTGGCGGAGCACGTCGGCGGTGACGTCGAGGACGTCCTGCGGGAGCACGTAGTCCCGGCCGCGGACCAGCGCCAGCGCCCGGCTGGCCGCGATGAGGCCCAGCGAGGCGCGCGGGCTGGCGCCGTAGGACACCCAGGCGGCGACGTCGTCCATGCCGTGCTCGCGCGGCGCCCGGGTGGCGACCACCAGGCGGACGACGTAGTCGACCAGTGCGTGGTGGACGAACACCTGCGAGGTGGTGCGCTGCATCCGGACGAGGTCGCTGGGCCCGAGGACGGTCTCGGCCACCGGCGGGGTCGACCCCATCCGGTAGATGATCTCCCGCTCCTCCTCCGGGCTCGGGTAGTCGACGAGCACCTTCATGAGGAAGCGGTCGCGCTGGGCCTCGGGGAGCGGGTAGACGCCCTCGGACTCGATCGGGTTCTGGGTGGCCAGGACCAGGAAGGGGTCGGGCAGCGGGTGGGTGACCCCGCCGATGGAGACCTGCTTCTCGGCCATCACCTCCAGCAGGGCCGACTGCACCTTGGCCGGGGCGCGGTTGATCTCGTCGGTGAGGACGAAGTTGGCGAACACCGGTCCGAGCTCGGTGTCGAAGGCGTCCTGGCCGGCCTTGTAGATGCGGGTGCCGATGATGTCCGCGGGCACCAGGTCGGGGGTGAACTGCAGGCGGGCGAAGGTGCCGCCGACGACGGTGGCCAGCGTCTCCACCGCCAGGGTCTTGGCGACGCCGGGCACGCCTTCCAGGAGCACGTGACCGCGGGCGAGCACCGCGACGAGCATCCGCTCGACCAGCCGGTCCTGGCCCACGATGACCCGCTTGATCTCGAACAGCACCCGCTCCAGGCGGGCCGCGTCGGCCGACGGCGGGACCGGCTGACCGGCGGCGGTCGCGCCGGCGGGCTGCTCGAGAGGGGTGCTGGCGGCGCTGGTCACGCGGTCTCCTCGCTGGGGGTCGTCCCGTCGGAGCCAGTGTCCTACACGGAGCTGGACGCTTCCTGGGCGTCCGCCGTCCGCCTCCGGCGGGCGCGCCGCGGGCACCGTCGGACCGCCACGCCGACGGTGCGCGTGGCGCGTGCACACCCCTGCCCGTGGGCCCGGCAGGCTGCTAGCCTCGATCCTGCGTCGGGCAGCTCCCCCCGTGGCTGCCCGACGCCCCATCTCCCTCCGGCCCCAACCTCGGTGCCGTCGAGCGCCGGGGTTCCTCCCTCAGCCGGTCGGGCGCACGGCGCCGTAGTAGTCCGAGCCGAACCACATCGACGAGATGCGGACGACGTCGCCGCTCTGCGGGGCCTGGATCACCTGGCCGCCGCCGATGTAGAGCGCCACGTGGTAGATCGAGGTGTAGGCCGACCCCGTGGCCCAGAACACCAGGTCACCGGGCTGCAGCTCCGACGCGGCCACGGTCCGGTCGCGGAAGCGCCAGTACTGGTCGCGACTGGTGCTGCCGATCGCGATGCCGGCCTGGGCGTAGGCGTACTCGGTCAGGCCCGAGCAGTCGAAGCCGAAGATCGTGGTGTCCGGCGGGATGCCGAGGGAGGGACCACGGCTGTTGCCGCCACCCCAGCTGTAGGGCAGCCCGCGCTGCGACTTCGCCGCCGCGATCGCGGTCTGCACGGCCGACCCGGTGGGCGTCCCGGCCGTGGTGCTGTTCGAGGGCCTGGTCGACCCACCCGACGACGAGCCGCCCGAGGACGAGCCACCCGAGGACGAGGACCCCGAGGACGAGGACCCCGACGACGAGGAGCCGCCGGAGGACGAGCCGGTGGAGGACGGCGTGGTGGCCGGCGGGCGCGACCGCGAGGCCTCCTCCGCCGCCGCGGCGGCCGCGGCGGCGTCCCGCGCACCCTCGGCGCCGTAGAGCGTCTCCTGCGCCTCGGCGAGCTCGGCCTCCATCGTGGCGCGCTGCTCGGTCAGCGTCGCGGCCTGGGCGCGGGCGGAGACCTCCTGCTCCTGGGCGGCGGCCAGGGACTCCCCCGCCCGGGTCTCCAGCTCGGTGGCCTCCTGCACCGCCTGCTGGGCCGCGCCCTCGGCGACGGTGGCCTGCTCCTCCAGCACGGTCAGCTGCGCCACGACGTCCACGCGGTGCGAGCCGGCGGCGTCGAGCAGCGCCGCCCGCTCCACCAGCTGCGCCGGGCCCGCGGCGCTCATCAGGGCCGCGGCGCCGGGGGCCGTGCTGCCCTGCATGTAGCTGGACCGGGCGAAGGCGACCACCTGCGCGCGGCCACGCGCCAGCTCGGCCTCGGCGCGGGCGGCCTCGGCAGCGGCGGCGTCGGCCGCGGCCTGCGCCTCCTGCTGCGCCGCGCGGCACTCCTCGTACTCCTGCAGCGCGATCTGGGCGGCCTGGTACGCCGCCGCGGCCGCGTTCTCGGCCTGCGCGAGCTGTGCGCTCAGCGCGCCCACCCGCGCCGCGGCGGCGTCACGCTCGCTGCGCGCGTCGGCGACCGCGTCGTCCTCGGGGGTGGCGGCCGCCGTCCCCGGCGCGAGGCCGACGACCACGAGCGTGGCGGCGACCGTCCCGATGCCGCGGAGCCAGCGGGGGCCCCTGCCCCTCGTCCGGCCCCGTCCCGTATGTGCTGCGCTGTCCACGAACCGACCCCTCTTCGACCCTGCGCCGACGCGCCCCGGAGGGCGCTCCCTGGTGCGGGATCGACCCGACCGGGGAGGGAGTTGAGGGGGCCCTCACCCGGCCGGGTGATGCCGGGTCAGTTGACCTGACGGTCGGACGTGGACCAGAAGGCCTCGCGCAGCTTGAACTTCTGGATCTTCCCGGTGGCGGTGCGGGCCAGTTCGTCGGCGAACTCCACCCGCTTGGGGGCCTTGTAGGTGGCGATCCGCTGCCGGCAGTGGGCGATGATCTCCTCCGCCGTCGCCGACTGCCCCTCGGCGAGGACGACGATGGCCGTCACCATCTCGCCCCACTTGTCGTCGGGGACGCCGATGACCGCGACCTCCGCGACCGCCGGGTGGCTGAAGACGGCGTCCTCCACCTCGATGGAGGAGACGTTCTCCCCACCGGTGATGATCACGTCCTTCTTGCGGTCGGAGATCGTGAGGTACCCGCCCTCGTCGATCGTGCCGCCGTCCCCGGTGTGGAACCAGCCGCCCTCCAGCGCCTCGGCGGAGGCGTCGGGGTTCTGCCAGTAGCCGGCCAGGACGGTGTTGCCCTGGGCCAGCACCTCGCCGGACTCGCTGACGGCCAGCCGGGTGCCCAGCGCCGGCACCCCGGCCCGGGACAGCAGCTTGGCCCGCTCCTCCGGTGCCAGGCCGTCGTACTCCTCGCGCGGGCGGTTGATCGTGAGCAGGGGGGCGGTCTCGGTGAGGCCGTAGATCTGGTTGAACTCCCAGCCCAGCTCCGCCTCGACGCGGGCGATGGTGCGCGAGGGCGGCGGGGCGCCGGCGACGATGATCCGCACCCTGTCCCGGCCGGGGATCTCGCCGTCCCACCCGGCGGCGGCGTCGAGCACGGCGTTCCAGACCGCCGGGGCACCGGCCATGAGCGTGACGCCGTGCTGCTCGACCCGGCGCAGGATCTCCGGGCCGTCGACCTTGCGCAGCACCACCTGGCGGGCGCCCAGGCCCGTCGTGGAGTAGGGCAGGCCCCAACCGTTGCAGTGGAACATCGGCAGGGTGTGCATGTAGACGTCGCGGTCGCTGATCTGCATGTGCATGGCGAAGGTGACGGCGTTGACCCACTCGTTGCGGTGGGTCATCTGCACGCCCTTGGGCCGGGCCGTCGTCCCGCTGGTGTAGTTGATGGTGGCGGTGGCGTCCTCGTCCGGCTCCGACCACGGCCGCGGCTCGGTGTCGAAGCGGAGCAGCTGCTCGTACTCCTCACCGGTCGTGAACTTGTGCTCGGCCTCCACGCTCTTGAGGGCCGGCTCCAGCTCCGGGTCGACCAGCAGCACCCGGGCGCCGCAGTGGCCGACGATGTAGCTGACCTCCTCCGGCTGCAGCCGGAAGTTGACCGGGACCGCCACCCGCCCCGACGACGGGACGGCGAGCAGGCACTCCAGCAGCCGACCGGCGTTGTGGCTGACGATCGCCACCCGCTCCCCCTCGCCCACCCCGAGCGCGTCCAGCCCGGCCTGCAGGGCGCGCCCGCGCCGGGCCACCTCGCGGTAGGTGAGCTCGCCGGTCGAGGGCGCCGGCTGGTTGGGCTCGTCGACGATGCCGATCCGGTCGCCGTAGACGAGCTCGGCCCGGTCCAGGAAGTCACGGGTGGTCAAGGGCACGTGCATGTCCGGCTCCCCGGTGCTGTGGCCGCCCCCCGGGAGCAGGGAGTCAGCCGCTCGACGTGGTCGCCGTCACGCTATCCGCACCGGACCGGTCAGGCAGCGCCCTCGCTCCCGGTCGATCCCCGGTGGGGTCCCGGAACCAGCCGGACGGCCCCGGCTCGCGACCGGCGGCCAGCCGGGGCGCGTACTGGTCGAAGAACACCCGGGCGGTGAGCTCGCGGCGGCTGCGGACGCCGACCTTGGCGAAGACCGCCTTGAGGTGGTCCTGCACGGTGTAGGCCGACAGGTGCAGCGCCGCCGCGATGCCGCTGGTGTCCACCCCCTGCAGGACGAGTTGGACGACGTCCTGCTCCCGCGGCGTGAGGCCGAAGGCGGCCACGACGAGGGGCACGATCTCCGGCGGCCGCGCCTCCTCGATGGTCACGACGACGTCGGAGGCCGTGCCGTCGCGGGACAGCAGCCGGGAGGCGTGCGCGACCACCCAGTGCCCCGAGCGCGTGCGGAGCCGGACCCGCGGCACCACCGGCCGGCCGTCCGCGGCGTACCGCCGGGCGGCGCCCACCAGGCTGAGCAGGGCCAGCGGCAGCGGCGCCTCCCCCAGCGGCCCGCCACCCAACTCGGCGACCTGCGCCGCGGCGCCCACGCTGGCCGAGGCGATCTCGCCGTCGGCACCCACGACGAGCACCGCCGGGCCGTCGACGTGGGCGGCGCCGTCGGCCGCGGCGGCAGCCAGCAGCCCGCTGCGCAGGCCGGTGGCCAGGGTCGAGCCGATGCTGCTGAGGAACTCCTGCTCCGGCGGGCTGAAGGCCGCGCCGGGCCCGTCGCGGAACAGCGCGAGGAAGCCCCAGGTGGTGCCGTCGACGGTGAGCGCGGCGCGCATCTCGTCGTCGAGGTCCCAGTGGCGCTGGATGAACCGGGAGAAGCGGGGTGAGAGGTCCAGCCGGCCCTCGGTCGCCGTGTGCAGGCCCAGGACCCGGCCGGGGCGGTGGGTGACCTCCAGGAAGGCCGACGGGTCGGGCACCTCGTACTCGAAGTGCGCCCACTCGTCGTCGTGGTGGTCGTCGAACACCGCCTTGACGGTGCTGGTCACCAGGCCGGTCGCAGGGTCGGCGGTGGCGAAGCAGGCCGCCGCGAACGGCACCGCCCGGGAGAGCACCTCGAGCGCCGACTGCGCGAAGGTCGGCACGTCGAGCCCGCTGGCCGCCAGGCCGCCCACCTGCGCCCGCACCCGTTCGGTCAGCATGCTGCTGGTCACGGCGGACAGTGTGGCGGCGGCCGCCCGCCTGCAGGTATCCCAGCGATCTGGGGGTCGGACCCACCAGCCGGCTGGGATGGGCACGGCGGCCGCGCGCCGCCAGGTTCGTCGGCATGACACCGACGCCCCCCGCTCCCGTGGAGCGGATCAACCCCACCGCCTGGAGCGCCGCCCTCGGCTTCGACCAGGCCCAGCTGCGACCGGCGCCGTCCCGGCTGCTGACCGTCGCCGGGCAGGGACCGGTCGACGAGACCGGCGCCCTGCTGCACGAGGACGACGCGGCCGCCCAGCTCGCGCTCGCCGTCGCCAACCTGGAGGCCGTGCTCGCCGCCGGCGGCATGGACCTCGCCGACGTGCTCCGGCTGACGGTCTACGCCGCCGACGTCGACGCCGTCCTCGCCGCCTACGACGTCCTCGCCGAGCGGCTGTCCCGCGTCGGTGCCACGCCGCCGACCACGCTCGTCGGCGTCGCCCGCCTGGCCCTGCCCGGCATGCTCGTCGAGCTCGAGGCGAGCGCCGGCCGATGACCCTCCTCTCCCGCCTCCGCCGCCGACCTCCCTCGACCACCCCGGAGTCCGCCGTGACCACCGCCCCCACGCCCGACCCCTCCGCCCTGGCCGCCCGCGTCTCCGGGCCCGTCCTCCTCCCGGGGGACGCCGGCTTCGCCGCCGAGGTCGCCGGCTTCAACCTCGCCCACCCGCCGCGCCCCGCGGTGGTCGTCGGCGCCACCGGCCCCGAGGACGTCGCCGCGGCCGTCCGGTGGGCCGCCGGCGCCGGCCTGGCGGTGACCGTCCAGGCGACCGGCCACGGGCTGGTCGACGACCTCGCGGGCACGCTGCTGGTCACGACCGCACGGATGACCGAGCTGACCGTCGACCCGGCCGCCCGCACCGCGCGGGCCGCCGCCGGCGTGCGGTGGCGGCAGGTCATCGACGCGGCCGCGCCGCACGGCCTCGCACCGCTGTCCGGGTCGTCGTCGGGCGTCGGCGTGGTCGGCTACACCCTCGGCGGCGGGCTCGGCCCCCTCGGCCGCCGGTACGGCTTCGCCGCCGACGCGGTCCGCCGGGTGCAGCTGGTCACCGCGGACGGCGCCGTCACGACCGTCGACGCCGCGAGCGACCCCGACCTGTTCTGGGCCGTGCGCGGCGGCAGGAGCGCCTTCGGCGTCGTCACGGCGCTGGAGTTCGACCTCGTGCCCGTCACCGGCCTGCACGGCGGCGGCCTGTTCTACGCCGGCCCGGCGGCCTCGGACGTGCTGCACGCCTGGCGGGAGTGGACCGCCGCCCTCCCCGAGGAGACGTCCACGTCGGTCGCCGTCCTGCGGCTGCCGCCGGACCCGGCGCTGCCCGGGCCCCTGCGCGGGCAGACCGTCGTCCACCTGCGGTTCGCCCACCTGGGCCCGGCGGACGAGGGGAAGGCGCTGCTCGCGCCGATGCGGGCGGTGGCGCCGGCGCTGCTGGACACCGTCACCGACCTGCCCTTCACGGCCGTCGACGCCGTCCACATGGACCCGACCGAGCCGATGCCCACCCACGACCGCGGCACCCTGCTGCGGGAGCTGCCCGCCGAGGCGGTCGACGCGCTGCTGGCCGTGGCCGGCCCGCAGGTGGACGTGCCGCTGGCGATGGTGGAGCTGCGGCAGCTGGGCGGGGCGCTGGGGCGGCCGGCCGCGGTCCCGAACGCCGTCGCCGGGCGGGACGCCGCCTACTCCTGCTGGGCGCTCGGACCGATGGCGGGGCCGGCCGCCGCGGTGGTGCCCGCGGTCGCCGCCTCGGTCGTGGAGCGACTGGCCCCGTGGTCGACCGGCCGGTCGCTGCTGAACTTCCGCGGGACCCCCGGCCCCGGCGGGGTGTGGGACGACGCCGACCTCGCCCGCCTGCGGGCCGTGCGCGACCGGGTCGACCCGGCCGGGCTGTTCGCCGCCGCCTCCGCGCTCTGAGCACGCCTCGACCGCGGCCCGGCCCCCGCACGGTGGGCCGGGCCGCGGTCAGCGGGCGACCAGGCGCGGCAGCGCGGTGCCGATCGGCTCGCGGACGACGAGGTCGGCGAGGTCGTCGTGCGGCGTGGGCTGGGCGTTGACGACGACGACCCGCGCGCCGGCGCCCGCGGCGAGGACGGGGAGGCCCGCGGCGGGGTGGACGGTGAGCGAGGTGCCCACGGCGAGGAAGACGTCGCAGTCGCCGGCGGCCTCCGCGGCGGCCTCGACGACGGCGGGGTGCAGCAGCTGGCCGAAGCTGACCGTCGCCGACTTGAGGATGCCGCCACAGCGCAGGCAGGCCGGGTCGGGCTCACCGGCGTCGACCCGGGCCAGCGCCTCGGCCATCGTCGTCCGGTCGCGGCAGCCGAGGCACTCGACCTCGTGCACCGTCCCGTGCAGCTCCAGCACCCGCTCCGGCGCGGACCCGGCGGCCTGGTGCAGCCCGTCGACGTTCTGGGTGAGCAGCGCCCGCAGCCGGCCCTGGCGCTCGAGGTCGACCAGCGCCCGGTGCCCGGCGTTGGGGTGGACCGCACCGGCCTGCATGTCGCGGCGCATCCGCCAGGCCCGGCGCCGGATGTCGGGGTCGGCCACGTAGTACGACAGCGTCACCAGCTTCTCGGCGTCCGGGTCCCTGGTCCAGACACCGTTCGGGCCGCGGTAGTCGGGGATGCCGCTGTCGGTGGAGATGCCGGCGCCGGTGAGCACGGTGACCCGCTCGGCGGAGGTCATCCAGTCGGGCAGCGGGTCGGGCACGGCACCGGTCGTCACGCCGTCCACCGTAGGAGCGCCGCCCCGGCCGACCCCGTCCGAGCAGGCAAGGGTCGCCTCACCTGCGCACCGGTGGCGGACGACTGGGATGATCGGGGGTGGCAATCAGCGCGACAGACCAGCGAGGGGTAGGCGCAGAGAAGTGGCAGCCAGCAAGGACAGCTTCGGGGCGCGGTCGACGCTCACCGTCGACGGCACCGACTACGACATCTACCGGCTCGACGCGGTGGAGGGCGCAGAGCGGCTGCCCTTCAGCCTGAAGGTCCTCCTCGAGAACCTGCTGCGCACCGAGGACGGCGCGGACATCACCGCCGACCACATCCGGGCGATCGCGGACTGGGACCCCTCCGCGGAGCCCAACCAGGAGATCCAGTTCACCCCGGCCCGGGTGGTCATGCAGGACTTCACCGGCGTCCCGTGCATCGTCGACCTCGCCACGATGCGCGAGGCCATGGCCGAGATCGGCGGCGACCCGCAGAAGATCAACCCGCTGGCGCCGGCCGAGCTGGTCATCGACCACTCCGTCATCGCCGACGTCTTCGGCACGCCCGAGTCCTTCGAGCGCAACGTCGAGATCGAGTACGAGCGCAACGGCGAGCGCTACCAGTTCCTGCGCTGGGGCCAGGGCGCCTTCAGCGACTTCAAGGTCGTCCCCCCGGGCACCGGCATCGTGCACCAGGTCAACATCGAGCACCTGGCCCGCGTGGTCTTCCCGCGCCAGGAGGGTGACCGCGTCGTCGCCTACCCCGACACCTGTGTCGGCACCGACTCGCACACCACGATGGTCAACGGCCTGGGCGTCCTGGGCTGGGGCGTCGGCGGCATCGAGGCCGAGGCCGCGATGCTCGGCCAGCCGGTCTCGATGCTCATCCCGCGGGTCGTCGGGTTCAAGCTCACCGGCCAGCTGCCCGACGGCTCCACCGCCACCGACCTCGTGCTCACCATCACCGAGATGCTCCGACAGCACGGCGTGGTCGGGAAGTTCGTCGAGTTCTACGGCGAGGGCGTCTCCGCCGTCCCGCTGGCCAACCGCGCCACGATCGGCAACATGAGCCCCGAGTTCGGCTCCACCGCGGCCATGTTCCCCATCGACGAGGAGACCATCGGGTACCTGCGCCTCACCGGCCGCTCGGCCGAGCAGGTCGCCCTGGTCGAGGCCTACGCCAAGGAGCAGGGCCTCTGGCACGACCCGTCCCGCGAGCCGGCCTTCTCCGAGTACCTGGAGCTGGACCTCTCCACCGTCGTCCCGTCGATCGCGGGGCCCAAGCGCCCGCAGGACCGCGTCGCCATCACCGACGCCAAGGCCTCGTTCCGCGCGGCGCTGGCCGACTACGTGACCGACGACCGGACCGGCGGGGACGACCGCAAGCCCGGTGTCCCGCAGCAGGAGCGGCCCTACGGCGTCGTGTCGGCCGCCGACGAGGCCTCCGCCGAGTCCTTCCCCGCCTCGGACCCGGTCAGCCCGTTCGCGCACGACGACGGTGAGGACGGCCGGCCGCACCCGTACCTGCCCGGCGCGCAGCTGCCCGACCGCCCGAACAAGCCGACCAAGGTCGTCATGGAGGACGGCACGGAGACCTTCGTCGACCACGGCCACGTCGTGATCGCCGCGATCACCTCCTGCACCAACACCTCCAACCCGCAGGTGATGATCGGCGCGGCGCTGCTGGCCAAGAAGGCCGTCGAGCGCGGGCTGGCCACCAAGCCGTGGGTGAAGACGACCCTGGCCCCCGGGTCCAAGGTCGTCATGGACTACTACGAGAAGGCCGAGCTCACCCCGTACCTGGAGAAGCTCGGCTTCTACCTGGTCGGCTACGGCTGCACGACCTGCATCGGCAACTCCGGCCCGCTGCCCGAGCCGGTCAGCCAGGCGGTGAACGAGGCCGACCTCGCCGTCGTCTCGGTGCTCTCGGGCAACCGCAACTTCGAGGGCCGGATCAACCCCGACGTCAAGATGAACTACCTGGCCAGCCCGCCGCTGGTCATCGCCTACGCGCTGGCCGGGTCGATGGACGTGGACCTCAACAACGACCCGCTGGGCCAGGACGCCGACGGCAACGACGTCTACCTGCACGACATCTGGCCCTCGCCGCACGAGGTGCAGCGGGTCATCGACGAGGCCGTGTCGGCGGAGCAGTTCGGCCGCAGCTACGAGGACGTGTTCGCCGGTACCGAGCAGTGGCAGAACCTGCCCACGCCCACCGGTGACACGTTCGACTGGGACCCGAACAGCACCTACGTCCGCCGCCCCCCGTACTTCGAGGGCATGCCGGCCGAGCCGGCCCCGGTCGGCGACATCACCGGTGCCCGCACCCTCGCGGTGCTCGGCGACTCGGTGACCACCGACCACATCTCCCCGGCCGGCTCCATCAAGGCCGACAGCCCCGCCGGCACCTACCTGCGGGAGCACGGCGTCGAGCGGCGGGACTTCAACTCCTACGGCTCCCGGCGCGGGAACCACGAGGTGATGATCCGCGGCACGTTCGCCAACATCCGGCTGCGCAACCTGCTGGTGCCCGGCACCGAGGGTGGGGTCACCAAGAACCACCTGACCGGCGAGACGACGACGATCTACGACGCGTCGGTCGCCTACCAGGAGCAGGGCATCCCGCTGGTCGTGCTCGCGGGCAAGGAGTACGGCTCCGGCTCGTCGCGCGACTGGGCGGCCAAGGGGACGGCGCTGCTGGGCGTCAAGGCCGTCATCGCCGAGAGCTACGAGCGCATCCACCGCTCGAACCTGATCGGCATGGGCGTGCTGCCGCTCCAGTTCCCCGAGGGCCAGAACCGCGAGTCGCTCGGCCTGAGCGGCGACGAGGAGTTCACGATCACCGGGATCACCGCGCTCAACGACGGCGAGGTGCCGCGCACGGTGAAGGTGCAGGCCGGTGACGTCGAGTTCGACGCCGTCGTCCGGATCGACACCCCCGGTGAGGCGAACTACTACCGCAACGGCGGGATCATGCAGTACGTCCTGCGCTCGCTGCGGGGCTCCGCCGCCTGATGGACCTGGGGCTGGGCGGTCGCGGGTACCTGCTCACCGGCGCGAGCCGGGGGCTGGGGTTCGCGACCGCCCGGGCCCTGGTCGACGACGGGGCCCGGGTGCTGGTGAGCTCCCGGTCCGCCGACTCCGTCGCCGCGGCCGCCGAGCAGCTCGGTGGCGCCCCCGCGGCGTTCGGCGAGGCCGCGGACCTCGCCGACCCCGGGGCCGCCGACCGGCTGGTCGAGGCGGCCGTGGCGCAGCTGGGGGAGGTCCACGGCGCGCTGGTCTCGGTCGGCGGGCCGGCCCCCGGGACGGTGCTGGGCACCGCCGAGCGGGACTGGCGGGACGGCGTCGAGAGCCTGCTGCTGGGCCCGCTGCGGCTGGTGAAGGCGCTGGTCCCGCACCTGCACGAGGGCGCGGCGATCGGTTTCGTGCTCTCGACGTCCGTGCGTCAGCCCCTGGAGGGCCTGGCGGTCTCCAACGGGCTGCGCCCGGGCCTCGCCATGACCGCGAAGGGCCTCTCCGACGAGCTGGGCCCCCGCGGGATCCGGGTCGTCGGGTTGCTGCCGGGGGCGACCGCCACCGACCGGGTCGTCGAGATCGACTCGCAGAAGCCGGACCCCGACGCCGCCCGCCGCGCGACCGAGGCGGCGATCCCGCTGCGACGCTACGGGCGCCCGGAGGAGTTCGGCCGGGTCGCCGCCTTCCTGCTCTCCCCCGCCGCCTCCTACGTCACCGGCACCATGGTCGCCGTCGACGGCGGCCGGCTGCGCGGCCCGTGACCGGGCCGGCCGGGACCACCCCCGTGCTGGTGGCGTGCGCGCATGGCACGCGCAACCCCACCGGCCGCCGACTGGTCGCCGAGCTCGCCCTCGCCGCCCGCGCGCTGCGCCCCGGACTGACGACGACGGCGGCGTTCGTCGACGTCCAGCCGCCCACCGTGGCCGACGTCGTGGCGGGGCTGAGCGCCGCCGGCCGGCCCTCCGTCGTGGTGCCGGTGCTGCTGTCGGGCGGCTACCACGTGCACGTGGACATCGCGCGGGCCGTCGCCACCGCCCGGGGCGCGGTGGCCGCCCGCCCGCTCGGGCCCGACCCGCGCCTCGCCGAGGTGCTCTCGGACCGGCTGCTCGCGGCGGGGGCCGATCCGCGCGACCCGCTGACCGCGGTCGTGCTGGCCGCGGCGGGCTCGAGCGACCCACGCTCGGTGGCGGACGTCGAGGACACCGCCGACCTGCTGCAGCGCACCTGGGCCGGCCCGGTGACGGCCGGCTACGGCTCCGCCGCGCAGCCGGCCGTCGCCGACGCCGTGGCGGCCGCCCGCCGGGCCGGCGCCGAGCGGGTCGTGGTGGCGGCCTACCTGCTCGCGCCCGGGCACTTCCACGACAGGCTCGCCGGCGCGGGCGCCGACGCGGTGACCGCTCCCCTGCTGCCCGACGAGCGGATCGCCGCGGTGCTGCTCGACCGCTACGACGCGGTGGCGTCCTCCGCCGCCGCCTGAGGTCGGGTCCAATCCGGCCCACCGAGCAGCGCGCGGACGGCGTCGCCGTACGCCGGGGCGGGCACGTCCCCCAGCAGCAGCCGCTGCAGCAGGAAACCGACCACCAGCGAGAACATCGCGGCCCCCACCTGCTGGGGATCGGCGTCCCGCGGCAACCTGCCCGCCTCCTGGGCCCGGACCGCGACCTCCATCAGGTAGCCGCGGATGGTGCCGTAGGCGCCGCGGACCACGTCGTGCACGCCGGGGTTGCGCAGCGCCTCCCCCCACGCCTGGACGGCGACCCGCGTCACGTCCACGGGTGCGCGTTCGGCCACCGTCGCGACGAGGTCGACCGCCGTCGCCACCGCCTCGGCGGGGTCCGGGTCCTCCAGCGTGGCCAGCCAGTGGTCGAACCGCGTGGCGGCCTCGGCGAGGACCCGGTCGACGATCGCCCGGACCAGCTCGTCCTTGCTGGCGAAGTACCGGTAGACCGCGCCGGCCGAGAGGCCGGACTCGGCGATGACCTCCGCCATGCCGGTGGCCTGGAAGCCGTTCCGGGCGAACCGCAGGACCGCCGCGTCGACGATCTGCTCCCGGCGGGCGGTGAGGTGCTCGTCGGAGACTCGGGGCACGCCCGTCATCGTAGAACGGACGTTCGTTCTTGACGTCGTGCCGACCGCGGAGGACGCTCCGCAGGAAGGAGAACGGTCGTTCGTTTTGATGGGAGGGTCCCATGTCCACCACCGCACCCCAGCGGGACGCCCGGCTCGTGCCGGCGCTCGTCGCCCTCTTCGCGGTCCTGCTCGCCGTGCTGCTCACCGCCTTCGCCTGGCCGGCCGTCCGCTCCCAGCCACGGGACGTGCCGGTCGCCGTCGCCGGCCCCGCGGCGGCGACCGGCCGGCTCACCGACGCCCTGACCGCGCGCGTGCCCGGGGCGCTCGACGTCCGCGTCGTCGACGACGAGGCGGCGGCGCTCGAGGCCATCCGCGACCGCGAGGTCTACGGGGCCGTCGTCGTCGGTGCCGGCGGTCCCCGGGTCCTCGTCGCCTCCGCCGCCGGCCCGGCGGTGGCCCAGGCGCTGCAGCAGGTCGCCGCGGGCCTGGGTGCCGCGACCGGCGCGGCCGTCCCGGTGGAGGACGTCGTCCCGGCACCGGAGGCGGACCCGCGCGGGGCGGGCCTCGCCGCCGGGGCCCTGCCCCTGGCCGTCGGCGGCATCGCGACCGCCGCGCTGACCTCACGGTCGCTCTCCCGCACCCGGCCGCGGATCGCCGCGGCGCTGGGCATGGCGATCGCCGGGGGCATGGTGACCGCGACCGTGCTCGGGACGTGGCTGGGCTCCCTGTCCGGCGGCTGGTGGACGGTCACCGGGATCGTCGCCCTCGGCATCGCGGCCACCGCCCTGGTCCTCCTGGGGCTGCAGACCCTCGCCGGCACGCCGGGGTTCGCACTCGGCGCGGCCACCGTGGTGCTGCTCGGCAACCCGCTGTCGGGCCTCGCCTCGGCACCGGAGCTGCTGCCCACCGGTTGGGGGACGCTGGGCCAGCTGCTGCCCCCGGGAGCGACCGGATCGCTGCTGCGCTCGGTCTCCTGGTTCGACGGGGCCGGTGCTGCGGCCCCGCTGCTCGTGCTCACCGGGTGGGCCGTCGCGGGGCTGGTGCTGCTCGCCGCGGGAACGGCGGTGGCCCGCCGCCGGGTGGTCACCCCGGCCACCGACCGCCCCCTGGGCGCCGCCGCCTGACCGCCCCGCCGGGATGCCCGGCCGTGCCGGCACCGGTTGTCCGACCGGTGCCGGCAGGCGACGCTCGGGACATGGGTGCCGACGCCGTCTTCTTCGCCCGTCCGGAGGGGGAGGCCTCCCCGTTGGGCATCGCACCGCGCATGGCCGGCTGGATGGCGACCGGCCACCCCGACCAGGTGCACGTCCGTGCCTTCGTCACGCACGCCCAGCAGGTGCTCGGCCCGGCGCCCGACGACGCCGGGCCCAGAGCGCTGCGCCTGGACGTCGGGCTGGCCGACGACGTCCGGCTGCTCGACCAGTACACCCTCTCCCACTACCTGGTCCCGCTGGTCGAGTGGCTGGGCGCCAACGGCGGGTGGGAGTTCGCCAGCGTGTGGGGCACCAAGGCCGTGGGCCGGGACACCCTGCTGCGTTGTGCGGCAGCCGAGCCCGTCGAGCTGCCCGCCGGCGGTCGCACGTTCGTCGTCCGCACCCGCACGGCCGTCGGGTCACCCGAGTACACGACGCAGGTGCGCGATCAGCTCCAGGGGCAGGCGCCGCTACCGGAGGGCCCGGTCGGCCTGCAGCTCTCCTTCACCGTGCCGCCGGGGTGCAACTGGGCCAGCTTGTGGCAGCCCACCGTGGACGGCCTGGCGGCCGTGCTCGGCGCCGCGGGCGACGACCGCCCGGACGACCCCCGCGACGGCCGGGTGGTCGAGCTGGGCCTGCACCGCCGGGAGGACCCCGCACTGGAGCACGAGGTGGTGGTCACGGGGGTCTGCCGGCACCTGGGGGACGACGACCACGACGAGCGGTAGCGGGGTCGCCACCGACGGCAGCCGGCCGACCCCAGCTTGCGGGGGTGGCGGGCCCCCAGGTGTCGGGTTCTGAGCAGCCCGGCCCCCGCCGGAAGCTGTTCCCTGCACGGGGGATCTCGACGAGACGGGATCCGAGCATGGATCAGCAGCACGGCATCACCCGCCGGGACGCCCTGAAGGTCGGCGTCCTGGGTACGGCGGCACTGACCCTCCCCTTCCTCCCCGGCGCCCTGGCCGCCAAGCGGGCGTCCGAGCTCGACGAGAGCCGCCTGCCGCGGGCGTACACCACGCCGTTCGCGCCGCCGCCCGACCTGGCGCCGACGGGCACCGTCACGGTCGGTGGGCAGGTCCGGCCGCTGTACGTCCTGGAGCAGCGGCAGTTCTCGGCCACCATCCTGCCCCGGCACCGGACGACGATGTGGGGCTACAACGGGACCTTCCCGGGGCCCACCATCCGGGCGACGCGGGGCACGCCGATCGCCGTCCGCCAGATCAACCGGCTGCCCGCGACCCACCCCACGCTGCGGTACGAGGCCACCACCTCCACGCACCTGCACGGGGCGCCGTCACTGCCCCAGTACGACGGCTACGCCAACGACCTCATGCGGCCGGGCCAGTTCAAGGACTACCTGTACGACAACATCGAGGAAGAGCGCACGATCTGGTACCACGACCACGCGGTGCACCACACGACCGAGAACGTCTACATGGGGCTGGCCGGCCTCTACGTCCTGCGCAATCCCGTGGACGGGCAGCTGCCCAGCGGCCGGTACGACGTCCCCCTGGTCATCAGCGACGCCGCCTTCACCCGGTCCGGCCAGTTGCTCTTCGAGGACCACAGCGAGTCCGGCCTGGCCGGTGACGTCATCCTGGTCAACGGCCGGCCGTGGCCGTTGATGCAGGTCGAGCGGCGGCAGTACCGCTTCCGGGTCCTCATCGCGTCGTTGGGCCGCGCGTACCGACTGCAGCTCTCCCCCGCCGCGCCGATGACGGTGGTGGCCACCGACGGCGGCCTGGTGCCCGAACCGCAGCCGGTCACCACGCTCACCGCCGGCATGGCCGAGCGCTACGAGATCGTCATCGACTTCGCGAACTACCGGATCGGCCAGCGGGTCGAGCTGCGCAACCTCGGGGTGGACAACGCGATCGACTACGACCACACGGACAAGGTGATGGCGTTCCAGGTGGTGGCCGAGGCCAGCGTCCCCGACGCCCCCATCGCCCTCCCCCGGATCGCCGAGCCGTCGCTCCCCGAGAAGCCGCTGATGCAGCTCGAGCCGGCCGATGCGGTGCGCACCCGGCAGCTGCGCTTCGAGCGCCAGGGCGGGGAGTGGACCATCGACCGCAGGACGTGGGCCGACGTCGAGAGGTCGCAGTTCCGGGACGTGCTGGCCGACCCGCAGCCCGGCGACGTGGAGGTGTGGGAGTTGCAGAACGACTCCGGCGGCTGGTTCCACCCCATCCACCTGCACCTGGTCGACTTCAGGATCCTCGACCGGGACGGCCGGCCGCCGGAACCGTACGAGCGGGGGCCCAAGGACGTGGTCTACCTGGGCGAGAACGAGACGGTGCGGATCATCGCGCGCTTCGGCGGGGCCATCACCCCCGGTCCCGGTCAGGAACCCGTCCGCCGCACCGGCCGGTACATGATCCACTGCCACAACACCAGCCACGAGGACCACGACATGATGTCCCAGTTCCGGGTCGGCGCCGACACCCCGGACAACGACCCCCTCGGCGTCCCGCCGCAGCCGCTGCCGGTCGGCGCCGACGGCGGTGACGCCCGCCCCGCGTCCGGGGACTAGGGACGCGGGCCGGTCGCCACCGGACGGTCCGGGTCGTTCGACCACTGCGACCAGGACCCGGGCCACAGGGCCGCCTCGTAGCCGGCGACGGCCAGCGCTGCGACCTCGTGGGCGGCGGTGATCCCCGACCCGCAGTACGCGGCCACCGGCCGGCCCGGCGCGACGCCGAGCTCGGCGAAGCGGGCGGCGAGTACAGCGGCCGGCAGGAAGCGGCCGTCACCGCCCAGGTTCTCGGTCGTGGGCGCGCTGAGCGCACCGGGCACGTGTCCGGCGCGCGGGTCGACCGGCTCGACCTCCCCGCGGTACCGCTCGGCGGCCCGCGCGTCGAGCAGGACCCCGCCGGCACCGGGCAACGCGGCGGCCTGGTCGGCGGACACCACCGGCATGCCCCCGCCGTCGAGGGTCACGTCCCCCGGCTCGGGGACGACGTCACCGGTGTCCAACCGGCCGCCCGCCCGGCTCCAGGCGGCGAGGCCGCCGTCGAGCAGGCGGACGTCGGGGAGCCCACCCCAGCGCAGCAGCCACCACGCCCGCGCCGCGGCCAGCCCCCCGGCGTCGTCGTACACGACGACGGCGTCGCCGTCGTGCACGCCCCACCGTCGCGCCGCTTCCTGCAGTCGCTGTAACGAGGGCAGCGGGTGCCGCCCCTCCGCCGCGGACGGCGGTCCGCTCAGCTCGCTGTCGAGGTCGACGAAGACCGCTCCCGGGAGGTGGCCGGAGCGGTACAGCTGGCGGCCGCGGGGGTCGCCGAGGGACCACCGGACGTCGAGCAGCACCAGGCGCTCCTGTCCGGCCCGCAGCTCCTCGGCGGTCACCAGGACGGCGGCCGGCCCGGGTGCGCTCACCGGACGGCGAGCAGGCCGCGGAGCTCCTGGGTGAGGGCCTCCCGGGCGTCGTCCCGGCCGTGCCAGGCGGCCGGGGTGGCCTGCAGCAACGAGATCCGCCAGCGGCCTCCGCCCTCGTCGACGGCGACCACGGTGTGCACCGTGTGCAGCGCCGGGTCGAGGTCCTCCCCGCCGGGCGGGATCATCCCGGCGTGCGCCAGCAGCAGGGCGACGCCGGGAGCCAGTGGCCGCACCGACCGCACCACCCCGACGTAGGTCGGCGTCTGGTGGCTGCCGAAGACCTGCCGGAGGTCCGCGGCGATGGACAGCCGGCCGCGGTGGTGGGAACCGTCGAAGCCGATGATGTCCCCGTCGTCGGCGAAGCCGGCCGCCACCGCGGCTCCGCTGCGCCGGTTCCAGCCGTCGAGGAACGACGTGTAGAGCGCACGGATCTGGGCGTCGTACGGGTGCGCTGCGGTCACAGAGTCCTCCTCGCTGGCGCCGCCGACCGGCGGTGCAGTCTTCCCGCGTGACCGCGCCAGCCCGGTCACGTCGTCCCTCGTGTGTCCTGGGACGGGAGTGACGGTAGTGGTCAGGCCGCGCCGACCGTTCGACCCTCGCCGACGGCGAACTGGGTCCGGTACAGGTCGGCGTACCGCCCCCCGAGCGCCAGCAACTCGGCGTGTGTGCCCGACTCCGCGATGCGACCGTCGTCGATCACGAGGATCTGGTCGGCGCTGCGGATCGTCGACAGCCGGTGGGCGATGACCAGTGACGTGCGGCCGGTGAGCGCGGTGTCCAGGGCGTGCTGCACCGCCACCTCCGACTCGCTGTCCAGGTGCGCGGTCGCCTCGTCGAGGATGACGATGCCCGGGGCCTTGAGCAGCACGCGGGCGATGGCCAGCCGCTGCTTCTCCCCGCCCGAGAGCCGGTAGCCGCGGTCGCCGACGACGGTGTCCAGCCCGTCGGGCAGCGACCGCACGAGCCCGGCGATCCGCGCGCCGGCCAGCGCCTGCCAGAGCTGCGCCTCGCTCGCTTCCGGGCGGGCGTAGAGGAGGTTGGCCCGGATGGTGTCGTGGAACAGGTGCGCGTCCTGGCTGACCACGCCGATGGCGTCCCGCAGCGAGTCCAGCGTCGCGTGCCGGACGTCCACCCCGCCCACCCGGACGGTGCCGCTGGTCGCGTCGTACAGCCGCGGCACCAGGTTCGCGATGGTCGACTTGCCGGCGCCGGAGTGGCCGACCAGGGCCACGAGCTGGCCGGGCTCGACGCGGAAGGAGACGTCGTGCAGCACCGCCGTCGGCCCGCCGTGCTCGGGCAGGGACACCTCCTCCAGGGACGGCAGGGAGACCTCCGCGGCCGACGGGTAGCTGAAGGAGACGTGCTCGAACTCGATGGAGCGGTCACCGGCCGGCACGGGTACCGCGTCGGGCTCCTCGCGGATCATCGGCTCGAGGTCGAGCACCTCGAAGACCCGGTCGAAGCTGACCATCGCGCTCATGACGTCGACGCGGACGTTGGACAGCGCGGTCAGCGGGCCGTACAGCCGCGACAGCAGCAGCGCCAGCGCGACGACGTCCCCCGGACTGAGCGACCCGGTGAACGCCAGCCAGCCGCCCAGGCCGTAGACCAGCGCGGTCGCCAGCGCCGCGACCAGCGTCAGCGCGGTGAAGAAGGTGCGCCCGTACATGGCCGACAGGACACCGATGTCGCGGACCCGCGCCGCCCGGCCGCGGAACCCGTCGGCCTCGACCCCCGGGCGGCCGAACAGCTTGACCAGCAGGGCGCCGGCGACGTTGAACCGCTCGGTCATCGTGGCGTTCATCGACGCGTTCAGCCCGTAGGACTCCCGGGTGATCTCCTGCAGGCGCCGGCCGATCCGCCGCGCCGGCAGCACGAACACCGGCACGAGCACCAGCGAGAGCGCGGTGATCTGCCACGACAGGCTGAACATGACCCCGGCGGTCAGCACCAGGCCGATCGCGTTGGACAGCACGCCCGACAGCGTCGAGGTGAACGCCTGCTGCGCGCCGATGACGTCGTTGTTGAGCCGGCTGACCAGCGCGCCGGTCTGGGTGCGGGTGAAGAACGCCACCGGCATCCGCTGCACGTGCTCGAACACCCGGCTGCGGAGGTCGTAGATGACGCCCTCGCCGATGCGGGCGGAGAACCAACGGGTGGCCAGCGAGATGCCGGCGTCGACCACCGCGAGGGCGGCGATCAGCAGCGCGATGCGGACGATGTCGGCGGGGGTGCCCTCCAGACCGGCGATCCGGTTGATGATCCGACCGGCCAGCAGCGGGGTCAGCACGCCGATCACCGAGGAGCCGATGACCAGGAGCACGAAGAACGTGAGGTCGCGGCGGTAGGGCCGGGCCACGCCCAGCACCCGCCGCACGGTGCCCTTCGGCAGCTCCCGCGCGGCCACCGACGGGTCGCGGCGGAAGGACCGCATCGCCGCCATCGAGGTCATGGGACTGCTCACGCCGCCACCACCTCCCTCCCGTCGTCCGGCCAACACCGCCGCGGGACGGCGGATTCCGTCGGCAGGATGTCAGCGCCCTCCGACGAGTTCGGCCAGCCGGCGGGTCTGCGCCGCCCGTTCGGCGGCGTCCTGGGTGGCGGGGTCGTTGCGGACGGCCGAGCGCACCAGCGCGGCGGTCTCCCGGCTGGCCCCGACCGGCGCCGCGGTGATCGCCGCGACCAGCCGGCCGACGGCGGCGTCGAGCCGGCCGGCGGGGACGACGGTGGTGGCCAGCCCGATCGCCTGCGCCTCGGCCGCGCCGACCCCACGGCCGGTCAGGCACATCTCCAGCGCGCGGGAGTAGCCGACCAGCTCGACCAGGGTGCTGGTGCCGGTGAGGTCGGGGACCAGCCCGAGCGTGGCCTCGGGCAGCCGCAGGACGGCGTCCTCGGTCAGAACGCGCAGGTCGCAGGCGAGGGCCAGCTGGGCGCCGGCGCCGATCGCGTGCCCCTGGACCGCGGCCACCGAGACGATGCCGGGCGAGCGCAGCCAGCGGAAGGCGGCCTGGTAGCCGCGGATCCGCTCCTGGGTCTCCTCCGCGGGCAGGCGCGCCAGTTCGCCGAGCCCGCCCGCGGTGTCCGGGTCGGCGCTGAACAGGCTGCGGTCGAGGCCTGCGGAGAACGACCGGCCCGCGCCGCGGACCACCACCACGCGGACGTCGTCGTCGAGGGCCGCCCCGACGGCGGCCAGCGCGGCCCAGGTGGCGGGGGTCTGGGCGTTGAGCCGGTCGGGACGGTCCAGCGTGACGGTGAGGACGGCGCCGTCCCGCGCCGTCCGCACCCACCCGGCGTCGGCCGCCGGCGTCACGCCTTCTTGCTGTTCCGGTTGGCGCCGCCCCGGCTGCGGAGGGTGGCGCCGGACTCCGACAGCAGGCGGTGGACGAAGCCGTACGAGCGGTTGGTCGACGTCGCCAGCGACCTGATGCTCTCCCCGCCGTCGTACCGCTGGCGCAGCTCGTCAGCCAGCGACGACCGGTCACCTCCGGTGATGCGCTTGCCCTTGCCGAGGTCCGCAGTGCTCGAGTCGGCCATGACTCCCCTCCGTCAGCGGCCGTCCGCGACCCGTCGTGGCCCGCTCCGGCTGCTCGTCCCCTTGGCGCCGGGCCCCACTGACCTCGGCATCCCGCGACCCATGATCACTCAGCCCCGCGGACTCGGCCACGTGAGCGCGGAGGACGGCCCGTGCCGCTCGGGACCGAACGGAACGCGGGCGTGACTAGGCGAGCTCGACCAGGTCGGCGAGGTCCTCGCTCCAGGCGTCCTCGGTGCCGTCGGGCAGCAGGATGACCTTGTCCGGGTCGAGCGCCCGCACGGCGCCCTCGTCGTGGGTGACCAGGACGATCGCGCCGGTGTAGGTGCGCAGCGCCTCGAGCACCTGCTCGCGGCTGGCCGGGTCGAGGTTGTTGGTCGGCTCGTCGAGCAGCAGCACGTTGGCGCCCGAGACCACCAGCGTGGCCATGGCCAGCCGGGTCTTCTCACCGCCGGAGAGCGTGCCGGCCCGCTGGTCGACGGTGTCGCCGGAGAAGAGGAAGGCGCCGAGGATGCGCCGCAGCTCGGTGTCGGTGCTGTCCGGGGCCGCCGACCGCATCACCTCGAGCAGCGAGCGGTCGAGGTCGATGGTCTCGTGCTCCTGCGCGTAGTAGCCGATGCGCAGGCCGTGGCCGGCCTTGACCTCGCCGGTGTCGGGCAGCTCCGTGCCGGCGAGCATGCGCAGCAGCGTCGTCTTCCCGGCCCCGTTGAGGCCGAGGACGACGACCCGCGTGCCGCGGTCGACGGCCAGGTCGACGTCGGTGAAGACCTCCAGCGAGCCGTAGCTCTTGGACAGGCCCTCGGCGGTGAGCGGGGTCTTCCCGCACGGCGTCGGCGTGGGGAACCGCAGCTTCGCCACGCGGTCCTGGACGCGGACGGCCTCCAACCCGGCGGCCAGCCGCTGGGCGCGCTTGTCCATGCTCTGCGCCGCCTTGGCCTTGGTCGCCTTGGCGCGCATCTTGTCCGCCTGCGCGGCCAGGGCGTCGATCTTGCGCTCGGTGTTCGCCCGCTCCTGCTTGCGGCGGCGCTCGTCGGTCTCCCGCTGCGCGAGGTAGGGCTTCCAGCCGAGGTTGTAGACGTCGACCTCGGCCCGGTTGGCGTCGAGGTGCCACACCTTGTTGACGACGGCGTCGAGCAGCTCGACGTCGTGGCTGATCACGATGAGCCCGCCCTTGTGGGACGCGAGGAAGCCCTTGAGCCAGCTGATCGAGTCGGCGTCGAGGTGGTTGGTCGGCTCGTCGAGCAGCAGGGTCTCGGCGTCGGAGAAGAGGATCCGGGCGAGCTCGACGCGGCGGCGCTGACCGCCGGAGAGGGTCCGCAGCGGTTGGACGAGCACGCGGTCGGGCAGGCCGAGCGCGGTGCAGATCCGGGCCGCCTCGCTCTCGGCGGCGTACCCGCCCAGCGCGGCGAACTGGTCCTCCAGGCGGCCGTAGCGGCGCACCGCCCGGTCACGCTCGGCGTCGTCGGCCGGCTCGGCCATCGCGACCTGCGCCTTGGTCATCTGCGCGCGCAGCACGTCCAGCCCGCGGCCGGACAGCACGCGGTCGCTGGCGGTGATGTCGAGGTCGCCGCTGCGCGGGTCCTGCGGCAGGTAGCCGATCTCCCCCGTCACCTCGACCTTCCCGGCGTGCGGCAGCCGCTCGCCGGCCAGGGTCGTGAGGGTGGTGGTCTTGCCGGCCCCGTTGCGCCCGACCAGCCCGATGCGGTCACCGGGCTGCACGCGGAGGGTCGCCCCGCTGATGAGGATGCGGGCGCCGGCGCGCAGCTCCAGGCCGGTGGTCGTGATCACTGATCCCAGGGTAGGCGCTCGACGCGCTCCGGTCCGCCGGGTTCCGGGTGACATCGGCGGCACCGCCGTGTCCACAGACCGCGACGGGCGCCCCCACCGGGGCGCCGGCCGAGCCAGGATCCCGCCGTGACCTCGTCGAACGGGACGCCGTGGGGCCCGCCGTGCCCCGTCTGCGGCGCTCCGCACGACGAGCCGGCGTGGTCCGGGTCCTGTGGCGTGCCCGCCGACGGGACGGCGCCACCGTCCTCTCCGTGGCAGGCCGCGACCGACGCACTGCTCGTCACCGGTCTCCTGGCGGTGCTCGTCTCGGCCATCGCCGTGGTCACGATGCTGCTGGGCGCGGGTCCCCCGTCAGCGGGCGGCCTCGGACCGGAGCCGCGGGTCGGCGTCGCAAGCGTCGTCGTGGCGGCCGTCGCGCTCGTTGCCGGGCAGGTGACGCGCAGCGCTCTGGTGTGCCCTCTGCTCACGCTGCTGGCCGCCCAGCCGGCGCTGGTGCTGCTCGTGTCGACCTGTGCCGGTACCGCCGCCGGCCTGCTGGCCGGGCTGCTCGGGGCCGTGCTCCTCGACGTGGCGGTGCTGGCCAGGGGGCGCAGGGTCCTCGCGTCCGTGGCCGAGGTGCTGATGCGGCTGGGCGTGGCGCTGACCGTCGCCCTCGGCCCGGTCCTGGCCTGGAGTGGGAGCACCACCGACTCGTGGACGACCACGGCGCTGCTCACCACAGCCGGCGCGGTCGCCCCCCTCCTGCGCCGAGAACCGCGCCTGGCCGCCCACCTGCCGGGTACTGCGGTCCTCCTGGCCGGGGCAGCGGTGCTCGTCGCCCTGAGCCTGCCCGCGTCGGTGCTCCACATCCGGTGAGCCCGCCTCCCCGGGTGGGCGGTCCACCGGCCCGGACGTCGCAGGTGCACTGACCGTCGCCCGGTGACCGCCGAGCCCCGGCCCTACCGTGGACCGGACGTCCGGAGGGAGGGAAGCGGTCGTGGATCCCGTGGAGGCAACGCCGCTCCCCTACCGGGCGCGCGGGCTCGAGTGGCTGCTCGCGGTCGGGGTGGTGCTCATCGCGACCGCCGGGGCCGGCATGACCGCCCTCTTCGGTGGGGACTGGGCCCGGGTCCTGCTCCTGGGCCTGGCCGCGGCGGCGGCCATGGCGTCGTGGGCCGGTGCGGTGGCGTCCCTGCCGCGGTCGGAGGAGGCGCTCGCCGCCGCGGCGGTCGTGCTCACCGCGCTGGGCGCCGACCCCGGCGGCTCGCTGCTGTCCGGCGGCCTCGGACCACCGGTCACCGCCGGAGCGGTGTTCGCCGTCCTGGCCTACCTGCTGCCCTCCCCCGCCTCCTGGCCCCTGGCGCTGTGGGCCGCCACCCAGGTGACCGCCCTGCGCGCGGTCGACGGCGCACCGTCGGGGGCACCGGACGTCGCCCTCGCCGTCGGCGCGGCCCTCGCCGGCCTGGCGACGGCGGGCGTGGCCCGGCCGCTGGTCGCCCGCATCGCCCTGGTGGTCGCGCTGCCGTGGTGGCTGGCGGGGGTGGGCGGCGCCGTCTCGACCGCATGGAGCGGCACCGGACCAGAGCGTTGGCTGTCGGCCGCCCTGGCCGTCGCGGCGGCCGCCGCCCTGCTGGCGGCGGCGGGACGGCCGGAGCCGGATGCCCTCCTGCGGCCGGCCTCGACGGTGGGCGCGGTGTCCGGCATCGCGGCCGGCGCCGCGATCGGGGCCGCCCTGCACAGCCCCGGCCCGGTGGCCGTCCCGCTCGCCGGCTACCTCGGGGTCGCTCTCGCCTCCGTCGCCGCGGCGCTGCTCACCGGTGCCGCGCGCCGGGCGCTGCTCCCCGCGGCCGTGGGCGCCGGCGCGACGCTGGTCGTCCTGTGCCTCGTCCAACTCGTCGCCGACGCCCGCTGGACCGCTCTGTCCTGGCTGCTCGCGGTGACCGCGGCGGCCAGCCTGCTCACCGCGGCGCTCCGGCGGGACGAGCGGCCGCGGGCGCTCCCGGCGGCGGTCGTCTGCGGTGGCCTGGCGGCGGTGTGCACCGTCCCGGACGGCGGCCTGGGCGGCCCGCGCGGCGTCGCCGTCGTGCTGACCGGCCTGTACCTGGTCGCCCTCGCCGGCGGGCTGGGCCTGGAGACGCGGACCCGGCGGCCGACCGTGACGGCGGCCGCGGCGTGCGCGGTCGGCGCGGCCGCCCTGCTGGTGGGCCTCCGCGCCCGTGACCAGCTGGCCGCGCACCTCGCCGTCCAGGGGGCCTGCACCTACGTCTGGGCCTGGCTGCTCTGGCGGCGGACCCGCGGCCGGCGCGGGCGCTGGCGCCTCCGGCGCGCGGCGAGGGCCGGCCGGCCGGGAGCCGCGACGTCCGGGGCCGGACCGGGGGACGCGGCGACGGCCGAACCCGGCTGGGCCGCCCGGCTGGGCGCTGCGCTGCTCCCCTGGCTACGCACCGTCCGCACCGGGCTGCGCACCGTCCGCGCCGGGCTCCGCGCCGTCCGGCGGGCCGCCCAGTCGGCGATCGGGGTGCCGGCCGCGGCGGTCCCGGAGCAGCCGCCCCGGCCGACCGCCCGGCGTGCGCGGACCGCCGCCCCGGCACCGACCGGGGCCGACGAGCCGGTCGACGAGGACGGAGCCGCACCCGAGGTGTCGCCGGCGTGGCGGGCCGGTGCGGCGCAACTGGTCCTGGCGGCGTGGGTGCTCGCCGCCCGCACCGGAGGGGTCGTCCCCGAGGCCTACTCGCTCCCGGCGGCTGTCGGCCTGCTCATGGCGGCCGGGCCGCGGCTGGCGTCCGGAAGGTCGGCGCCGGCCTGGGGGCCGGGGCTGTGGGTCGCCGCGGCGCCGTCGGTGACCTGGGCGGTGCTGGCGCCGGGCAGCACGCGGCCGATGCTGGTGTTCGTCGTGGCCGCCGCCGTCATGGCCGTGGGCGCCTGGCGGTCGGTCCGCGCACCCGTGGTCGCCGGCGCGGCCACCACCGTGGTCCTCGCCCTGGGCCTGCTGACCGTCCGACTGCCCCTGGCGGTCGGCAGCGGACTGGTCGTCGGCGTGGGCCTGCTAGCGGTGGGCGCCTGGCGGGAGGTGGTGCTGCGGCAGCGCCGGCGTCAGCAGGAGTCCGACGACGGCACCACCGCGGCCGACCGGTCCGACGGCTTCCGCCGGCGCGTGGCGGCGATGCGCTGAACAGCACCCGGGACGACGACGGCGGGGGGGGGGGGGGGGGGGGCGGCGGGGGGGGGGGGGGGGGGGGGGGGCGCGGGGGGGGGGGGGGGCGGGGGGGGGGGGGGGGGGGGGGGGGGGGGGGGGGGGGGGGGGGGCGGGGGG
>NZ_JBJGYJ010000016.1:0-105541 GCF_054049935.1 Geodermatophilus sp. SYSU D00742
GCCCAACGGCGCTTTGAACCAGCCGTAGAAGTGGCCTTTGCGGAGGTGCTCCACCGCCCGCCGTTTGGGGGCGTGCGGGGGGGCCGGGGGGGCCCGGGCCCCGGCGCGGGGACCCGGTGGGCCGGGCCCCCGCGCGGGAGTTGCCGGGTGCTCCCGGCGGCGTCACCCCGCCGTGGTCACTGCAGGACGGCGAACGCGCCGTCCCTGACCACCTGCACGACCGCCGGGTGGACGGCGTCGCGGTTCTCGTCGATGGAGAACTCCCCGAGCACGGTCGGGACGTTCTCGAGCTGCCCGAGCGCCTCCTTGAGGCTCTCCCGATCGGCCGCGCAGTCGGCGCGGACGGCGTGGTCGACGAGCATCAGGCCGGCGAAGGCCTGCGCGGCGAACTGGTCGGGCTGGGTGCCGTACTCCGCCTCGAAGGCCTCGAGGAAGGCGGTGTTCTCGGGGTTCTCCGACGCGGAGTTCCACGCCGCACCGACGACGACGCCCTCGGCCGCCTGGCCGGCGTCGGCCATCAGCCGCGGGTTGTTGAACCCGTTGCCGCCGATGATCGGCACGTCGATGCCCATCTCCCGGGCCTGGGTCACCAGCGGGACCGCGGCCTCGATCAGCGCGGAGACGACCAGGGCGTCGGGGTTGCTGCCCTGCGCCTGGGTCAGGAGGGCGCGGAAGTCGGTGTCGGACTTGGAGAAGGTGATCGTCTCGGCGACCTCGACGCCCTCGTCCTCCAGCGCGGCCGCGAACGCCTCGTAGCCGGACTCGGTGAACGCGTCGTCGTTGCTGTACATCACGACCACGTTCTGCAGCCCGAACTCCTCGGTGGCCGTGGCGATGGTCTGCGGTATGACGGCCTGCTCGGTGAGCGAGTTCCGGAAGATGTAGTCGCCGATCTCGGTGACGCCCGCCGCGGTGTTGGAAATGCCCAGCACCGGGACCCCGGCGTCCTGGGCGATCGGGTCGGCCTGCACCGCGGTGTTGGACAGCGTCGGCCCGATGATCAGGCTCACGTCGTCGGACACGAACTGGTCGAAGAGGGTGATGCCCTGGCGCGGGTCGGTCTGGTCGTCCTCGATCCGCAGGTCGTAGGTGACCCCGCCCTTCTCGGCCAGCTGGCCGGCGGCCAGTTCCAGGCCGCGCTGCTGCGACTCGCCGTAGCTGGCCGCGGCACCGGTCAGGCTGAGCACGGCCCCGATGGGCACCTCGCCCTCGATGGTGCAGGAGTCGCCGCTGCCCTCCCCGGCGAGCTCGCCGGAGGCGGCGGAGCCGCCGCCCTCCTCGCCGGAGCCGCAGGAGGCGAGGACGACGACCGCCGCGGTCGCGACGGCGGCGGTGCTGAGCTTGGCGCGCATGTCTCTCCCCTCGTCGTGCACGACGACCGCCCCGGGACGCGGGTCCCGGGTCGAGCACTGCCGGCGGCGGCTGTCCCGTCCGCCCGGCGGCACGGTCGTCGTGTGCCGACCGGTGCCGGTCGGCGCGTTGCCGGCATCACAGTAGGCACGCACCGGGACCGACTTCCCGCTGGACCCGGCCACCGTGCCCGGAACGTGACCCGACGGCGCGGTCCACGGTCGGGGGACCGCAGAGCCACGGGTGCCCCACCGCCGGCCGGTGCAGGATGAGGAGCCCGTCCCCCGTCCCCGGAGGTGCCCCGTGCCCGTCCCCTCCCCCTGCTCGAGGACGTAGTGAGCACCCGTCGCGCCGCCCGGTCGGGTGTCCTCGAGTCCCAGTCCCCCCTCCCTGCGCTCTCCCGCCGCGCCCTGCTGGCCGGCGTCGGCACCGCCCTCGCCGCCGCGGTTCCCGGCTGCGGCCGCTCCTCCCCCGTCGCGGCGTCCGCCACCGGCGCCGCGGGCCCCCTGCGCATCGGCGCCATCCCCGACCAGGACCCCGAGGTCCTCCAGCGCCTCCACGGCACCGTCGCCGACTCCGTGTCGGCCGCCCTCGACCTGGACGTCGAGTACCGCCCGGTCACCGACTACGGCGCCGCCGTCTCGCTGTTCCGCACCGGCGACCTCGACCTGGTCTGGTTCGGCGGGCTCACCGGGGTCCAGGCCCGCCTGCAGACCCCCGGCGCCGAGCCGGTCACCCAGCGCGACATCGACGAGCGTTTCACCTCGGTGTTCGTCGTGAACGCCGCGGCCGGGCCGGCGCCGTCCGACGACCTCGCCGCCCTCGCGCCGCTGCGCTTCACCTACGGCAGCCAGACCTCCACCTCCGGCCGGCTCATGCCCGCGCACTTCCTGCGCGAGGCCGGCGTCGACCCGCAGGGCTTCCCCGGTGGGCCGGGCTTCTCCGGCTCGCACGACGCCACCCTCGAGCTCGTCGCGTCGGGCAGCTACCAGGCCGGCGTGCTCAACGCGCAGGTCTGGAGGGCGCGGTCGGAGGAGGGCGCCGTCGACCCGGCGGTCCTGCTCTACACCGAGACACCGCCGTACCACGACTACCACTGGCTGCTCGGCCCGCGCGCCGCGCAACGGGTGGGCGTCGACGACCTGCGGGACCGGCTGGTCGACCACTTCACCGGGCTGTCGGCCGACGACCCCGCCGACGCCGCGGTGCTGGAGCTGTTCGGCGCGGGCTCGTTCGTGCCCACCGAGGCGGCCCACTACGACCGGATCGAGGAGATCGGCCGCGACCTGGGGCTGATCGCCTGACCGCGGTCCTGCGGCTCTCCGGCGTCGAGGTCCGGTACGGCGGGACGGCGGCGCTGGCCGGGGTCGACCTCACGGTCGGCCCCGGCGAGCGGGTCGCCCTCGTCGGCGCCTCGGGTGCGGGGAAGTCGACGCTGCTGGGGCTGGCCAACGGGTCGGTGGCGCCGACGGCCGGGACGGTGCGGGTGCTGGACGTCGACCCGTCCGCGCCCGCCGGCCGCGCGGGGCGACGGGTGCGCGCCCGGATCGGCACCGTGCACCAGCACCTGGAGCTGGTGGGCTCGCTGCGCGTGGTGCACAACGTGAACGCCGGGCGGCTGGGGGCCTGGCCGGCCGCCCGCGCGGCGTGGTCGCTGCTGCGGCCGCAGGGTGTCCCGGACGTGGTGGCCGCGCTGGACCGGGTGGGCCTCGCCGACCGCGTCTTCGAGCGCACCGACCGCCTGTCCGGCGGACAGCGGCAGCGGGTGGCGATCGCCCGCCTGCTCGTCCAGCGGCCCGACCTCGTGCTCGCCGACGAGCCGGCGTCCGCCCTCGACCCGGTGCTGGCCGACCACGCCCTGGCGCTGCTGGGCGAGCTGGCCCGGCAGCGCGGCGGCGCGCTGGTCGCCGCGCTGCACGACCCCGGGCTGGTGCTGCGGCACTGCGACCGCGTCGTCGGGCTGGCCGGGGGGCGGGTGGTGCTGGACCGGCCCGCGGCCGCGCTCTCGCCCGCCGACCTGGCCGACCTCTACGGGGCGCCGGCATGACCACCCTGGTCGACCGGCCGGTGCGGCCACCGGTCCCCCGGCTCCGGCGGGACCCTCGCCGCTGGGCCTGGGCGCTGGGCTCGGCGGCGGTCCTGCTGTGGTCGCTGGCCGGGGCCGGGCTGTTCAGCGGCGAGGTGCTCAACCCCGGTGGGACCGCACAGTTCGCCCGCTTCGCGGCGGCGGTGCTCTCCCCCGCGCTGGACGCGGAGTTCCTCGGCCTCCTGGCGTCGTCGGTGTGGGTCACCGTCGCCTACGCCGCGCTGGGCACCGCGCTGGCGCTGGTCCTCGGCGCGGTGGGCGCGGCGCTGGTCTCCCGCACCACCTGGGGACGGCGCCGGCTGGGCTGGGCGCTGTCCCGCGGCGCGCTCGCCGTCCCCCGCGGCCTGCACGAGGCGGTGTGGGGACTGCTGCTGGTCAACGTGCTCGGCCTGGACCCGTGGGTCGGCATCCTGGCGATCGGCGTGCCCTCCGGCGCGGTCACCGCCAAGGTCTTCGCCGACCTGGTGGACGAGGTGCCGCGCGGCGCCCACTCCGCCCTGCTGGCCGCCGGTGCCGGCCGGGCGTCGGCGGCGCTGTACGGGCTGCTGCCGCCGGCCGCGGGCGGGCTGCTCTCGTACTCCGCCTACCGGCTGGAGTGCGCGGTGCGCTCCGCCGTCGTCCTCGGCATGGTCGGCGCCGGCGGGCTCGGCTACCAGCTGTCGCTGTCGTTCGCCTCGCTGCGGTGGGAGCAGGTGTGGTCGTGCGTCTACGCGCTGGCGGTGCTGTGCCTGGCCGCCGACGTCGCCGGGCGGGCGGTGCGCCGCCGGCTCGCCGCGCCGCCGTCCGGCCCGCGGCGGGACCCCGTGCTCACCGGGGCGGTCGCCGGAACGCTGCTGCTGGTGGCGTGGTCGTGGTGGTACCTGGCGGTGTCCCCGGCGACGCTGGTGTCGGCGCGCACCGGGGAGCAGCTGGCCCACGTCCTGGGTGCGGCCTGGCCGGCGTCGACCGACGGCGAGCTGCTCGGCGCCGTCGCCGCGCTGGCCGTGGACACCGTGCAGATGTCCGTGGTCGCCATCGCCGTGGCCACGCTCGGCGCGGTGCTGCTGGCGGGGGTGGCGGCCCGCCCGGCGGGTCGGCCCTCCCCGGTGCGGCGGGGGTCGGGCGCGCTCGTGCGGGTGGCGCTGCTGCTCCTGCGGGCCGTGCCGCCGCCGGTGTGGGCGCTGGTGCTGCTGTTCGTGCTGCTCCCCGGGGTGCTGCCCGGCGCGCTGGCCCTGGGCGTCTACACCCTCGGCGTCCTGGGCCGGCTGGCCGCGGAGGCCACCGAGGAGCTGGACCCGAGGCCGCGGGCGGCACTGGCGGCGCTGGGAGCCCGGCCGGTCGGCGGCTGGCTGTACGGGGTGCTGCCGGGCGCCGCGGGCCCGGTGCTGGCCTACGCGCTGTACCGGTGGGAGGTCGTCATCCGTGACACCGTGCTGGTCGGCCTGCTGGGGGCCGGCGGGCTCGGTGCGCTGCTGGCCTCGGAGATCGCCACGTTCGACTGGGCCGCGGTCACCACGGTGCTCGCCGCGGTCGTCGTCCTGACCTTCGTGGTCGACCTGGTGGGCGACCGCGCACGCCGCGCCCTGCGCTGACGCGGCCGGCTCGGCGCCGGCGGGGGACGGCTCCTGTTGGCGGGGTCGTCCGACAGGACGACGGTGTCGCCCTCACGCCCAGCGGGTGCGGGCCGACAGGGCGGCCAGGGCGGCGGCGCCCGCGGTGGAGGTGCGCAGCACCTCGGGGCCGAGCCGCACCGGCCGGGCGCCGGCGGCGCTGAGCGCGACCACCTCGCCGTCGGTGAGCCCGCCCTCGGGGCCGACGACCACCGCGATCGTGCCCTCCGCGGGCAGGTCGACCCGCGACAGCGGGTGCCGGGCCTGCTCGTGCAGGACCAGCGCCACGTCGACGTCGGCCAGGGCGCCGCACACCTGCCGGGTGCTCATGAGGTCGGTGACCTCGGGCACGCGGGGACGGCGGGACTGCTTGCTCGCCGCCCGGGCCGCGGCCCGCCACTTCGCCACGCCCTTGGCGGCACGGTCCTCACGCCAGCGGGTGACGCAGCGCGACGCCGCCCAGGGAACGATCCGGTCGACGCCGAGCTCGGTGGCCAGCTCGACGGCCAGCGGCCCGCGCTCGCCCTTGGGCAGGGCCTGCACCAGGACCAGCTCGAGCGCCGGAGGCGGCACCTCGTGGCGTGCGGAGACCCGCACCCGCAGGCCCTGGGGCCCGGCGGCGGCGACCTGCCCGTCGACGACGGTGCCGCGGCCGTCGCCGACCCGCACCGACTCCCCCGGGGTCATCCGCAGGACGTCGACCGCGTGCCGGCCCTCGGCGCCGTCGACCAGGAGCTCCTCGGCGTCGGGGAGCTCGTCGAGCAGGAACAGGGGACTGCCGTCCAGCTCGGGTACCCGGTCGTCGGTCGCCACGGTCACCCGGTCTCCTCGCCGGCGCTCGGCGTCCTCGTGCCGGGAGGTGCTGTGCCGATCCGTGCGCTCGCGAGCACCCTCACTTGAGGGCGTCCCGCAGCTTGGAGAACAGCCCGCCCTGCCCCTCGGAGGACGACGCCGGCCGGTCCTCGCCGCGCAGGGCCGCGAGCTCGCGCAGCAGCTTCTCCTGCTCGGCGTCCAGGCGGGTCGGCGTCTCCACCTCGACGTGCACCAGGAGGTCGCCGCGCCCGGTGGCGCGCAGCCGCGGCGCGCCCTTGGCGCGCAGGGTGAGGACGCTGCCCGACTGCGTGCCGGGCCGGATGTCGACCTCCTCCGTGCCGTCGAGGGTCTCCAGCGTGAGGGTCGTGCCCAGCGCGGCGGCGGTCATGGGCAGGGTGACCCGGCAGTGCAGGTCCTCCCCGTCGCGGGTGAAGACCGGGTGCGGCCGCTCGACGATCTCGACGTACAGGTCGCCGGCCGGCCCGCCGCCGGGACCGACCTCGCCGTGGCCGGTGAGCCGGATCCGCATGCCGTCCTCGACGCCGGCCGGGACCTTGACCGGGATGGTGCGCCGCGCGCGGACCCGGCCGTCGCCGCCGCACTTCGGGCACGGCTCGGGGATGACCTGGCCGGTGCCGGCACAGGTGGGGCAGGTGCGGCTGGAGACGACCTGGCCGAGGAAGGAGCGCTGCACGCTCTGCACCTCGCCGCGACCCGAACAGGTGGTGCAGGTCCTCGGGTGCGTGCCGGGCGCGGTGCCCGCACCGGTGCAGGCGTCACACAGGACGGCGGTGTCGACGGTGATGTCCTCGGTGGTGCCGAACACCGTCTCGTCGAGGTCGAGCTCGACCCGGATCAGCGCGTCGCCGCCGGCGCGGACGCGGCTGCGCGGGCCGCGCGCGGCGCCCCCGCCGCCGAAGAAGGCGTCCATGATGTCGCCGAGCCCGCCGAAGCCGGCCCCGCCGAACGGGTTGCCGCCCGCGCCGGCGCCGTTGTCGAAGGGGTCGCCGCCGAGGTCGACGATCCGGCGCTTCTCCGGGTCGGTCAGCGCCTGGTAGGCCCTGCTGACCTCCTGGAAACGCTCCTTGGCCCCCGGGTCCGGGTTGACGTCGGGGTGGAGGTCCCGGGCCAGCCGCCGGTAGGCCTTCTTGATGTCGGAGTCGGTGGCCCCGCGGGACAGCCCCAGGACGCCGTAGTAGTCGGTTGCCATCGAGAAGTCTCAGCCTCAGCTCTCGGCCAGGATCTGGCCGACGTAGCGGGCCACGGCACGGACCGCGGCCATGTTCGTTGGGTAGTCCATCCGGGTGGGGCCGACGATGCCCAGGCCACCGAGCGCGCGGTCGGCCGAGCCGTAGCCGACCGACACCACCGACGCCCCGGTGAGCGCCTCGTGCGCGTTCTCCTCGCCGATGCGCACGAGCACCGCGCCGCCGGTGTCCACCTCACTGATCAACCGCAGGACGACGACCTGTTCTTCCAGCGCCTCCAGGAGCGGTCGCAGGCTGCCGGGGAAGTCGACCGCGGCACGGGCCAGGTTCGCCGTCCCGCCGATCACCAGGCGGTCCTCCCCCGGCTCCACCAGCGTCTCGACCAGCGCCGCGCTGACCGAGGCGACCAGTGGGCGCAGGTTCGGCGGCGCGGTGTCCAGGAGGTCGGGCACCTTGCTGCCGGCGTCGGCCAGCTTCGCCCCGCTGAAGGCGGAGTTCAGCAGCGCCCGCAGCCCGGCGACGTCCTCGTGCGCGACGTCCACCGGGCACTCGATCAGCCGCTGCTCGACCCGGCCGGTGTCGGTGATCAGCACCAGCAGCAGCCGTGACCCGGCCACCTGCACCACCTCGAGGTGGCGCACCGCGCTGCGCGACAGCGTCGGGTACTGGACGACGGCCACCTGGTGGGTCAGCTGCGCGAGCAGCCGCACCGTCCGGCTGAGGACGTCGTGCAGGTCGAGGGCCCCGTCGAGGAAGCGCTCGATCGCCCGCCGCTCGGCCACCGACAGCGGCTTGACCGCCGAGAGCCGGTCGACGAACAGCCGGTAGCCCTTGTCGGTGGGCACCCGGCCGGCACTCGTGTGCGGCTGGGTGATGTAGCCCTGCTCCTCGAGCACCGCCATGTCGTTGCGGATGGTGGCCGGCGAGACACCGAGGTCGTGCCGCTCGGCGAGGGCCTTGCTGCCCACCGGGTCGTTGGTGGAGACGTAGTCCTGGACGATGGCCCGCAGCACCTGCAGGCGGCGTTCGTCGTGCGCCACGGTGACACCTCCCCGTACCGGTCGACGCGTCGTGCGACACCCTCGCGGAGGCGCTCCGGGCGCCCCCGGCACCTGACACTCGGACGGCTGGCACTCGCACGCACGGAGTGCCAGACCAGCATACGTGAAGGACCCCGTCCTCCTCACCGCTCGCACGCTCGCGGCGAGCCTCTGGACGGGGCCACCCGGGACGGGCCGGCGTTCGGGGCCGATAGGCTGGGCGGCGGTCCGGCGTCCGCGCCGGCGCGCGCAGAGCGGAGGTCGGTGCACTGATCTTCAAAGCGGTCCGGAACGGACGGCCCTATCCCGACCACGGCCTGTCGACGCGGGACTGGGCGATGATCCCGCCCCGGCAGATCCGGCTCGACACCCTGGTGACGACCAAGAGCGAGCTGGCGCTGGACACCCTGCTCGCCGACGACTCCACGTTCTACGGCGACCTGTTCCCCCACGCCGTCCAGTGGCAGGGCGAGCTCTACCTCGAGGACGGGCTGCACCGGGCACTGCGGGCGGCCCTGCAGCAGCGCAACGTCATCCACGTGCGCGTGCTCGACCTCGACGCGCTGATCCCGACGCCGACCACCGGCCCCGACACCGCCGCGATGCAGATCCAGCCGCCGGTCCCCGACCGCCCGCGGGACTGAACCAGGACTCCTCTTCCCCTCGCGAGCCCGGCGCGGGCCCCTGGAGGGTGGCCGTGCCAGTCGCTGCCGAGCTCGCGGCGGGCAAGGGGGCCTCCCTCAGAGCCAGCCCTTGTCCTCCGCGACCCGGGCGGCCTCCACCCGGGTGCGGGCGCCGGTCTTGCCG
This sequence comes from Geodermatophilus sp. SYSU D00742, assembly GCF_054049935.1. Taxonomy (NCBI): domain Bacteria; kingdom Bacillati; phylum Actinomycetota; class Actinomycetes; order Geodermatophilales; family Geodermatophilaceae; genus Geodermatophilus; species Geodermatophilus sp. SYSU D00742. Next base: position 8,894 of record NZ_JBJGYJ010000016.1, read on the forward strand.
ATCGCCGAGGACAGGTAGTTGCGCACCGTCCCCTCGGAGAGGAACAGCCGGCGGGCGATGTCGGCGACGGTCGCGCCGTCGGCAGCCGCGCGGAGGACGTCGGCCTCGCGCGCCGACAGCGGCGTCGCGCCCAGTGCCAGCGCGGCGGCGGCCAGGTCCCGGTCGATGACCCGCTCCCCCGCCACCACCGCGCGGATGGCCCGGGCCAGCTCGGCGACGGGGGCGTCCTTGACGAGGAACCCCGCGGCGCCGACCTCCATGGCCCGCCGCAGGAACCCGGGCCGCCCGAAGGTGGTCAGGACGACCGCCCGGCAGCCCGGCACCGCGTCGGCCAGCGCCCGGGCCGCCTCGATGCCGTCACAGCCGGGCATCTCGATGTCCAGCAGCGCGACGTCCGGCCGGTGCTCGCGGGCGGCGTCCACCACCAGGTCGCCGCGGCCGACCTCGGCCACGACCTCGATGTCGTCCTCCAGCTCCAGCAGCGCCCGCAGCGCCCCGCGCACCATCGTCTGGTCCTCGGCGATGAGCACCCGGATCACGCCGCCCCCACCCGTGCCGCGGCCGACACGTGCGCGGCCAGCCGGAAGCCGCCCCCGGGCGCGGCACCGGTCGCCAGCCGCCCGCCGAGCCCGGCCAACCGCTCCTCCAGCCCGGCCAGGCCGGCGCCGCCCTCGGCGCCCCCCTCCCCGGGGCCGCGGCCGTCGTCGGTCACCGTCAGGGCGACGTCCCCGTCGGCGATCGCGAGCTCCACGGTCACCGCGCGCGCGCCGCTGTGCCGCAGCACGTTCGTGGTCGCCTCGCGGACCACCCAGCCGAGGACGGCGTCCACCGGCCCGGGCAGCGGCGGCGTCCCCGACGGTGCCCTGAGGGCGATGCCCGCGGCCGACAGCGCGGCGCGAGCCTCGGCGAGGGCGAGGGACAGGCCGACCTGGCGGTACCCGCTGACCGCCTCGCGCACCTCGGCCAGCGCCCGCCGGGCGGTGCTCTCGACGTCGGCCATCTCCGCGCGCGCCCGCGCGGGGTCGCGCTCGGCCAGCCGGCCGGCCAGCTCGCTCTTGAGCGCGATCAGCGACAGGCTGTGGCCGAGCAGGTCGTGCAGGTCCCGGGCGAAGCGCAGCCGCTCCTCGGCGACGGCGGACCGCGCCAGCTCGTCCCGGGCCTCCAGCAGCTCGGCGTTGACCGAGACCAGGTAACGGGTGCCCCGCAGCGCGAACGCGGTCAGCACGCAGATGACCGGCAGGATGAACAGCTCGCCGAGCATGTCGTGGGCGGCGTTCACCGACGCGCACACCGCCGCCGCCCCACCGATCGCCGGCCACACGAACCGCTCGGGCAGCGCGGCCGCCGAGGCAGCGGACACGTAGATCATCAGCCCCGACCAGGCCGGCCCCAGCCAGACCGCCAGGCCCATCCCGAGGACGGCGACGACGAGCAGTTCCCGCCACGGCCAGGAGGACTCCCGACGGCCGAACATCCGGCTGAACACGACGAGGTAGGCGACGGTGAAGGCGAGCAGCCCCGCGGCCGCCACCACCCGCACGGCGGCCGGGCGCGGGGTGGAGAACAGGTCGGCCAGCGGGAAGACCTGGAACAGCAGCCAGGGCACCGCCCAGCCGATCCGCTGCCAGCGGGTGCGCGGGTCCACGGAGGCGACGCTAACCCGCTCAGCCGGCCACGGCGTGCAGCGGACGACGTCGCGCGACCGCCGCCGCCAGGACCGCGGAGGCGGCGGTGAACCCGGCCACCGCCAGCACGGTCGTGGTCGACGGCACCCCCTCGGCCACGACGTCACGGCCCAGCTGGGCGTACCAGTACGAGGGCAGCGTGTGCGCCAGCGCGCTCAGCGACTCCGGGAAGGCCTGCACCGGCACCCACAGCCCGCCGAGCGCGGCCAGCACCACGCCGAGGATCCCGACCGCGCCGCCCGCGGCCTTCTCGTCCAGGCTGTAGCCGACGAGCAGGCCCAGCGCGACGAACGCCCCGGAGCCCAGCCAGAGGACGGCTACCAGCCCCACCCAGGTGGGCACCGCCAGCTCGACGCCGTTGACCAGCCCGCCGGCGAGCGCGACGACGAGCAGGCTCGGCAGGGTCAGCAGCATCCCGACGGCCACGTCCACGCCCACCACCGACGCCGTGGGGACCGGCGTGATCCGCAGCTGCCGCAGCCACCCCGACGCCCGGTCGAACGAGACCCGGATGGTCGCGGCGAGGGCCGCGCCCAGCGCCCCGTAGGCCATCATCGAGACCAGGTAGGTGGTCGCGTACGCCTGGTACTCGGCCGTGCTGCCGGCCCGGCCGCCGAGGACCTCGGTGAAGAAGACGGTGAACAGCGCGGGCAGCAGCACGGTGAAGAAGAGGAACTGCCGGTTGCGGCCGACGCGGCGCAGCTGGAAGGCCAACAGGGTGCTCATCGGTCGGCTCCGATCGGGGTCGTGGTGGGGCGGGCACCGGTGAGGGACAGGACGGCCTCCTCGAGGCTCGCGCCGCGGACCTCCAGGTCGGGCAGTCGCCGGCCGCCGGCCAGCAGGGCGAACAGCGTGGCCTCGACGTCGTCGGTGGTGAGGCAGACGCGGTCGCCCCGACGGGCCACCGCGGTGACCCCGGGCAGGCCGTCGAGGCGGGTGCCGGCCGGCGGTGTGAAGGCCACCGTGCGGCCGGTGGTGCCGGCCTTGACCTCGGCGGCGGTGCCGTCGGCGACGACCCGCCCGCCGGCGACCACGACCACGCGGTCGGCGACGGCGTCGGCCTCCTCGAGGTGGTGGGTGGCGAAGACGACGGTGGTGCCGCGCGCGGCCAGCCCGCGCATCGTCGTCCAGAAGGCGCGGCGGGCCTGGACGTCCATGGCGGAGGTGGGCTCGTCCAGCAGCAGCAGCGGCGGCTGCCCGGCCAGCGCCAGGGCGAGCAGCACCCGCTGGCGCTGCCCGCCGGAGAGCGCGTCGACCGACCGGTCGAGCAGCCCGTCGATGCCCGCGGTGACGGCGAGGTCGGGCAGCGGCCAGGAGCGGGGGTAGCTGCGCCGTACCAGGCCGAGCACCTCGCCGACGCGGGTCTCCCCGGGCAGCCCGCCGTGCTGCAGCATCGCGCCGACGCAGCCGGCCCGGACGGCCGCCGCGGGCGGGCGGCCGAGCACGCGGACGGTCCCGGTCGAGGGCACCAGCCCCAGGACGGCGTTGACGACCGTGGACTTCCCGGCGCCGTTGGGGCCGAGCAGCGCGACGGTCTCCCCCGCGCGCAGCTGCAGGTCCAGGCCCGAGACGGCGGTGGTCCCCCCGTAGCGGACGGTCAGGTCCCGGATGTCGAGGGCGGTCTCTCCTGGCACGCGGACCAGCCTCGCGGGACCCGCGCCCGGCCAGTAGTGCGGGACGTCGGGACCCCGGCCTGACATCTGTCAGGCCGGGGTCCCGCCGCTCAGCGCAGCGGGTCGAACGGTGCCAGCTCCACCGGCGCCTCGCCCTTGAGCACCGTCTGCGCGAGCAGCATCCCGGTGAGCGGGCCGAGCGCGATGCCCCACATGCCGTGCCCGCCGGCCACGAAGACCCGCGACGAGGCGGTGCGCCCGAGCAGCGGCAGACCGTCGGCCGTGCACGGCCGCGAGCCCACCCACTCGCTGCGGCGGTCGTCGAGGTGGACGCCGCGCAGGAAGGGCCGGACGGCGTCGGCGACGGCGGTGATGCGGCGGGGGTCCAGCGGGTCGCCCGGACGACGGAACTCCATCATCCCGGCCACCCGCAGCCGGCTGCCCAGCGGCGTGCAGGCCACCCGCTGCTGCGGGAAGTACAGCGGGCCGGCCGGCATGCGCTCGACGGGGACGCTGAAGCTGTACCCGCGCCCGGCCTGCACCGGGTGCCGGACGCCGAACCGGGCGGCCAGCTCGGGCAGCCAGGCGCCGGTCGCCACGACCACCGCGTCGTGCCGCCGGCCCCCGTCCGGGCTCGCCACGGTGACCCCGCCCGGCTCCTCGCGGAGGTCGGACACCGGCACGCCCTCGTGGACCACGCCGCCGCGCGCCCGCACCGACTGCGCCAGCGACCGGACGTACTCCGGCGGGTGCAGGTACCGCTGGCCGTAGACCTGGACCGCCGCGCCCACCGCGTCACTGAGCACCGGTTCGGCGGCGCGGGACCGCAACCCCGGCAGGGGGCCGAAGACCACGTCGGGCCGACCGGCGTCCCGGATGGCCTGCAGCTCGGCGACCAGCGCCGCGGCGTCGCGCTCCCGGCGGAAGCAGGCGAGGAAGGGGGCGGCGCGGTGGGTGGGTGCGGTGACCCCGCCGGCACCGAGGACGTCGAAGGCCTCCAGCGCCCGCTCGCTGAGCGGGACGTAGGCGCCCATCCCCCGTCGCCAGCTCCGGCCGGTGCTGTGCCGGACGAAGGCGGTGAGGAACCGCAGGAGCGACCGGTCCGCGCGCAGCGGCAGGTAGACCGGCGAGCGCGGGCTCAGCACCGCCCGCAGGCCGTACCGGAGGACCGCCGGCTCCGGCAGCGGGGCGATCAGGCTGGGCGTGAGCCAGCCGGCGTTGCCCCACGAGGCGCCGGCGGCGACCCGGTCGCGCTCGTAGACCGTGACCTCGGCACCGCTCTCCTGCAGGAACCACGCGGTGGCCAGGCCGACCATCCCGGCGCCGACGACGGCCACGGAGCGCGGGGCGCCACCGGACGGGTGGGACGACATGCGGATCTCCTCTCCCGTGGCCGCGCCACGAGATCGGTCCACCCGGGCAGCCCTCGGCACCGGCCGGCGCGGTGGCGCCCGGCCGGGAGGTGCCCGGACGGAGGGCTGTGCGGGAGGGGCGGCGTCAGCGGCGCTGGGAGCAGGCGACGCACCCGGTGGCGAAGGGCCGCAGCTCCAGTCGCTCCTCGGGGATGTCGGTGCCGCAGTGCACGCACCGGCCGTAGGTGCCGGCCGCGATGCGGGCCAGCGCGGCGTCGATGTCCTCGATGGTCCGCAGCAGGCTGGCGGCCCGGCTCACGGCGACGTCGTCGGGCAGGGACTGCACGGTGTCGGCGAGCGCGCGCTCCCGCTCCTGGACGCACTCGGCGCGCTGCGACTCCAGGCGCAGCCGGAAGTGCTCCCACGGCGAGCCGCCGGTGGCGGGGACGGGGGCGGGCATGGTGCTGGTCATGGCGGGGACTCCTCTGGCAACACGGGGGACGCGATCACCGGGAGGTGCGCGTCAGGACGGGCGGTTGCGACTCCGGGACGGAGTCAGGAGGAGTGCGGCGGGGCCCTGTCCTGGCTGCGGCGGAGGACGTCGAGGCCCCTGAGCCCGCGGGCCCGGCGGTTCATCGCAAGGGCCAGCAGCATGCCGCCGGAGAGCTGCACCGGCGGGACGGCGGGTCGGAGACGGACCCGGGGACCGAGAGCGTGCGGGGACGTGCGTGTGACCACTGCTGACCACCCCCCAGGACCGATCCGGCGCCGTTGCCGGAACGGGCACCATAGCCCGTGGGGAGGACGAGCGGAACTAGTCCGTCAGTTCCCGGACCACCGCGTCGGCGAGCAGCCGCCCGCGGTCGGTGAGCACGGCGCGGCCACCGGCGTGCGCGGCGGGGTCGAGCAGCCCCCGGGCGACGGCGTCGGCGGCCCGGGCCCGGCCGGTGTCCGACAGCGCGGTCAGCGCCAGCCCCTCGCGCAGGCGCAGGCCCAGCATGATCGTCTCCAGCGCGCGGTCGTCGTCGTCCAGGAGCTCGGAGTCCTGCGCCGGGCTCTCCCCGCGCAGCAGCCGGCCGGCGTGGGCCGCCGGGTGCTTGACGTTCCACCAGCGCAGTCCGCCGACGTGGCTGTGCGCGCCGGGGCCCACGCCCCACCAGTTGGCGTTGGCCCAGTACAGCTCGTTGTGCCGGCAGCGGGCGGCCTCGCCGGTCGCCCAGTTGGACACCTCGTACCAGTCGAACCCGGCTCCACGGAGGGTGGCGTCGGCCTGCTCGTAGCGGTCGGCCAGGACGTCGTCGTCGGGCATCGGCAGCTCGCCGCGGCCGATCCGCCGGGCCAGCCGGGTGCCCTCCTCGACGATCAGCGCGTAGGCGCTCACGTGGTCGACGGGGGCGGCGAGGACCGCGGCCAGCGACGCGGCCCAGTCGGCGTCGGTCTCCCCCGGCGTGCCGTAGATGAGGTCGAGGTTGACGTGCTCGAAGCCCGCCGCCCGCGCCTCCCGCGCCGCCTCGACGGCGCGGCCGGGCGTGTGCCGGCGGTCGAGGACGGCCAGCACGTGCTCCGCGGCGGACTGCATGCCCAGGCTGATCCGGGTGAAGCCGGCCTCCCGCAGGCGGGCCAGGCTGCCCGGCGTCACCGTCTCCGGGTTGGCCTCGGTGGTCACCTCGACGTCGTCGGCGACGGGGAACAGCTCCCGGACGGCGGCCAGGACGGCGGCGAGGTCGTCGGCCGCCAGCAGCGTGGGGGTGCCACCGCCGACGAAGACCGTGGAGACCGTCGGCAGGTCCGGGCCGAGGGTCCCGGCGGCCAGGCGCAGCTCGGCGATCGCGGTGCCGGCGTACTCGGCGCGGCTGGCGCCGGGGCCCAGCTCGTCGGCGGTGTAGGTGTTGAAGTCGCAGTAGCCGCAGCGGGTCGCGCAGAACGGCACGTGCACGTAGAGCCCGAACGGCGTGGTGGCCAGGCCCTCGCGGGCGCGGTCGGGGAGGTGCCACGGGCGCGGGGGCGTCTCCAGCAGCGGCAGGACGGTGTTCATCTGCACCCAGTGTGCCGCGCCCCCGCCACCTCCCGGCAGGCGCAGGACGGGACGTCGGACGGCGCCGTCCGGGCTCGCCCCGCCGCTGCCCCGCACGGACCCTGCGCGCACGACCGTGCCCGACGACCGTGAGCGCCACCGCCGGCTGCCCGACCCGGTCCGCCTCGAGGAGGCGGTCGAGCCCGCGCGTCAGTGGTGGTGGCCGCGCCGGCCGAGGGCCTGCACCGGGGTCGCGCCGGGGCGGGTCCACTGCGGCACGGGCCGGCTGGTCGGGCCCCAGGTGGCGTTCCCCTCCGCGTCCGAGCGCCAGTACCAGCAGGGGCTGCGGCCCTCGGGCCGCCCCTCGGGGTGGTCCTCCCACGCCTCGCCGCGGCCGTGGGGCGTCCGGTCGAGCAGGCCGAAGGAGCCGGCGACCGGCTCGTTGCCACGGCCGGTCGTGGAGTAGGTGAGGAACGCGCGGTCGCCGTCGCGCAGGAAGCTGGTGAGGTACCCCATCTCCCCGCCGACCGGCTCCGCCACGTCGCGCACGGAGTACCAGGGCTGGGTGTAGCCCATGAACTCGACGTAGGCGGCCACCTCGTCCCACCGGCCGGTGGTGAGGACGGCGAAGGAGACGCCTCGGGCGTCGAGGTACACGGTGTCCCGCAGCTGCCAGGTCGTCATGGTGCAGCCCTCGCACTGCCCCTGGTGCGGCGCGCCGTCGTACCACATGTGCTTGTAGACCACGAGCTCCTCACGACCCTGGAACAGGGCCAGGAACGGGACCGGGCCGTCGGGGCCGACGACCTCCACCGTCCCGTCGAACTCCACCATCGGCAGCCGGCGGCGGTCCGCGGCGAGGGCGTCGCCCGCGCGGGTGTGCGCCTTCTCGCGGACCAGGAGCTCGTTCCGGGCGGCCTGCCAGGTGGCCAGGTCGACCACGGGCGGGCGGCCGGGAAGTGCGGTGGAGTGGGGATCCGGCGGCGTCGTCATGGTGTCCTCCGTGGGCTCTCGCGCCGGGCAGCGTCGTCCGACGTCCCGCGACGGTCACCGGAGGAGACCCGCCACCCGGCCGGAACTCATCGGGGCAGGGGTGTCCCCGGCCGAGGGCTCACCCGGCCGCCGGACGCAGCCGGCGGGTGTTGTCCGGCAGCCGCTCGGTCACCCCGCGGGCGTCGAGCCACTCCATGAGCGGGACGGCGACCCGGCGGGTGGTGCCCCACGCCGAGCGTGCCCGGCTCAGGGTGAACGGCGCCGGCACGCCCTCCAGCCGGGCGCGCGCCACCTCCGCCACACCGGGGGCCAGGTAGACGCCGTCGGCGATCCGGACCAGCTGCCCGTCCCGGACCGCCGCGGCCAGCTCCCGCGGCCCCAGCCCGGCGGCGGCGAGGTCGGGGGCCTCCGGCGCGGCGAAGGGGTCGGCGGCCAGCCGGGCCCGGACGGCGTCGACCGCCTGCTGCACCCGTGGCGGCAGCGCGGCCGCGGCGACCGCCACCCGCCCGTCCCGCAGCGTCAGCGGCGGGCGCACCAGGGCCGGCACCAGGTCGTCGTCGGGCAGCTCCAGCGCCCGTCGGACGACGCCCACCGGCGGCCCCGGCTCCAGCGGCCGCAGCTGCCGGTACCGGCCCACCACGCCGGGCACGGCGGCGGCCAGCTCGTCGACCAGGCCGGGCGCGAGCAGCCACGGGCCGACCGTCGTGGCGCCCTCCGGCACCGGCCAGCCCATCGCGGTGAAGTCGGCCGTGCGCACCACGCGGCGGCGGGCCAGGTCGGCGGCGGCACCGGCCCCACCGGTCGGCTGGGCGGTCAGCTCCGCGGCCCGCCGGCGGGCCGCGCCCCGGCGGCGCAGCTCCGGCGGGTCGACGTCACGGACGTCGGCGCCCAGCACCCGGCGGGCACCGGGGTCACGCAGCAGCAGCCGGTCGCCGATCCGCAGCGGCAGCGGGCCGGCCAGCCGCAGCCGCAGCGCCGCGCCATCCAGCGGACGCACCCGCGCGCCGACCGCGGCGGAGCCGACGTGCACGACCACCTCGACCGGCAGCCGGTCGGGCCGCTCGGCGTCCAGCGTGACGTCGAGGTCGACGGTGGAGCGGAACGCGTCCGGCGTGAGCAGCGCGTCACCCCGCGCGACCTCCTCCACCGCGACGCCGCGCAGGTTGAGCGCGACCCGCGCGGTCGCCTCCGCCCGCTCCACCGGCTGCCCGAGGGACTGCACCCCCCGGATCCCGACCTCCCGGTCACCCAGCCGCAGGCGGTCGCCCGCCGCGACGGTGCCGGCGGCGAGGGTGCCGGTCACCACGGTGCCGGCGCCCCTGATCGGGAAGGCGCGGTCGATCCACAGCCGCACGGGAGCGCCGCGGTCCGGCGCGGGCAGGCCCGCCAGGAGGTCCTCCAGCGCCGTGGCGACCTCGGGCACCCCGGTGCCGGTGGCGGCGCTGACCGCCACCCCGGGCACCCCGCCGAGCGACGTCCCGGCCAGCCGCTCCCGGACGTCGGCCAGCACCGGCCCGGGGTCGGCGAGGTCGGCCTTGGTCACCGCGAGCAGCGCGTGCCGGACCCCGAGCGCGTCGAGGACGGCGACGTGCTCGGCGGTCTGCGCCGACCAGCCGTCGTCGGCCGCCACCACCACGAGGGCCGCGGGCACCGACCCGACGCCGGCCAGCATGTTGCCGATGAACCGCTCGTGGCCCGGCACGTCGACGACCGCGAGGCGGCGGCCGGAGGCCAGTGTCGTCCAGGCGAAGCCGAGGTCGATGGTCAGCCCGCGGCGGCGTTCCTCCTCCCACCGGTCGGGCTCCATGCCGGTGAGCGCGCGGACCAGCGTGGACTTGCCGTGGTCCACGTGCCCGGCGGTGGCGATGACGTCCATGCCGGTCACCCCCCGCACCCCGCGGCCGCCAGCACCGCGGCGGCCAGGGCGCCGTCGGCGGCGGGCGGCAGGCTGCGCAGGTCGAGCACCGTGCGGTCGCCGGCCACGTAGCCGACGACCGGCGGCGTCCCGGCGCGCAGCGGCTCGGCCAGGCCGTCGGGGAGGGAGACCGCGGCGCTGGGCAGCGGGTGCTCCGGGGCGCCGCCGCCGCCGACGCGGGCCTGGGAGTCGACGGCGCGCGCGTCGAGCCCGGCGGCGGCCAGCCGGGCGGCGAGCGCCTCGGCCCGGCGGCGCAGGGAGGCGACGTCGGCGGCGAGCATCTGCTGCACCGGCGGCAGCGGGCCGCGGAGGGTGGCCTCCAGCCCGGCGAGGGTCGTCTTGTCGACCCGCAGGGCGCGGTAGAGCGGGTGCCGGCGCAGCCGCTGCACCAGGACCGCCCGGCCGAGCACCAGCCCGGCCTGCGGGCCGCCGAGCAGCTTGTCGCCGCTGGCCAGCACGAGGTCGGCGCCGTCGGCGAGGGTGGTCTGCAGGTCCGGCTCGTCGGGCAGCGCGGGGTGTGGACGCAGCAGCCCCGAGCCGACGTCGGCGACCAGCGGGGTGCTGCTGCCCGACAGCGCGACCGCGAGCTCGGCGACCGGCACCGACCGGGTGAACCCGCGGACGACGAAGTTGGACGGGTGCACCTTGAGCACGGCGCCGGTCCCCTCGCCGACGGCGTCGCGGTAGTCGTCGAGGGTCACCCGGTTGGTGGTCCCGACCTCGCGCAGGCGGGCGCCGGTGGCGGTGAGCAGCTCGGGGATGCGGAAGCCGTCGCCGATCTCCACCAGCTCGCCGCGGGCGATGACCAGCTCCCCGCCGAGCGCGGTGGCCACCAGCGCAAGGGCCGCGGCACAGTTGTTGACCACGAGCGCCGCCTCCGCGGCCGGCACCGCCTCGAGCAGCGCGGCGAGGGTCGCCTCCCCCCGGGGACCGCGGCGGCCGGTGGTCAGGTCCAGCTCGACGTCGGTGGTGCCGCTCGCGGCGGCGATCGCCTCGACCGCGGCCGGTGACAACGGCGACCGGCCGAGGTTGGTGTGCACGAGCACCCCGGTCGCGTTGAGGACCGGGCGCAGGCTGCCCACCGTCGCCGGCAGGTCCTCCAGGACCGCCGCGACGGCCTCCGCGGGCGCCAGGGCCCCCGCACGGACGCGTTGCTGCACCTGCTGGACGGCGGCCTTGACCAGCCCGCGCCCCAGCCGCTCGGTGGCGGCCGCCAGGTGCGGGTCGGCGAGCAGGGTGTCGGTGCGCGGCACCTGCCGCCGCGGGTCGGCGCTCATCGACTGCGGAGCGTAGGCGCCGACCCGCGGGTCGGGGACGGTGGCGGAGGCGGACGGGAATCGAACCCGCCTGACCGAGCTGCTCGGCCACGTCGGCTTTAGAGGCCGCGGGGGCCACCAGGCGCCCTGACGCCTCCGCCGGGCAGCTTACGTGCCGGGTCGGTGCAAGGGCCCGGAACTGTCGGACCCCGCTGCCAGCATCCGGTCCGTGAAGCGCACCGAGACCCGCTCCACTCCGCTGCCACCGGTGGCCCTCACCCCGGAGGAGGCCGCGGCCGTCGCGGCCGCGCTCGCCGCCCGGCCCGACGGTCCCTACGCCGCCGCCGGCCGGACGGCGCTGGAGAAGGTCCTCGACGCCCTCGAGCCCGATCCGCGCCGGCGCGCCCGGCTGGCCGCGTCGACGCGGTGGGTGAGCGCCGACGCCCACCGCGCCGCCGGGGTCCGGTCGGCCGTCGAGCAGGCGCTGGCCCGGCGGCGGCTGCTGGTCCTCCGCTACCGCGACGGCGAGGGGGTGGTCGCGCGGCGAGCGGTGGAGCCGCAGCTGCTGGCCCGGAGCGGCCGGCACTGGTTCCTCGTCGCCTGGTGCCGGGAGCGGCAGGCGCTGCGCTGGTTCCGGGAGGACCGCATCGAGGGTGTCGAGCCCACGGCGGAGACCACGGTCCGCCGCGACCTGACCGGCCTGGGCGCCCCACCCGCCGACGCCCACCCGGCGGGCCGGAGGCTGCGCAGCACACCCGCGGCGACGGCGCCGCCCCGGCTGAGGGTGCTGCCCGGCGGGCGGGCCTAGATTCGGGGCGTGACCACCGCTGCGACCCGTGTCCGGCTCACCCAGTACGCCCACGGCGGCGGCTGCGCCTGCAAGATCCCGCCCGGCGAGCTCGAGGAGGTCGTCGCGGGCCTGACCGCCGCCGGGCCGGTCGACCCGGCCGCCGAGCTCGTCGTCGGGCTGGACGACGGGGACGACGCGGCGGTGGTGCGGATCGCGGGCGGCCAGGGCCTGGTCCTCACCACCGACTTCTTCACCCCGGTCGTCGACGACGCGTACACCTTCGGCCGGATCGCCGCGGCCAACGCGCTCTCCGACGTCTACGCGATGGGCGGCACCCCCGTCGTCGCGGTCAACCTGCTCGGCTGGCCGCGCGACGTGCTGCCCGCCGAGCTCGCCGCCGAGGTGCTCCGCGGCGGGCTGGAGGTCGCCCAGGAGGCCGGCTGCCACGTCGGTGGCGGCCACTCCATCGACGACCCCGAGCCCAAGTACGGGATGGCGGTGACCGGCGTGGTCGACGTCGACCGGCTGATCACCAACTCCGGCGCCGTCGCCGGGACGCCGCTGTCGCTGACCAAGCCGCTGGGCGTGGGCGTGCTCAACAGCCGGATGAAGGCGACCGGCGAGGTGTCGGAGGAGGCGGTGGCCTCGATGACCGCGCTCAACCGGGACGCCGGGCGGGCCGCGGTCGCCGCGGGCATCCGGGCCGGCACCGACGTCACCGGCTTCGGCCTGCTCGGACACCTGTACAAGATGGCGCGGGCCAGCGGGGTGACCGCGGTGGTCGACGCCGCCGCCGTCCCCTACCTGACCGGGGCCCGCGGGGCGCTGGCCGACGGCTTCGTCTCCGGCGGCACCCGCCGCAACCTCGACTGGGTGCGCCCGCACACCGATCTGTCCGCGGTGTCCGAGGACGAGGCGCTGCTGCTGGCCGACGCGCAGACCTCCGGTGGGCTGCTGCTGGGCGGGGAGGTCCCGGGCGCCCCGGTCATCGGCGAGTTCGTGCCCCGGGGCGAGTACGCCGTCGTCGTCCGTTAGCCGCGGGGCACCCGAGGTCCGCCGGCGTGTCCCGGGGGACACACCGCCGCGACGTGTCCCGCGCGGGCCCTCCGTACCGGGGGCCCTCCCCGGAGCGGCCGGCCGGTGGGACGCTCCGCGCCCGTGACGCGCCAGTGCGCCGCGGAGGACGGTGAGGGGGAACGGCGATGAGGAGCACGGGGACGGGTCGGGTGCTGACCGTCGGCGTCGTGGTGACGGCGCTGGCCTGGGTCGGCACGGGCACGGCCGCGGCCACCCCGCACGCGGGCCCCGGCGTCACCGTGACCAACGACGACTACGCGCTGGCCGCGTTGTCCTCGGCGGAGGTGCCCGACCTCGCGGTTTTCCTCGACGTCTTTGCCTCCGCGGACCGGGAGCCGTTCGCCGACCTCGAGGTCTTCGCGGCGGGGTACGAGTGCGTCACCGGTGCGGAGGACGCCGTCCCCGCGACCATGGAGACGCTCGAGTCCGCCTCCGCGACGGGCACCCTGCCGCTGGACTGCGCCTCGCCCACCGGCGACCCGGTCACCGGTGAGGCCGTCGTCCAGGACGTCGGCTGGGACGGCGAGGGGTCGCTGCTGCCCCCCGAGGTCATCCCCCCGGGACCCGGCGTGCGCTGCCTCCTGTTCGTCCTGACCCGCGAGGCCACCGTCACCGGGACCGTCCGGGTGACCATCCCGGGGCTGGGGATCGACGCGGACGCCACCGGCGACCGCGGGCAGCTGCGGCACGTGAGGGGGATCTGCCCACCCGAGCGGCCATGACGTGGACAGGGGCACGCCCCTGCCCAGCCCGGGACGGCACCTGGAGGGGATCGAGCCGGGCGGGGGCCCGACGGGCCCTCCGAGGCGGAGTCGTCCGGAGGACGACGATGCAATAGCGTCCGGCCATGCTTGCAGCCTTCGTCTCGACCCCCGCCCCGAAGGACCCGCTCTCCGTGCTGGAGATCGGTGAGCGCCCGGAGCCGGAGGCACCCGACGGCTGGACGACCGTGCAGGTCAAGGCCGCGTCGCTGAACCACCACGACCTGTTCAGCCTGCGGGGGGTCGGCCTGCCGGAGGAGCGGATGCCGATGATCCTCGGCACCGACGCCGCCGGGCTGGACGAGGACGGCAACGAGGTGATCGTGCACGGCGTGGTCGCCAGCCCGGGCTGGACCGGCGACGAGACGCTGGACCCCAAGCGCTCGCTGTTCTCCGAGCTGCACCAGGGCACCATGGCCGAGCGGGTCGCCGTCCCGCGGCGCAACCTCGTGCCCAAGCCGGCGGAGCTGTCCTTCGCCGAGGCCGCCTGCCTGCCCACCGCGTGGCTCACCGCCTACCGGATGCTGTTCGTGAAGTCGGGGCTGCGGCCCGGGGCCACGGTGCTCGTGCAGGGTGCCAGCGGCGGCGTCGCCACGGCGCTGGTCAGCCTGGGCCGGGCGGCCGGCTACCGGATGTGGGTCACCGGGCGCAGCGAGGAGAAGCGGAAGTCGGCGCTCGCCCTGGGCGCGGAGCAGGCCTTCGAGACCGGCGCACGGCTGCCCGAGCGGGTGGACGGCGTCATGGAGACCGTCGGCGAGGCGACCTGGAGCCACAGCGTCAAGTCGCTGCGGCCCGGGGGCGTGATCGTCACCTCCGGCGCCACGACCGGTTTCAACCCGGGTGCCGAGCTCAACCGGGTGTTCTTCACCCAGCTGTCGGTCATCGGGTCGACCATGGGCACCCGCGACGAGCTGGAGTCGCTGGTGCGGATGTGCGCGGTCACCGGCGTTCGCCCGGTCATCGACGTGGAGCTGCCGCTCTCCGAGGCGCGCGAGGGCTTCGCGCGGATGCAGGAGGGCCGGACCGCCGGCAAGATCGTCTTCACGCTGTGACGCCCGTCGACCGGGTCCTCGACGCCCTGCGCGCGGCGGGCGTCGAGGCGGACGTGCGGCGCTTCGACGCCCCGGTGCCGACGGCGGCGGCCGCGGCCGAGGCGCTCGGCTGCGACGTGGGAGCGATCGCCAACAGCCTGGTCTTCGACGCCGACGGCGCCCCGCTGCTGGTCCTGGCCAGCGGCGCGCACCGGGTGGACACCGGCAAGGTCGCGGCGCTGGTGGGTGCGGCCCGGGTGCGCCGGGCGAGCAGCACGTCCGTCACCGCGGCCACCGGCCAGGAGGTGGGCGGCGTGGCGCCGACCGGTCACCCCACGCGCCTGCGCACGGTCGTGGACGTCGCCCTCGCGGCGCACCCGCTGCTCTGGGCCGGCGGCGGCGACCACCACACCATGTTCTCCGTGACCTACGCCGACCTGGTGCGGCTGACCGGCGGCGAGGAGGCAGCCGTCGCCTGAGCAGCGGCGGAGGGAGGAGCCCACGGTGATCGCCCGCATGTGGCGCGGCTGGGTCCGCACCGAGGACCGCGCCGCCTACGCCGACTACATCGACGCGACCGGCATCGCCCACTACCGCCGGACGCCGGGCAACCAGGGCGCGCACATGCTGCTGCGGGACCTGGACGACGGCCGGACCGAGGTGGTCACGCTGAGCTTCTGGACCTCCTACGACGCCGTCCGCGCCTTCGCCGGCGACGACGTCTCCCGCGCCGTGTTCTACCCCGAGGACGACCGGTTCCTGGTCGACCGCGAGGTCACCGTGACCCACTTCGACGTGCACGACGGAGCCTGACGCCGCCCCCTGCGTCAAAGCAGGTTGACAACCGGGCGCTGTGTCAACCACAGTTGACGCCATGGCCGACACGACGCAGGTGGCCTCCGCCGCCAGCAGCCGGGACCCCGCCGTCGGGCTCAGGGCGGTCCGGGCGCTCCGGGTGCTGGTGGAGCGGCTGGAGGCACTCCAGGTGGACAACGCCCGCGACCAGGGCTGGACGTGGGAGCAGATCGCGGTGCTCCTCGGCGTCACCCGGCAGGCGGTGCACAAGAAGTACGCAGGCGGCCGCGGGCCGCTCCGGCGGCGGAAGGACTGACGGTGTTCGAACGCTTCACCCCCGACGCCCGGGACGTCGTCGTGCGCGCCCAGGCCGAGGCCCGGGAACTGCGGCACGCGTGGATCGGCACCGAGCACCTGCTGCTCGCGCTGCTCGCCCGGCCGGGGACGCCGACCGCGCAGGTGCTGGCCCGCCACGGGGTCACGCACGACGCCGTCGCCCGGGCGGTGGCCGCGCTCATCGGGGTCGACGACCTCGACGCCGAGGCGCTCACCTCGCTGGGCATCGACCTCGACGCCGTCCGCAGCACGGTCGAGGCCACCTTCGGGCCCGGGGCCCTGGACCGCGGGCGGCGCCCCGGGCGGTCACCGGCGCACATCCCCTTCACCCCGAGGGCCAAGAAGGTGCTCGAGCTGTCGCTGCGTGAGGCGATCGCGGCGCGGTCGCAGGTCATCGCCGAGGTGCACATCGCCCTGGGCCTGCTCCGCGAGGGCGAGGGCCTGGCGAGGAAGGTGCTGCACGACCGTGGGGTCGACCTCGACGGGCTGCGCCGCGACCTCACCGCCGCGCCGGCCGCCTGACCGCCCGCCGCCGCCGACCGATGCGTCCCCGCCCGCCGTCAGGCGCGGGCGGCCACCGTGTCCGTCACCCTCCCCGCGGGCTGCCCGTCGCAGCGGTGGCCGACGGCCGTGCCGCGTCGGCGGCGACGCGGTCGAGCAGCCGGCCCAGGTAGCGCCCGAGGACCTCCGCCGAGGCCGGCTGGGTGCGCAGCCCGACGTAGCCGTCCGGGCGGACCAGGTACAGGGCCTCGGCGGTCACGCCGTAGCGCCGGTGCGTGTCGCCGTCCGGGTCGAGGAGGACCCGCCGTCCGGTCAGCTGGGCGGGCAGCTCCGTTCCCCACACCACCACCTCCGGACGGACGTCGGCGCCGAACCGCTGCTCCACCCCGTCGGCGATCCGGGCGAGTGCGGCACAGCCGTCCGCGGTACGGGCCCGGCCGTCGAAGAGCAGCAGCGTGACGTGCGGGCCCCGGAAGGCGTCGAACAGCCGCCCGGGCTGTCCGGTGGCCGCGTCACGGACGACCCCGTCGGGTGCCCGGTCCCCCGCGCGCACGCCCCGGGCGTAGCGGACCCGGTCCACCGGGCCGGCACGCTCGTCGCTGCTGCCGGGGCTCCACCTCGTCCGGGACACGGGTGTGCGGGAGTCCTCGGCGAGTGAGCTGTCCCGGTAGTGGAGGTCCAGCTCGCTGACACCCCCGAGGACGGCCCGCTGCACCGCCGGGAGTCGCAGCGCGGGGGTCAGGACGCGTTCGCGCAGGAAGGTGGTGACCGGGTCGGCACCGAAGACCGCGCGGTAGCCGAGGTCACTGCCGCGCAGGACGGCCCGCGCGATCGGCCGGCGCTCCTCCTCGTAGGTGTCCAGGAGGCGCTCGGACGCGCGGCCCCGGACGACGAGCCCGAGCTTCCACCCGAGGTTGTACGCGTCCTGGATCCCGGTGTTCATCCCCTGACCCCCGACCGGGCTGTGCAGGTGGGCCGCGTCGCCGGCCACCAGCACCCGGCCCACCCGGTAGCGGTCGACCAGCCGCACGTTGCTGCGCCAGGTGGACAGCCAGGTCGGGTGGGACAGGCGGACCCCGGTCAGCCCGCTGCGCTCGGTGAACAGCCGCTGGAGCAGCTCCAGCGACGGCGACTCCACCGTCCCGTCGGCCGCGCCCGGCATGCTGGCCTGCACCTGCCACGACGGCAGGCCGCGGAACGGGCTGGCCGCGAGGTACTCGCCGCCGTCGAACCACACGTACCCGCTGTCGGCCGGCGCCAGCCCCTCGATCTCCACGTCGCCGAACAGGAAGCGCTCCTCGCGCGAGTCGCCCTCCAGGGCCAGGGCCAGCAGGTCGCGGACCCGGCTGTGGCCGCCGTCGCACCCCACGACCCAGGCGGCGCGGATCGTGTCCACGGCATCGCCGGAGTTCGTCGCCACGCGGGCGAGGACGCCGTCCGCCTCCTGCTCCAGGTCCACGAGCTCGCGGCCCCACTCGACCGTCCCGCCCAGTTCGGTCAGCCGCTCGCGGAGGACCTGCTCGGTGCGCCACTGCGGGATCAGCACGAGGTTCGGGTGCGGGACGTCGGGCAGCGGGTCCCGCCCGGGCAGGCGCAGGTCGACCAGCAGCTCGCGCTGGACGTACCAGCGCACGCGCAGGTCGCGGGACCACCCGGCGTCCAGGACCTGGCCGACGACGCCGAGGTCGTCGAAGACCTCGAGCGTGCGTGGCTGCACGCCCTTGCCCCGGGACCTGACCTCCGGCTGCGGGAGCCGCTCGACGACCCGGACGGCGACCCCCCGCCTGCGCAGGTCGCACGCGAGCGTGAGACCGGTCGGGCCCGCGCCCACGACCAGGACGTCGACGTCGGGCGACCTGCGCCGCGGCACC
Source organism: Geodermatophilus sp. SYSU D00742 (assembly GCF_054049935.1). Taxonomy (NCBI): domain Bacteria; kingdom Bacillati; phylum Actinomycetota; class Actinomycetes; order Geodermatophilales; family Geodermatophilaceae; genus Geodermatophilus; species Geodermatophilus sp. SYSU D00742. The sequence continues at coordinate 26,884 of NZ_JBJGYJ010000016.1, forward strand.
GGGACGCCGTGCGGGGACTGCGCTGCTGACATCGGTACCTCCCGGAGGCCGGCTGTCCGACGCCCCGCTGGTGGACCCGGGCACGGGGCGTCGGCGAGGGGCGGCCCGGGGGCCGGGTGACCGCCGGGCCGCCCCACCGCTCAGTCGCTCGCCCGCGTGTAGTGGCCTGCCTGCAGGACGCCCTGCGGATCGTAGGTGGCGACCACCTCGCGCAGCCGGGCCAGCGTCGCCGCGGAGTAGGAGCGCCGCGCCGAGGGGCCGTCGTGCGGGACGCCGAAGTTCGGCCACACCCCGCCGGTGTCCCAGTCGGCCAGCGCGGCGAACACCTCGGTCGCGTGCGGCAGAGAGCGCGGGTCCGCGGCCATCCCGACCGCCAGCACGCTGTACCGCGCGGCGCGGTGGTCGAACGCCGCCGGGTGCGTGCCCTCGCGGGCGTACGCCCCGCCCAGGTGCCGCACCTCGACCATCAGCTGCGGCGAGCCCGACCCGTACCCGGCGACGGCGAGCAGCCGCTGCGCCGCCTCGGCCGGGAAGCCGTCGAGCAGGATCGCCGGGTCGGTGACCGGCATCGGGTCGACCGGGTCGGCGTGCACGTGGTCGATCTCGGCGTAGGGCCGCAGCAGCGCGTCGTCCAGGACCACCGGCGCCACCGCACGGACCCGGTCGAGCAGCCGCTCCCCCTCGGCCGGGTCGCCCGTCCAGAGGAACCGCACGCCCAGGGTCAGCCGGCCGGCCAGCGGCGGCGGGACGTCGGGCAGCGGCGGCAACTGGAACAGCGCGAAGGACGTCGTCCCCTGCTCGGGCAGGGCGTCGGCCCAGTCCCGCCAGTGGTCGAGGACGGCCGGGGCGTCGGCTCCGTCGAAGTAGACCGCCCCGCCGTAGAAGGTCGGCAGGTGGACGAGGTCGAACTCGAGGGCGGTGACGATGCCGGCCGCACCCTTGCCGCCGCGCAGGGCGAAGAACAGCTCCGGGTGCTCGGTCGGGGTGACCCGTCGGAACTCGCCGTCGCCGGTGACCACCTCGAAGGCGCGCACCCGGTCGGCGTTGATGCCGAACGTGCGGGCCATCGGGCCGACGCCGCCACCGGTGGTGTAGCCGACGATGCTGACGTCGGTGGTCGAGCCGTTGACACCGGCCAGGCCGTGGGGCGCGGCCGCCCGGACCAGGCGCGCCCACTTCACGCCGGCACCGACCCGCGCCCAGCCCTCGGGGTGGACGGTGCACTCGTCGAGGCCCTGGGTGGCGATCAGCAGGTGGCCGGCCAGGGAGCTGTGCGCGCCGTGCCCGGTGGCCTGCACGCCGGCGGTGAGACCGTGCTCGCCGGCGAAGCGCACCGCGGCCACGACGTCCGCGGCGGAGCGGGCGTCGACGACGGCGGCCGGCCGCATGGCGACGGCGAGGTTCCACGGGGTCACCAGCGCGTCGTAGCCGGGCTCGCCGGGGGTGTACAGCGCGCCGGTCAGCCGGTTCCGGAGCGAGTCGTGGGTGACGTCCGGGTCGATGGCGACGGGGGCGTCGAGGGTGACGGTCACGGGATCCTCCAGGTCGGGTGTCGCTGACGGGAGGAACCGTGGCGCGAGGCGCTTGACGGGGAGCTGGCACGGCCTTGAGGACCGTCCTCAGCTCCGTCTCAGGCCGACGCCGGGGCCGGCGGGTGCGGGTCGACGAACAGGCCGTCCGGGTCGGCCGCGCGGCGGATGCCGGCCAGCCGGGCGTGCACGCCGGGCGGGAACGCCTTCCGGGTGTCCACCCGCTCGTCGAGCATCGGCAGGTAGTGCCCCCCGGTGGCCCACGGCTCGAGGGCGCTGAGGAAGCGGGCGGCGTCCGCGCGCTGCCGGGCCCAGTGCTCCTCGTCGCCGCCGGGGAGGCCCAGACCCAGCCCGAGCGCGAGGAACCGCCCCTCCAGCACCGACAGCGCGCCGGCCGCCGGGTCGGGGCGGGCCAGCGCCCCGCCGAGCTGGCGCAGCTCGGCGGCGGCCAGCCGGGTCCCCGACCGCGGTCCCGCGGCGTCGACGACCGCGGCGATCGCGGCGTCGGGCAGGTCCGACACCAGGGTGCTGCTCGCGTACGCGGGGGTGGGTCCCTCGGGGTCGAGGTGCAGCCGCACCAGGGTGGCCGCCGGCACGCGGCCGACGGTGTCGATCTCCGGGTGCAGGGCCCGCAGCGGCGCGAGCACCTCCGCGGCGGTCGCGTCGTCGCCGAGCACGGCCCCGTCCACCATGGCGAACCGGCGCCCGCGCAGCTGGGCCGGGACGTCCTCGGTCGTCGGCGCCTCGAGCAGCCGGAACGACGTCGTCGCCTCCTCCGGCGCGGTCGCGCACCAGGCGACCCAGCCGGGGAGGACCTCCTCGACCGCGGTCCAGTCCCACGCGAGGAAACCGGCGACGACCGTGTCCAGGGGGAAGAGGTCGAACTCCAGCGCGGTGACCACGCCGAGCGGGGCCGCGCCTCCGCGCAGGGCCCAGAACAGGTCCGGCTCGCGGTCGGCCGTCGCGCGGACGAACGTGCCGTCGGCGAGCACCAGCTCGACCGCGGTCACCGCGTTGCACTGCAGGCCCAGCCGGCGGGCGTACCAGCCGATCCCGCCGCCCAGCGAGTAGCCGACGACACCGACGTCCGGGGACGAGGGGTGCCGGGCGGCCAGCCCCGAGCGGCCGGCCGCGTCGGCCAGGTCCCCCCACAGCACCCCCGCGCCGACCCGGGCGCTGCGCCGGGCGGCGTCGACGTGCAGCTCGGTCATGGCCGCGGTGCGCAGCAGGACGGCGTCGCCGAGCCGGCCCTCCAACGGCGGGGCGCCGTGTCCGGTGCCCTGGGGGGCCACGGCCAGGCCGGCGGCCGCCGCCGCCCGGAGGACGTCGGCGACCTCGTCGGGGAACGCCGGGTAGACGACGGCGGCGGGATGGTCACCGGCCTGCAGGTTCCAGGGCGACCGGGCCATGTCGTACGCGAGGTCTCCGGGAAGGTGCACCGCGCCGCCGCACAGCCCGCGCAGACTCTCCGCCCGCGAGCGGGCGGCCACCGGGGACTGCTGCTGCGTCATGCCACACCCCTGCCGGTCATCCGTGCCGCAGAGCGTCGGTCGGCGTACTTGAGAGGAACTTGAGGCCGCTCCCCGGAGGGGCCGCCTCGAGCACCGCGTGCACCGTGCCCGGGGTCAGGAACAGCTGCTGGCCGATCTCGTGCACGCCGAGCCCGGCCGCGGCGAGCTCCCGGATCCGGCGCTCGGTGGTGGAGGGCCGGCGGACGAGGTCCCGGTGCCCGTGGTCAGGGCAGCCCCGGGCCTGCAGCGCCGTCCGGGCCTGTTCCCGGAGGACGACGGCGCCGTGCTCGTGGGCCACGACGACCGCGTCGGCGAGCAGCGGCACCGCCTCGGCGTCGGCCACGGACGGTGCGCTGCCCAGGGCGCAGCGGGCGCGGGCGCGCTCGACGGCCGCCGTCGTGCCGTCCAGCAGCGCGACCGCCTCCCGGAGCGCACCGACGCCGTCGTCCCCGCGGAGGACGCCGAGCCGGACCAGGGCGGCCCCGAGGCTGGTGGGCGCGCCCCACAGGCGGAGCAGCTCCACCTCGGTCTCGAGGAGCGCGACCGCCTCGCCGGTGCGCCCCAGCCCGTGCAGCGCGGTCGCGGCGATGGACCGCGACGGGTCCCAGGCCGGGTTGGCGATCGGCACCGGCGTCGGCACCGCGGCCAGCCGGGCCAGCCCGTCGGTGAACCGCCCCTCCGCGACCAGCAGCCGGGCATGCGCCAGCTGCAGCAGCCGGTCGCCGTCGCCGGAGGCGGGCACGCCGGCCGCGGCGTCGGCCGCCGCACGGGCGCCGGCGACGTCCCCGCGGTCGAGCCGGCAACCGATCCGGAACGCGTGGCTGTACGGCGCGCCCACCCCGGACCCGCCCCACATTCGGTCCTGCTCCAGAGCGTCGGCGAAGCAGGACTCCGCCTCGTCGAACTCCCCACGCCGGGTGTGCCAGAACCCCTGCCACACGTTGGTGGACATCGCCGCGAACAGCGACCCGCGCGCGTGCGCCGCGGCGCGGGCTCGGTCCCAGAAGTCCCCGAGGTCGTCGTCGGCCACCATCCGGATGACCGCCGCGACGATCCAGAACAGCCCGTTGTCCACGGTCCACAGGCGGTCCCCGTCGAGGGCGAACCGGGCCAGCCGCACGGCACGGGCGCGGTCGGTCCCCTCGATGGTGACGTCGAACGCCAGGGCCGCGGCCAGCATCTGGGCGCCGTACCCGGTGCCGCTCGGCTCCGGCACCGGTCGCCGCCAGGTCGCCGGGTCGAGGGCGTGCATGTACCCGCAGGTCAGCTCGATCGCCAGCAGGGCCTGCCGGTGGTCGGTGAGCTCCTCCGGCAGGCCGCTCGCCGCCTCCCGGGCGAACGCGGCGGCCGCCCCCCGCTCCCCGGCGAAGACGAGGATGCGGGCGATGGCCGTGGCCAGGTCGGCGCGGACCCCTGCGTCCTCGTGCGTCGCGTAGGCCTCCTGCAGGTGCCGGACGCCGGCGACCCCGTCCAGCAGCGCCTCGAGCAGGCCGAGGTCGGCCAGCACCTCGCACCGGCGGGTCCCGGACGGCGGTTCGGCCAGCGCCCGCCGGAGGTACGTGACGGCGCTGTCGGAGGCACCCCGCTGGGCGGCGGTCCGCGCGGCCCGCTGCAACAGCGTCACCGTCGTGTCGTCCCGACGCCCCGGGGCCAGCAGCAGATGCGCGGCGACCTGCTCGTCGCTGGCGCCCGCGGCCCGCAGGAGCCCAGCGGCCCGCTCGTGGCGCAGCGCGCGCTCGGCGGCCGGCAGGTCGCGGTAGACGGCCTCCCGGACCAGCGCGTGCACGAAGCTCACCGGCTGCTCGTCCCGCACCAGGTCGGCGCGGGACAGCGCCGCGAGCGCGGCGGCGGCGGTCGCCTCGTCACAGCCGGCCAGCCCCGCGACGGCCGGCAGCGAGGCGCCGTCGCCCAGGACCGCGGCGGCGCGGGCGACGTCGGCCACCTCCGGCGGCATCCGGCGCAGCCGCACCAGCACCGTGCTCGACACCGCCCGGGAGCCGACGGCGACCACCGTGTCGGCGTGCGCCGCGTCGGGCCGCACCCGGTCGGACTCCAGGGCGCGCAGCAGCTGGCGGAGGAGCAACGGCACGCCCGACGTCGTCCGCTGGCAGGCGAGGGCGAACAGCGGCGACACCGGCGCACCGAGGCGCTGCTCCACCATGCGCTCGGTGGCCTCCGGGGAGAGCGGCCCCGGGCGGAGCACCTCGGCGGCCGGCTCCAGCGCCAGCTCCGTCAGCAGCGCCTCGTCGTCGGCCTCCTCGCCGGTGCGGACGGTGCCCACGACGAGCACCGGAACGGCGTCGAGGCGCCGGGCGAGGTAGGCGAGGAACCGCAGCGAGGCCGCGTCGCACCACTGCAGGTCGTCCACCGCCAGCAGGAGCGGGCCGCCGACGGTCAGGTTGACCACCAGCCAGTAGAGCCCGTGCAGCACGGCGAAGGAGCCGTCGGCGGGCTCCGCGGGGCCCAGGTCGAACACGCCCCGCGCGCTGGCCGCCGCGCCGGTGAGCAGCTCGTCGGCACCTCCGCCGCCGAGGACCGGTTCGAACAGCTGCCGGGCGACGCCGAAGCCGAACGCCTGCTCCAACTGGCTGCCGCGGGCGCTGAGGACCCGCAGGCCCCGCTCGGCAGCCAGGCGCCGCGCCTCGGCGAGCAGCCGGGTCTTGCCGATGCCGGGCGGCCCCTCCACCAGCAGCAGGCGGGGCTCCCCCGCGGCCAGGTCCGCCAGTGCGGTCCGGACGGCGGCCAGCTCGCGGTCCCGGTCGAGGAGGTCCCCGGGGGGCGCGGGGACGGGTGCGGGAGCGGGGGTCACCCGGGCCGTTCGCACCGGGTGCAGCGCAGGCGCCTGGGCCAGCACCTGCTCCTCGAGCTCGCGCAGCGCCGGGCCGGGATCGACGCCCAGCTCGTCGGCGAGCGTCGTCCGCGCGCGGCGCAGCGCGGCCAGCGCGTCGGCCTGCCGGTGCGCCCGGTACAGGGCCAGGGCGAGCAGCCGCCAGCGCTCCTCGCGCAGCGGGTCCTCGGCGACCATCGCCTCGATGTCGGGGACGAGCAGGGCGGCCTCGCCCCGCCGCAGCCGGGCGTCCAGCCGCCGCTCACGGGCCACCGCGCGGAGCTCGATCAGCCGGGCGGTCTCCGCCTCCGCCCACGGCTGGTCGGCGTACTCGGCCAGCGGGGGACCCCGCCACAGCGCGAGCGCCCGCTCGAGGAGCGCATCGGTGACGGCCGGGTCGTCCGCGGTCCCGGACTGCCGCACCAGGGCCTCGAAGCGCCAGGCATCGACGGCGTCGGGCGGCAGCCGGACGGCGTAGCCGCGTCCCTCCCGCACGATGACCGCCGACCGCGTCCGTGCGGCGCTGCCGGGCTGCAGCCGCCGCCGCAGGTGGGAGACGTAGGCCTGCAGCGCGCCGACCGCGTCCTCGGGCGGGTCGTCGCCCCACACCGCCTCGACGAGGCTCTCCACCGGCACCGACTCGCCCCGGGCCAGCACGAGCACGGCGAGGACGGCGCGCTGGCGGGGCCCGCCGAGGTCGAGCGGCTGCCCGCCCACGGAGGCCGTGAAAGCACCCAGCAACCCGATCCGCAGCTGCGCGCTGTCCTCCACGGGCGTCTCCCTCCGCGGGCAAGGTAGACGACACGCCGCGGTGCCGGTATCCCCTCGGCCAGGCAGGCCCGCAGCAGCAGGCCGCAGCGGGGACACGGGGGACTCCCGGCGCGCCCGGCAGCGGGCCCCGCCGCGCCGGTCAGACGGTGGCGCCGGTCCGCGTGGCGATCTTCGTGGCCACCTTCGCCCGGGTGCGCAGCGGCAGGTGCTCCACGGCCGGGGCGATCTCGGGCAGCCGGTGCTTCTGGGTGGTGTAGGCCCGGAAGGCCAGCCCGACGGTGACGCCGTGGTCGGGACGGTGCACGACCTCGACGGGGTCGCCGGCGCCGATCGCCCCGGTCTCCACGACCCGCAGGTACGCCCCGCTGGCACCGTGCGCGGTGAACCGCTTGACCAGCTGCGGCACACCCCAGAAGCGCTCGAAGTTGGCGCAGGGGATGCGGCAGTCGGTCACCTCCAGCAGCGCCGTCCCGATCCGCCAGCGCTCGCCGAGCAGCGCGCCGGTGACGTCCACCCCGGTCGTCCGCAGGTTCTCGCCGAACCGGCCGGGCGGCAGGTCGCGGTCCAGCTCGGCGGACCACCAGTCGGCGTCCTCCTGGGCGTAGGCGTAGACCGCCTGCCCCTCGCCGCCGTGGTAGCGGCGGTTGACCTGCACGTCGCCGTCCAGGCCGAGCTCGTGGACGGCGACCCGGCCGGGCACCGGACGCTTGTCGATGCCGCTGCGGTTCGGCCGGCGGTCGGGCAGCGGGAGCAGGTCGGCGCCGGAGACGCAGACGGCGTCGAGCCGCCCGCTCACTTCTTGGAGGCGGTGGACTCGTTGGTGGACAGCGCGGCGACGAACGCCTCCTGGGGGACCTCGACGCGGCCCACCATCTTCATCCGCTTCTTGCCCTCCTTCTGCTTCTCCAGCAGCTTCCGCTTGCGGGTGATGTCACCGCCGTAGCACTTGGCGAGGACGTCCTTGCGGATGGCGCGCACCGTCTCGCGGGCGATGACCCGCGAACCGACGGCGGCCTGGATGGGCACCTCGAACTGCTGGCGCGGGATGAGCTCGCGCAGCTTGCCGGCCATCATCACGCCGTAGCTGTAGGCCTTGTCCTTGTGCACGATCGCGCTGAACGCGTCGACCGCCTCGCCCTGGAGCAGGATGTCCACCTTGACCAGCGAGGACTCCTGCTCACCGGCCTCGGCGTAGTCGAGGGAGGCGTAACCGCGGGTGCGCGACTTCAGTGCGTCGAAGAAGTCGAAGATGATCTCGCCCAGCGGCAGCGTGTACCGCAGCTCGACCCGGGACTCGCTCAGGTAGTCCATGCCGCCGAGCTGCCCGCGCCGGCTCTGACAGAGCTCCATGATCGCGCCGGTGTAGTCGCTGGGCGCGATGACCGTGGCGCTGACGACCGGCTCGAAGACCTTGTCGATCTTGCCCTCGGGCCAGTCGCTGGGGTTGGTGACGGTGATCTCCGAGCCGTCCTCCATCACGACCCGGTAGACGACGTTCGGCGCGGTGGAGATGAGGCTGATGCCGGCCTCGCGCTCGAGCCGCTCGCGGACGATCTCCAGGTGCAGCAGGCCGAGGAAGCCGACGCGGAACCCGAAGCCCAGGGCCGCGGAGGTCTCCGGCTCGTAGGTCAGCGCGGCGTCGTTGAGCAGCAGCTTGTCCAGGGCCTCGCGCAGCAGCGGGTACTCGCTGCCGTCGATCGGGTAGAGGCCGGAGTAGACCATCGGCTTGGGGTCGCGGTACCCGCCGATCGACTCGGTGGCCGGCCTGTGCTGCAGGGTCACGGTGTCGCCGACGCGGGACTGGCGGACGTCCTTCACCCCGGTGATGAAGTAGCCGACCTCGCCGACGCCGAGGCTGTCGACGGGCTTGGGCTCCGGGGAGATGACGCCGATCTCGAGCAGCTCGTGGGTCGCGCCGGTCGACATCATCTTGATGCGGTCGCGGGCGGCGATCCGGCCGTCGACGACCCGGACGTAGGTGATGACGCCGCGGTAGATGTCGTAGACGGAGTCGAAGATCATCGCGCGGGCGGGGGCGTCGGCCTCGCCGGTGGGCGCCGGGATCTGCGCGACGATCGCGTCCAGCAGCTCCGGCACGCCCTCGCCGGTCTTGCCGCTGACGCGCAGGACGTCGTCGGGGTCGCAGCCGATGATGTGCGCCAGTTCGGCGGCGTACTTCTCGGGCTGCGCGGCCGGCAGGTCGATCTTGTTGAGGACCGGGATGATCGTGAGGTCGTTCTCCATGGCCAGGTAGAGGTTGGCCAGGGTCTGGGCCTCGATGCCCTGCGCGGCGTCGACGAGGAGCACCGCCCCCTCGCAGGCGGCCAGCGACCGGGACACCTCGTAGGTGAAGTCGACGTGGCCCGGGGTGTCGATCATGTCGAGGACGAAGTCCGCACCGGCGTGCTCCCCGGTCCGGGGCGCCCACGGGAGGCGCACGTTCTGGGCCTTGATGGTGATGCCGCGCTCGCGCTCGATGTCCATGCGGTCGAGGTACTGCGCACGCATCTGCCGCGCCTCGATGATCCCGGTGACCTCGAGCATCCGGTCGGCCAGCGTCGACTTGCCGTGGTCGATGTGGGCGATGATGCAGAAGTTCCGGATGCGGGCCGGGTCGGTGTAGGCGGGAGTCGTCACAGTGCTCCCATCGTCCCACGGGTCGGCGTGACGTCCAGCCATTGCCCGGACCTGCGCGGGTGGACCCGCGGGTTGGGGTCACGCGGGCGACGCTGGTATCTTGGCAGACCGGTCCGCTGGCGCCTGCCGTCCGGACGCACTGTCAGAAGTACTCCCTCCCGAGAGACACCCGAGGCTCACGCGTGGCGAACATCAAGTCCCAGATGAAGCGGATCAAGACCAACGAGAAGGCGCGCCAGCGCAACGTTGCCGTCAAGTCCGCCCTGAAGACGGCCGTCCGGCGCGTCCGCACCGCCGCCGCGTCCGGGGACGCGGAGGCCGCCGCGACCGCTCTGAAGGCCGCCAGCAAGGCCCTCGACAAGGCCGCCAGCAAGGGCGTCATCCACAAGAACCAGGCCGCCAACCGCAAGTCGGGTCTGGCCAAGCAGGTCGCCGGCCTCTGAGCCGGCGCACCGCGCTGCCGCGCGGTCCGCGACGAGCCCCCTCCCGCACGGGACGGGGGCTCCTTGCGTTTCGGGGCGGGTTCCGGGCGTGCGCGTTCCGGGGCGGGTTCCGGGCGTGCGCGCCCGGGCGCCGTGTCCGGTCCCGGCGCGCCACGGCCTGCCGGGCGCTGCGTCCGCCGACTGCGGGACGGGTGCGGACGCCCTCAGCCGCGCACGCCGCGACCGGTTGCGGCACGGATGGCGACGATGCGGCGCACGGCGCGCTCGAGCGCGTAGTCGGCGCTGGCGGCGACGCCCTTGACGTCGGCGTTGAGCTCGGCGGCCACGCCGACCGCCTGCTGCAGCCCTTCGATGCTCCAGCCCCGCGCCTGGCTCTGCGCCTTCTTCACCTTCCACGGCGGCAGCTTCAGGGTGCGGGCCAGCTCGCCGGGGTTGGTGGTGCGCAGTGACGTGACCCGTGCGGCGGTGCGCACGCCGTCGGCGATGGCGTCGGCGATGAGCACGTGCGCGACCCCGCGCTGCAGGGCCCAGCGCAGCATCTCCAGCGACCCCTGCCGGTCCCCCACGAGCACGCGCTCGGCGACGGTGAAGCCGGTGACCTCGGCCTGGCCACGGTGGAACCGGGCCACCGCGTCGGCGTCGACGGCGCCGCCGAAGTCGGAGACCAGCTGGCCGGCCGCTGACGACAGCTGCCGCAGGTCCGCGCCGATCGCCTCGACCAGCGCACTCGCCGCGTCGGGCGTGATGCGCCCCCCGGCCGACCGGACCTCGTTGCGCACGAACGCGATGCGGTCGCCCACCGAGCTGACCTTCGGGCAGTCGTCGACCGCCGCACCGGCCGCGGTGAACGCCTTGACCAGCGCCTCGTTCCGTTTGCCCCCGTGGTGCACCACCACCAGCGTGAGGTCGGGGTCGGGGTCCTTGACGTAGCTGGTGAGGGCGTCGACGAGCGCACCCGCCGCCTCGTGCACGCCGGTGACCACGACCAGCCGGTGCCCGCCGAACAGCGACGGCGCGAGGACGTCGGCGAGCTCACCGACCGGCAGGCCCACAGCGGCCAGCTCGTGCAGCTCGGCGTCGGGGTGGCGCTCACGGACGGCGGTGCGGACGGCGGAGACGGCGCGGGCCCGCAGGAGCTCCTCCTCGCCGACCACGGCACGCAGGCGTGAGGTCGGGGCGGGGGGTGCTGCTGCCACACCGGCATGGTGCCACGCGGCGGTGACGGCCCGGCCGGCCCGCGCCGACAGGGGTCGTCCGGCGCAGCATCCCTGGAGGCAGGGCCTCCGCCACCGTCCGGACGGGGCCGTCGCCGTCCTCGGCAGTCCGCCCGCCGCCGTCCTCGGCAGTCCGCCCGCCGTCGCCGTCCGGGATGCCGCCGCCGGCCCGGCCGGCTGCCGATCCCGCGGGTCCGGCGCCGCGGCCGGCCACGCCCCACTGACCGGCGTCCCCGGCCACGGCCAGATCCCCCTCCCGGTCGGTGCGGTGCACCCGCATCCCCAGCTGGGCCAGCCACGAGAGCACGCGCGCCGCGGGGTGGCCGTAGGGGTTGTCCGCGCCCACCGAGACCAGCGCCACCCGTGCGCCGGTGGCGGCGAGGAAGCCCCGGTCGGCGTCGGCGCTGCCGTGGTGCGGCACCTTGGCCACGTCGGCGGTGAGGTCGACGCCGCGGGCGGCGATGCGTGCCTGCGCCTGGCCGCCGAGGTCCCCGGTCAGCAGGACGCGGACGCCGTTGCGGGTGACGCGCACGACGAGGGACAGGTCGTTGGCCTCGGCGGCCGGCGTCGCGAGCTCCGGGGGCGGGGCGAGGACCTCCACGGTGGCGCCCCCGACGGTGCGGCGGTCGCCCGGGGCGAGCTCCACCCGACCGGCGCCGGATCGCCGCACCAGCTCGTCGAGACGGCCGGCGCGGTCGTCCGCCGGTGACAGCGCACCCGTGGCGACCGTCCCGACGTCCCGCCCGGCCAGTGCGCCCGCGAGGCCGCCGGCGTGGTCGGCGTCCAGGTGGGTGACGAGCACCAGCGGCAGGGTGTCGACACCCAGGCGGTCCAGGCAGCGGTCGACGGCACCGACGTCCGGGCCGGCGTCGACCAGCACCCCCTCCCCCGGCCCGGTCGGCACCACCAGCGCGTCGCCCTGGCCCACGTCGCAGGCGACGAGCACGGTGTCCGCCGGTGGCCACCCCCGGGTCACCTGCCGAATCGGCCAGCCCAGGACGACCACGCCGACGAGCGCGGCCAGCGCCAACGCCCGCGACCGGGGGAACCGCCACAGCACCCAGCCGAGGACGAGCAGCAGGACGGTCAGCAGCACCGCACCCCGGGTCCCGGCCGGCCAGGCGGCCGCGCCGTCCGGGAGGTCCGCGGCGCGCTCGGCGACGACGACCAGCCAGCGGACCGGCCAGCCGGCCAGCCACACGAGGGCGTCGCCGGGCGCGGGCAGGACCGTCCCGACCAGTGCGGCCGCCAGCCCGAGCACGGTCGCTGCGGGCACGACGGGCGCGGCCAGCAGGTTGGCCGGCAGGGAGACCGGGCTGACCAGGCCGGACAGCCCGGCCACCAGGGGTGCGGTGGCGACGCCGGCCGCGGCCGCCACCGCGACCGCGTCGGCCAGCACCTGCGGCCAGCCACGGTTCCGCAGTCTCCGTGACCAGCCCGGCGCGAGCAGCACGATCGCGGCGGTGGCCACGACCGAGAGCGCGAAGCCGGCGTCCCGCGCCAGCCGCGGGTCGATCAGCAACAGCACGACGACGGCGGCTCCCAGCGCGGGTACCGCGACCCTCGGCCGACCGCTGGCCAGGGCCAGCAGGGTGACCGCCCCCATCGCGGCAGCCCGGACGACGCTGGCGCTCGGATGGGCCAGCAGCACGAAGCCCACCAGGGCCACAGCGCCCACGAGGGCCTGCACCCGCCGGTCGACCGCCCGCCGCCGCAGCGGGACCAGAATGCCGGTCAGCACGATGGCGACGTTGGCCCCGCTGACGGCGGTGAGATGCGCGAGCCCGGCCCGCCGGAACTCCTCCTCGAGCACGGGGTCCATCGCGCGGGTGTCCCCCACCACGAGACCGGGCAGCAGGCCGCCCGCGTGGGGGCCGAGCACGCGGACGGAGGCTGAGGCGAACCCGTCCCGGATCGCGCCGGCCACGCGCTGCCCCCAGGACGGGTCGCCGAGGAGGGCCGGCGGCGCACGCGCCGACACCCGGGCCACCAGGCCGTCGCCCGGATCGGCCGGCGTGACGGTCGCCCGCACCCGCACCGACTGCCCGGGCAGCAGCCCCGTCCACTCCTCGGCAGGCGCGAACACCACCACGTCGTCGGCCAGCCGGGCCCGTGTCCCGCCGTCGTGCAGGCCGGTGACCGTGGCATCGACGACGGTCCGCGGCGGGCCGGCGCCACCCACGACCCGTGGGTCGCCGTCGACCTCCAGGTCCAGCAGCACCGTCCGCCGCGCCTCGGCCAGCTCGACCAGCGGCGAGGACTCCCGCGCCGCGGCCCGGACCGCCGCGGTGCCCGCGGTGACCGCCACCGCGGCGAGCACCCCCAGCAGCACCACGGCCGCCGCGGACCGTCGCCGACGGGCGGCCGGCACCGCAGCGGTCGATGCGACCACCGCGACGGCGGCGAGGGCGGCCGGCGACAGCAGGGAGGACACGAGGGTGGTCGCCCAGACGGTCGCGGCGGCGGGCGCCAGGCGCAGGTCGACCCATGCCCAGCGCTCCGGCGGGGCGGTCACACGGTCACCAGCTCGGCGAGCTCCGCGTAGGTGGCCGGGCCGATGCCGGGGACGTCGTCGAGCTGCTCGACGCTGGTGAACCGCCCCTGCTGCGCCCGGTGGTCGACGATCCGCTGGGCCAGGACCGGGCCGATCCCGGGGAGGGCGTCGAGGTCGGCGGCGGTCGCCGTGTTCACGTCCACGAGACCGGGAGCCGCGGGCCCGGCCGGAGCGGCGGGCCCGGCGTGAGCGGTCCCGGTCGTGGCCGCGCCGGGCACGCCCACCGCGATCTGCTGGCCGTCGGCCACCACCGCCGCGAGGTTCACCGAGGCTGGGTCGGCGTCGGGCAGCAGACCGCCGGCACCGGCCACGGCATCGGCGACGCGGGCACCCTGCGGCAGCACGACCAGGCCCGGCCGCGCCACGAGCCCGACCACGGCGACGACGACGGTGGCGGCGCTGTCGGCCGCGACCCCGACCGACGGGGCAGCGGGCGCCGTCGGGGCCGGGCCGGAGGACGCGGCGCTGGGGACGGACGTGTCAGGGGAGGCCCCGGCCGGTGCCGACGTGCCGGCCGGGGCGTCCGGGGCCGGCTGCACCCGGGGCCGGTCGAACCAGGTGCCGGCGGCGACCAGCACCGCGGCGAGGAGGCCGGCCACCCACAGGGCCCACACCCCGCGCCGTCCCGGGTCGAGGCGCACCGCACTGCCCGGCGCGCGGTGCCGGCCGATGCCGCCGGGGAGTTCGGCGTCCCTCCCCCGCTCCCCCTCCGGCTCCTCCGGGTCGCCCAGCGCTGGCTCGTCGCCGCGGCCGGCCGGTTCCGGTTCGTCGCGGGGCACCCAGCCGCGTGGGTGCGCGCGCTCGTCGAGCAGTGCACGCAGCCGGGCGCGGATCAGGTCGGCGTCGTCGCTGCGACGGGGTGAGAGGCGCACCGGGCGGACGCTAGGCAGCACCGGCCGGCCGCACGGCGGGTGCGAGCGGGTTGTGGACGGGGGCTCCGGCTGTGGACGACGGCGGGCGGGTGTCGACGGCGGTGCGCGAGGCTGCGCCGGTGCCCGTGCCCCGCCGCTGCTCAGTCCGGCTGTCCGCCCGCCTCGCCGCCCTGCTCTGCCGTGTCCAGCCGCGGCAGCGACGACGCCGGCGCGACCACCAGGCCCACCGCGCCCGGTCCCACGTGCGCGCCGATCGCCGCGCCGAGCTCGCTCACGTGGAGCTCACGCAGCAGGGGCACCTGCTCGCGGAGCTCGGCCGCCAGACGCTCGGCCCGGTCCGGCGCGGCCAGGTGGTGGACGGCGACCGACACCGGCACCCCGTCGGCCGCCTCGGCCGCCCGCTGCACCAGGCGGGCCAGCGCACGCGCCGAGGTGCGCACCTTCTCGAGGGGGACGACCCGCCCCTCGCAGACGTGCAGGACCGGCTTGACGGCCAGTGCCGTGCCGATCAGCGAGGCCGCCGAGCCGATCCGGCCGCCCCGGCGCAGGTGCTCCAGGGTGTCGACGACGAACAGCGTCCGGGTCGCCGCGGCGGTCTCGCGCGCCGCCGCGGCGACGGCCTCGGCAGGGGCGCCGGCCGCGGCCGCGCGGGCGGCGGCCAGCACCGCGAAGCCGTTGCCCATCGCCGCGGAGCGGGAGTCGACGACCGTCACCACGTGCTCACCGACCTGCGCGGCGGCCAGGCGGGCCGCGTCCACGGTCCCCGACAGCTCGGCCGACAGGTGCACCGAGACGATCCGCTCCGCTCCGGCGGCCAACCTCCGCCGGTAGGCGCTGACGAAGTCCCCGGGCGTGGGCCGGGAGGTGGAGACCCGCTGGCCACGGGCGGCCAGCGCGCGGGCGACGTCGGCCGGGCCGATGTCCTCACCCTCGCGACCGGAGTGCCCGGCCATCACCACGTAGAGGGGGACCACCTCGACGGCGTACTGCTCGACGAGTTCAGGGGGCAGGTATGCCGTGGAGTCGGTGACCACGGCGACGGACACCCGGCGAGGCTAGCTCCCGGCGGCGGACCTCCGGACACGGTCCGTCGCGGTCCACACGGACGGGTGGCCTCACAGGAGGGCGTCGGCGTCCTGGGTGGGCGCCGGTGCCTCCTCGGTCGTGGCACCGGCCTCGAGCGGTGCGGCGGACCGGGCCGGACGCGAGGACTCGGCGGGTGGCTGCGGCGCGGAGCTGTTGTGCCGCAACAGCCGCCAGCGGTCGCCCTGCACCGCCAGCTCGCTCCAGGCGCAGTTCCCGAGGGGGCCGAACACCCGCCGGTGTTCCGGCCCGAGGCCCAGCAGCGCCTCGATCAACCGGCCGCCGGTGCCACCGTGGGTCACCACCACGGCCGCCGGCGCCTCGGGCAGGTCCTGGAGGGCGGCGAGGGCCCGCTGCGGGACGGTGGCGGGGTCCTCCCCGCCACGACCGCGGACGGGGCGACCGGCCAGCCAGTCGGCGTACTGGTCGGGGTGACGCTCGGCCACCTCGTCACGGGTGAGCCCCTCCCAGGAGCCCATGCCCACCTCGCGCAGCCGCGGGTCGAGCCGCAGGGGCACGCCGAGCACGCCGGTGAGGGCCTCGGCGGTCTCCGCTGCCCGGCTGAGGTCGCTGGACACCACGACGGTGCCCCGGGGCAGGGCACCGGACGCCGCCAGCTGGGGGGCGGTGCGGACGGCCTGGCGGCGACCCTCGTCGTCCAACGGGGGGTCGAGCTGGCCCTGGAAGCGCCCGGCGGCGTTCCACTCGGTCCGTCCGTGCCGCCAGATCAGCAGGCGGGACACCGGCAGCGGCGGGACGGCACCGGTCACCGGCCGGTCGCCTCCGGGGTGGGGGTGTCGTCCCCGGGGAGTCCGCCGGGGATCACGTCGTCGTCGGCAGCGGGCTCGGGGGCGAGGGGGGTCGGATCGGCGCTCATCGGGTCGATGTCGTCGGCCGACAGCGTCGCGCGGGTGGAGGGGACGGCGCCGCCGGACGTCGCCCCGTCGTCCGACGGGGCGTTCCCGGGCGGGGCCGCCGGGTCGACGAAGGGGATGGTCGGGCAGTCCTTCCACAGCCGCTCGAGGGCGTAGTAGGCGCGCTCCTCGGCGTGCTGCACGTGGACGACGACGTCGATGAAGTCCAGCAGCACCCAGCGGGCCTCCGCGACGCCCTCGCGGCGCACCGGCTTGACCCCGTGCTGCCGGAGCCGCTCCTCGACCTCGTCGACGATCGCCTGCACCTGCCGCTCGTTGGGCGCCGAGGCCAGCACGAAGGCGTCGGTGATGGCCAGCCGCTCGCTCACGTCCACGATCGAGACGTTGGTGGCCAGCTTGTCGGCAGCGGCCTGCGCGGCCAGCAGTGCGGTCTCCCGCGCCTCGGTCGAGGCGGTCATCGGGGTACCTCCTGGAGATGGGGGGACGGTGGCTCGGTCGAGGGTCCACCGGGATCTCCGGTGACCGGCGGCCGGTCGTAGGTGGGGCGGTCGCCGGTCGGCGGGTCGGCGCCACCGCCGCGCGCGATGCCCTCCCGGGCCGCGGGGCGGGCACCGCCGGGGACGCGGTAGAGGCCGCGCTTCTCGATGTACTGCACCACGCCGTCCGGCACGAGGTACCAGACCGGCATGCCCCGGCCCACGCGTTCCCGGCAGTCGCTGGAGCTGATGGCCAGCGCCGGCACCTCCACCAGGCTGACCGAGCCCTCGGGCAGGTGGGACGCCCCGAGGTCGAAGCCGGGGCGGGTCACGCCGATGAAGTGCGCCAGCTCGAAGCAGCGGTCGCTGTCGCGCCAGCTCAGGATCTGGGAGAGCGCGTCGGCGCCGGTGATGAAGAACAGCTCGTCGTCGGGGCGCTGGCGCTGCAGGTCGCTGAGGGTGTCGATCGTGTAGGTCTGCCCACCGCGGTCGACGTCCACGCGGCTCACCGAGAAGCGGGGGTTGGAGGCGGTGGCGATGACGGTCATGAGGTACCTGTCCTCGGCCGGGCTGACCTCGCGGTGGCTCTTCTGCCACGGCTGACCGGTCGGCACGAACACGACCTCGTCGAGCCCGAACAGGACCGCGACCTCGCTGGCTGCCACGAGGTGCCCGTGGTGGATCGGGTCGAACGTCCCACCCATCACCCCGACTCGCCGTCCTGCCACCGATCGAGCCTATCGGGGCGATCCGACCGCGGCCCGCGAGGACCGGTCGCCGCTCCTCCGCGCCCGGCCCGGCCGGCGGGCCCGGCGTGCCCCCGGCGCCTCAGAGGGTGGTCACGAAGTCGGCCAGCTGGGCGGCGGTGCGGCACTCGACCATGTCGATCACCTCGGCGTACCGGAGGGCCGCGGAGTCCCCGCTGCTCCACAGCCGCCGCGGCTCCGGGTTCAGCCAGTGCGCCGACCGCGACCGCCGGACCAGGTCGGCGAGCACCGGCAGGCCCGGCTGGCGGTGGTTGGTCCGGCCGTCCCCGAGCACGAGCAGCGATGTCTTCGGCCCGACCGCGGCCGGCCAGCGCTCGGCGAACACCTCGAAGGCGGTGCCGTAGTCGCTGTGCCCGTCGAAGCCCACGACGTCGGCCTCCCGGCCGATCCGCGCCACCGCGTCCGTGACGTCGGCGCCGGGGCGGAAGAACCGGGTCACCTCGTCGGTCGAGTCGACGAACGCGAAGGCCCGCACCCCGGAGAAGTGCTCACGCAGCGCCTGGGTCAGCATCAGGGTGAAGTGGCTGAACCCGGCCACCGAGCCGCTCACGTCGCACAGCACGACCAGTTCCGGCTTGTGCACCGTGCGCGGCCGGTGGTGGGTCACCACCGGCACCCCGCCGGTGCCCAGCGACGCGCGGACGGTCCTGCGGAAGTCCAGCCGACCCTCCCGGCCCAGCCGCCGGCGGGCCGACAGCCGCACGGCCAGTCGCCGGGCCAGCGGGGCCACCGTCCGGCGCAGCTCGGCGAGGTCGGCCTGGTTGGCCCGCAGGAAGTCGACCTGGTCGGCCAGTGGCCGCACCGCGCCCTTCGCCACCTTGTCCCGGCCCCGCTCGGCCGCCGCCCGGCGCCGGACCTCGGCCTCCACCGCCGCCTTGAACGCCGCCAGCCGCTCCCGCACCGTCTGCCGGGCCACCTGCTCGGCCAGCCCGCCCCGCTCGCCGTCGCCGAGGAGCCCGGCCAGCAGCTGCGCGACCAGGGTGTCCGGCGACAGCGCCCGCATCACCCGGTAGCTGAAGAACGACTGCCCGGACGGCGACGGCGTCGCGCGGCCCAGCCGGTCGACGGCCTCGCGCGCGAACCGGCGCAACGCCTCCGCGTCGCCGTCCAGCAGCAGCTGGGCCAGCCGGTCGCGCAGCAGTCCGGCCAGGTCGACGCCGTCCGGCACGTCGAGGGTCGACTCGCCCGGTTCCCCCGGCTGCCCGTCGAGGTCGCCGTCGGCGTCGGCGTCGTCCGGCGCTGCGACCGGCCGGTCCGACAGCGGCCACCACAGGTCGAACAGCACGTCGTAGGCCGGGCGCTGCGCCGCACGCTGCAGCAGCACCGCGGCCAGCCCGTGCCGCAGCTGCTCCCGGTCGAGCAGGTCGACGACGGTGAGGATCTCGGCGGCGTCCACGGCCTGGCTGATCCCGACCGGGATGCCGGCGTCCCGGACCGCGCGCACGAAGCCGTCGAGGTGCCCGGCCAGCCCTCCCGGCCGGGCGACGGACGCCGGCACGGACATCAGTTCAGCCGCAGCTCGGCCGCGGCCCGCTCCTGGTCACTGGCGTGCTTGAGCACCACGCCCAGCGTCGAGCGCACCGCGGTCTCGTCGAGGGTGTCCAGGCCCAGCTCCAGCAGGGTCTGCGCCCAGTCGAGGGTCTCGGAGATCGACGGCGACTTCTTCAGCTCCAGCGCCCGCAGCGCCCGGACGGTGCGCACCAGCTGCTCGGCGAGGCCCGCCGCGAGGTCGGGCACCCGGGAGAGCACGATCTCCCGCTCCCGCTCGGCCGACGGGTAGTCCAGCGCCAGGTACAGGCACCGTCGCTTGAGCGCCTCGGACAGCTCGCGGGTGGCGTTCGACGTCAGCACCACCATCGGCCGCCGGGTCGCGGTCACCGTGCCGAGCTCGGGGATCGTCACCTGGAAGTCGCTGAGCACCTCCAGCAGCAGGCCCTCCACCTCGACGTCGGCCTTGTCGGTCTCGTCGATCAGCAGCACGGTCGGCTCGGTGCGCCGGATGGCGGTGAGCAGCGGCCGGGAGAGCAGGAACTCCTCGCCGAAGATGTCGTCGTGGACGGTGTCCCAGTCCGCCCCGCCGGTGCCCTGCGCCGCCTGGATCCGCAGCAGCTGCTTCTTGTAGTTCCACTCGTAGAGCGCCCGCGCCTCGTCGAGGCCCTCGTAGCACTGCAGCCGGATCAGCTCCGAGCCGGTGGCGACGGCCAGCGCCTTGGCCAGCTCGGTCTTGCCGGTGCCGGCCGGCCCCTCGACCAGCAGCGGCTTGCCCAGCCGGTCGGCGAGGAAGACCGTCGTGGCGATCTGCGCGTCGGGCAGGTAGCCCGCGGTCGCCAGCCGCTTGCTGACGTCCGCGACCGAGGAGAACTGCGGGGACTGCGACGGCGGGCGGGGCATGCGACTCCTCGCTGGGCGTCGGGGTGGTGGGTGCGCAGCGCGCGGGCGGCGGACCGGGGACCTGGCGGCGCCGTCAGCGGCGGGTGTGGCCCTGCCCGGTCACCACGTAGGTGGTGGAGGTCAGCTCGGGCAGGCCCAGCGGGCCGCGGGCGTGCAGCTTCTGCGTGGAGATGCCGATCTCGGCGCCGAACCCGAACTCGCCGCCGTCGGTGAACCGGGTCGAGGCGTTGACCAGCACCGCGGCGGCGTCCACGCCGGCGGTGAACGCGGCGATCGCGGACGCGGAGTCGGCGACGATCGCCTCGCTGTGCCCGCTCCCCCACCGCTCGATGTGGTCCAGCGCCTGCTGCAGGTCGTCGACGACCCGCACCGCCATGTCCATCGACAGGTACTCGGTGGCCCAGTCCTCGTCGGTGGCGGGGACGACGGCGGACACACCGGACCGCGCCGCCACGTCCACGGTGACGGGGTCGCCGTGGAGGGTCACTCCGGCGTCGGCCAGCGCGGACAGCAGCCGCGGCAGGAACGGGACGTCACGGTGCACCAGCAGCGTCTCGGCGGAGTTGCAGACGCTGACCCGGTGCGTCTTGGCATTGAGCACGATCGCCTCGGCCATCGCCGGGTCGGCGGAGGCGTCGACGTAGACGTGGCAGTTGCCCTCGCCGGTCTCGATGACCGGCACGGTGGACTCGCGCACCACCCGCTGGATGAGCGAGGCGCCGCCGCGCGGGATGACCACGTCGACCACCCCGCGCGCGTTCAGCAGCTCGCCCACCGACGCGCGGTCGGCCGGCAGCAGCTCGATCGACCCGGCCGGCAGCCCGGCCTTCTCCGCGGCCTCGGTGAGGACGGCGACCAGCGCGGTGTTGGTACCGAACGCCGACGCCGATCCCCGCAGCAGGGCCGCGTTGCCGCTCTTGAGGCACAGGCCCGCGGCGTCCACGGTGACGTTCGGGCGGGCCTCGTAGACGATCCCGACCACACCGAGGGGCACCCGGACCTGGCGCAGCTGCAGCCCGTTGGGCAGCGTCGACCCGCGGACGACGTCACCGACCGGGTCCGGGAGCGCGACCAGCTGGCGCAGCGCGTCGGCGACCCCGGCCACCCGCCCGGCGTCCAGGCGCAGCCGGTCGAGGATCGCGGCGGGGGTGCCCGAGGCCGCGGCGGCCTCGACGTCGGCGGCGTTGGCGGCGAGCACCTCGTCGGTGCGCTCGACCAGCGCGTCGGCCATCGCCCGCAGCGCGGCGTCCTTGGTGTCGGTGGGCAAGGTGCGCAGCACCCGGGCGGCGGCGCGGGCCCGCTGGGCCGCGGCGCCGATCAGCGGCAGGCCGGAGACGTCGGACACGCCCGCGAGGGTACGCGGACCGGCGCCGGGCCTCGCCGTCCCGCATGCCCCCCGGCATGCGAGAATGATTCTCATGCACATCGAGAGGACGCGCACGGCCGCGACCGCGGCCTGCGCCGCCGCCCTGCTGCTCACCGGGTGCGGCGGCGACGACGCAGCCGCGGGCGGGGACGGGCTCAGCGTCGTCGCCGGCTTCTACCCGCTGGAGTGGGCCGCCGAGCGCGTCGGCGGGGACCGCGTCGACGTCTCCTCGCTCACCCCGCCCGGCGCCGAGGCGCACGACCTGGAGCTGACGCCGCAGGACGTGGCCGCGGTGGGCGAGGCCGACCTGCTCGTGTACCTCGACGGCTTCCAGCCGGCCCTCGACGAGGCCGCGCAGTCCGAGGCCGGCGACGCCGCGTGGGACGCCGGCCCGGCCGCCGACCTGACCGCCGGTGAGGAGCCGGTGGACGGCGAGCGCGCCGCCGAGGAGGAGCACGCGGACGGCGAGCACGCCGGCGAGGAGGAGCACGCGGACGGCGGGCACGCCGCCGAGGAGGAGCACGCGCACGGCGACGAGGCCACCGACCCGCACTTCTGGCTGGACCCCGTCCGGCTGGCCGCGGTCGGCGACGCGCTGGCCGAGCGGCTGGGCGAGCTCGACCCGGACGGCGCCGCGGCCTTCGAGGAGAACGCCGCCGCGCTGCGGACCGACCTGGAGGCCCTCGACGCCGAGATGCAGGCCGGCCTCGCCACCTGCGCCGTCGACACGCTGGTGACCAGCCACGACGCCTTCGGCTACCTCGCCGCCCGCTACGGCCTCGAGGTGGTCGGCATCAGCGGCCTGAGCCCGTCGCAGGAGCCGGAGCCGGCGCAGCTCGCCGAGATCTCCACGCTGGTGCGCGAGCGCGGCGTGACCACCGTCTACACCGAGACCCTCGTCGACCCGGCCGTCGCCGAGACCGTCGCCGAGGAGGCCGGGGTGCGCACCGCCGTCCTCGACCCGCTCGAGGGCCTGACCGACGACTCCGCCGGGGCGGACTACCTCTCGGTCATGCGGGACAACCTGGCGACCCTGCAGGAGGGGCAGGGCTGCTCGTGACCGCCGCCGTCCGCCTGCGGGACGCCAGCATCGGCTACGGCGACGTCCCCGTCGTCTGCGGCGTCGACCTGACCGTGCACGCGGGCGAGGCGGTCGCCGTCCTCGGCTCCAACGGGTCGGGGAAGACGACGCTGTCCCGCGGGCTGCTCGGCCTGGCCGCGGTGCTCGCCGGCGAGGTCGAGGTCCTCGGCGCGCCGGTCGGCCGGCTCCGCGAGCGCGGGCGCATCGGCTACGTGCCCCAGCGGCACACGGTGAGCGGCGCGGTGCCGGCCACGGTGCGCGAGGTGGTCGGCGTGGGCCGGCTGGCCCGGCTGGGGCTGTTCCGGCGGCTGCGCCCCGCCGACCGCGCGGCGGTCGCCGACGCGGTGGCGGCCGTCGGGCTCAGCGACCGGATGGGCGACCCGGTGGCCTCGCTGTCCGGTGGGCAGCAGCGCCGGGTGCTGGTGGCCCGCGCGCTCGCCGCCCAGCCGGAGCTGCTGGTCATGGACGAGCCGACCGCGGGTGTGGACGCCGCCAGCCAGGACGCGCTCGCCGCGGTCCTGGCCGACGTGTCGGCGACCGGGACCACCCTGCTGGTCGTCACCCACGAGACCGGGCCACTGGCCGGCGTCCTGACCCGCGCGGTCGTCGTCGACCACGGGCGGATCGGCTACGACGGCCCGCTGGCCGGCGCCGAGGGGCACACCGGCGGCGGCCACCACCACCCCGAGGACGCCGGACAGCCACCGGCGCGGGGCTACCGCCTCGACCAGCCCCGGGTGACCGGCGACGGAGGCCGCTGACGTGGAGATCCTCGAGTACGGCTTCATGCAGCGGGCCCTGCTCGCCTCGCTGATGGTCGGCCTGGTCGCCCCGGCGGTCGGCGTCTTCCTGGTGCAGCGCCGGCTGTCCCTGCTCGGCGACGGCCTCGGGCACGTCGCCCTCACCGGCGTGGCGATCGGCGTCCTGACCTCGACCGCCCCGGTCGGGACGGCGCTGGTGGCCGCGGTCCTCGGCGCAGTGGTCATCGAGCTGGTGCGGGCCCGCGGGCGCACCAGCGGTGACGTCGCCCTCGCCGTCCTGTTCTACGGCGGCATCGCGGGCGGTGTGGTGCTGCTGAGCCTCGCCCCGCGGGGTCAGGGGACCAACCTGGAGTCCTACCTGTTCGGGGCGATCACCACGACGAGCGCCTCGGACGTCGCCGTCTTCGCCGTGATCACGGTCGTCGTGCTGGGCGCCGTCTGGCTGCTGGGCCAGCGGCTGTACGCGGTCAGCGACGACGAGGAGTACGCGCGGGCGGTGGGGCTGCCGGTGCTGGCGCTCAACATCGTGCTCGCCGCGCTGGTCGCGTCGACCGTGGTCCTGTCCATGCGCGTGGTCGGGCTGCTGCTGATCAGCGCGCTGATGATCGTGCCGAGCGCGGTCGCCCAGCTGCTGGCCCGCAGCTTCCGCCAGGCGCTCTACCTGGCCTGCGCCATCGGCCTGGTGGTGAGCGTCTCGGGCACGACGGCCTCCTACTACGCCGGCACGCCGTCCGGCGGCACCATCGTGCTGCTCGCGATCGCCCTCTTCCTCGCCGTCACCACCGCGGTGTCCGTGCGCGACGCCACCGCCCGGCGCCGCCACCAGCGGCGGGCGGGGGTGCACGCCGCCCACCCGCACGAGCACGGCGACGGCTGCGGGCACCAGCCGGTGCCGCACGGCGACCACGTCGACTACGACCACGACGGCCACCTGCACGCGCCGCACCGCACCGGCGCGGGCACCCACTACGACGAACACGGCCAGCACGCCGCGCCGGCCCCCGGACTCGGAGGTCGTCCATGACCGCCCCGCAGCCGGCCGAGGTGCCCGGCCGCCGGCAGACCCGGCAGCGCAGCGCCGTCCTCGCCCTCCTGGACGAACTCGACGGCTTCCGGACCGCACAGGACCTGCACGCGCTGCTGCGCGAGCGCGGGGACGCCGTGGGGCTGGCCACGGTCTACCGGGCGCTGCAGGCCCTGGTGGACGACGGCCTGGTCGACGTGCTGCGCGGGAGCGACGGCGAGGCCGGCTACCGCCGGTGCTCGCCGGTGCACCACCACCACCTGGTGTGCCGGTCGTGCGGCCGCACCGTGGAGGTGGCCGACCCGCCGGTCGAGCGCTGGGCGGCCCGCGTCGCCGCCGAGCACGGGTTCGCCGACGTCCAGCACCAGCTGGAGGTCTTCGGCACCTGCGCGGCCTGCACCGCGACCCGCTGAGGGTCAGCGGAACGGGTCGGTGACCTCCCGCAACCGGGTGAGCGCCGCCCGCAGGGCCGCGGTGGTCTCCTCCCCGAGGTACGCCGTCCACTCCGCCTCGACCTCGGCCTCGACCTGCCGCGCCAGGGCGACGACCCGCTGCCCGCGGTCGGCCATCTGCACCAGCCGCGCCCGCCGGTCGGTCGGGTCGGGCACGCGGCGGACGTAGCCGGCGGCCTCCAGCTGGTCGACCAGGTGGCCGGCGGTCTGCTTGGTCACCAGCGCCTGCTCGGCGAGGTCGGTGAGGCGCGTGCCGGCCCGGCCGATCCGGGCGGCGATGCGGCCCTGCGCGGGGGTGATGTCGCCGAAGCCGGCGGCGGCCAGCGCCGCGAGGATCCGTGCCTCCATGGCGCGGTGCGGGTAGAAGCACAGCAGGCCCAGGTTCTGCCGCTCCTCCGGTGCCTCGCTCACGCCACCCCTTGACGACGGTCAGATCCTCTGACGAAACTGGTCAGATCATCGTACCAATCCAGTGGAGGCGTCATGGACCTCGACGACGTGTGGCGGACCATCGACGCCGAGCGGGCGGACCTCGCCGACCTGCTGGAGGAGCTCTCCCCCGCCGAGTGGGAGACGCCGTCGCTGTGCGCGGACTGGCGGGTGGGCGACGTCGCGGTGCACCTCACCCAGGCGCACATGGGGCCCCGGGAGGCCCTGGTCGCGGCGGTCCGGGCGCGGGGCAGCTTCGACCGGATGATCCGGGACTCCGCCCTGCGGGCGGCGCCGCTGCCCCCGGCGGAGTGTGCCCGGCGGTTGCGCGCGATGGTCGGCTCGCGACGGCGGGCACCGTTCATCAGTCCGCTGGAGCCGCTCATCGACGTCCTGGTCCACGGCCAGGACATCGTGCGCCCGCTGGGCCGCACCCGGCCGATGCCGCCGGCGGCCGCCGCCGTGGCCGCCGGTCGCGTCTGGGAGATGGGCTTCCCGTTCTCCGCGCGCAGGCGGCTGCGCGGCTTCCGACTCAGCGCCACCGACACCGACTGGACCGCCGGCGAGGGCGCACCCGTCGAGGGCCCGATCGCGGACCTCCTGCTGCTGGTCACCGGGCGCGACGCCGCCCTCGACCGGCTCGACGGGGCGGGCGCCCGCGGACTGGCCCGCCGCCGGGCGGGCGACGCCGCGGACCGGACGCACTGAGGAGGAGGGACCGCCATGTCCTGGGCTGTGGTCATCGACGTGCCGGCACCGGTCCAGGTGTACGACGCCGTCCACGCCGAGGTGCTGCGCAGGGCCGGCGGCGGGGCCGAGGGGCTCCTGCTGCACCTCGCCCGCGCCACGGAGACCGGTTTCCAGGTCATCGAGGTGTGGGAGTCCCAGGAGGCCTCGCAGCGCTTCGACCGCGAGGTCGTCCAGCCGGTCGTCGCCGAGCTCGCCACCGGCGGGCCCCCGCCCGCCGGCGACCCGGTGGTCACCGAGTTCGAGGTCCGCGGCCTGATCGTGCCGGGGGTCGCCGCCGTCTGACCGCCGCGGGGCCCGGCTGCGTCGCAGGTCGCGGGCCCCGACCGGGGTCCCGTCCCAGCGCTCCGGTCAGCCCCGCTCGCGCAACGTGCGCAGCGCGGTCCTGCGGGCCTCGCCGGTGAGCCGGTCGAGGAACACCTTGCCGTCGAGGTGGTCGACCTCGTGCTGCAGGGCGCGGGCCATGAGCCCGGTGCCCTCCAGCCGCAGCGGCTCGCCGTGGACGTCGAAGCCCTCGACGACGGCGTGCATCGCCCGCACCGTGGGCGCCCAGATGCCGGGGATGGACAGGCACCCCTCGTCGCCGTCCTGGGTCTCCTCGGACAGCTCGACGATCCGCGGGTTCACCACGTGCCCGATCACGCCGTCGACGTTGTAGGAGAACGCACGCAGGCCCACGCCGATCTGCGGTGCGGCGACGCCGGCCCGGCCCGGGTCGGCCACGGTGTCCTCCAGGTCCCGGACCAGCGCGGCGAGCTCCTTGTCGAAGGCGCGCACCTCGTCGGCAGGGGTACGGAGGACGGGGTCACCGAGTTCGCGGATCGGGCGGATCGTCACGCCAGGCAGTCTCTCAGCCCAGGGAGGGGCGCCGGACCAGCACCATCTCGTCACGGTGCACGAGCTCGCGCTGGTACTCCGGCTCCAGCTCGCTGGTCTTGCGACCCAGCAGCGGCGGCAGCTCCCGGGCGTCGAACGCGACCAGCCCCCGGGCGACGACGACGCCGTCCGGGCCGACGAGCTCGACCGGGTCGTCGGCCAGGAAGTCCCCGACGACGCCGGTGACGCCCGCGGCCAGCAGGGAGGCGTTGCGCTCCCGCACCGCCCGCACCGCCCCGTCGTCGAGCACCAGCCGACCCCGGGGACGGGTGGCGAACCGCAGCCAGAACTGCCGGGCCCGCGGACGGGGACCCATGACGGCGAAGCGCGTGCCCACCGGCTCCCCCGCCAGCGCCGCAGCGGCCTGCGCGGTGGAGGTGACGACGACGGGGACCCCGGCGTGCGCCGCGATCAGCGCGGCCTCCACCTTGGTCGCCATGCCGCCGGTCCCGACCCCGTTGCGGCGCGCCGTGCCGAGCGTGACGACGTCGAGGTCCGCGGGGTCGCGCACGGTGTCCAGCAGCTGCGCCGGCCCCTGGCGGGGGTCGCCGTCGTAGACGCCGTCGACGTCGGAGAGCAGCAGCAGGGCGTCGGCGTGCGCCACGTGGGCGACCAGCGCGGCGAGGCGGTCGTTGTCGCCGAAGCGGATCTCCTCGGTGGCCACGGTGTCGTTCTCGTTGACGATCGGCAGCACCCCGAGGGTGAGCAGCCGCTCCACCGTGCGCTGGGCGTTGCGGTAGTGGCTGCGCCGGGTCAGGTCGTCGGCGGTCAGCAGCACCTGGCCCACGGTGACCCCGTGGCGGGCGAAGGCGTCGGCGTAGGTCTGCACCAGCCGCAGCTGCCCGACGCTGGCCGCGGCCTGGGCGGTGGCGAGATCCCGCGGGCGGCCGTCGATGCCCAGCGGGGCCAGCCCGGCCGCGATCGCCCCGGAGGAGACCAGCACAACCTCGCGTCCGGCGGCACGGGCGGCCCCGAGGACGTCGACCAGTGCCGACAGCCGCACCTCGTCGAGCCCGCCGGGCAGCGTGGTCAGCGACGACGAGCCGACCTTGACCACGACCCGCCGCGCGCCGGCGATCTCCGGGCGGGCGGTCACGGGCCCACCTCGCCGGCGCCCGCCGGTCGCGTCGGCGGCGCCGCCGTGCCCATCGGTGGGTTCGCGAGCCCGCTCACGTGTCCTCCTCGACGGGGAGGTCCTCCTCGGTCCAGGTGTCGCTGAGCTCGAAGGGCACCCGGCGGGCCCGCTTGGCCGCCAGCCGCTCCTCGGCCCGCACGCGGTGGGGCGCGTCGATGCGCGCGTCGGTGCCGCGCCCGCCGAGCCC
Source organism: Geodermatophilus sp. SYSU D00742 (assembly GCF_054049935.1). Taxonomy (NCBI): domain Bacteria; kingdom Bacillati; phylum Actinomycetota; class Actinomycetes; order Geodermatophilales; family Geodermatophilaceae; genus Geodermatophilus; species Geodermatophilus sp. SYSU D00742. Next base: position 54,892 of record NZ_JBJGYJ010000016.1, read on the forward strand.
GGCGCTCTCCTCGACGGTGAGCGTGCCGGCCGGGAGGGTGGGCGCCCAGTCGAAGGTGACGCCGCCGATGGTGACCGCGTCGCCCTCCCGCGCCCCCGCCTTCGCCAGCTCCTCCTCGACACCGAGCCGGTTGAGGCGGTCGGCGAGGAAGCCCACGGCCTCGTCGTTGGTGAAGTCGGTCTGGCGCACCCAGCGCTCCGGCTTGACCCCGCGCACGACGAACGCCTCGTCGTCCTCCGGGTCGCGCTCGACGGTGAACCCGCCGTCGTCGACCGCACGCGGGGTCAGCGTGATGCGGACCGCCTCGGGCTCCGGCAGCGCGGCGCGGTGCTCGTCGACGGCCGCGGCCAGCGCGAAGCCGAGCTCGCGCAGCCCCTCCCCCGTCGCGGCGCTGACCGGGAAGACCTGCAGCCCGCGCTCCTGGAGGGTGCCGCGCACCAGGTCGACCAGCTCACGGGCGTCCGGGACGTCGATCTTGTTGAGGACGGCGATCCGCAGCCGGCCCACCAGGTCGATCTCCTCGCCGCTGTACTCGGCGAGCTCGTGCTCGAGGGCCTCGATGTCGCTCTCGGGGTCGCGGCCGGGCTCCATCGTCGCCATGTCGACCACGTGCACCAGGACGGCACAGCGCTCGATGTGGCGGAGGAACTCCAGGCCCAGGCCCTTGCCGGTCGAGGCGCCGGGGATCAGACCCGGGACGTCGGCCATGGTGAACGCGACGTCGCCGGCCCGGACCACGCCGAGGTTGGGCACCAGCGTGGTGAAGGGGTAGTCGGCGATCTTCGGCCGGGCCGCGGACATCGCGGCGATCAGCGACGACTTGCCGGCCGAGGGGAACCCGACCAGACCGACGTCGGCGATGCTCTTGAGCTCGATGACGGCGTCGAAGGCCTCGCCGGGCTCGCCGAGCAGCGCGAAGCCGGGCGCCTTGCGCCGGGCGTTGGCCAGCGCGGCGTTGCCGAGGCCGCCCTTGCCGCCGTGCGCGAGCACCACGCGGGTGCCGGCGCCCACGAGGTCGGCGATGACCCGGCCGTCGGGTGTGCTCACCACGGTGCCGGCGGGGACGCGCAGCACGCGGTCCTCACCGCGGGCGCCGTGGCGGTTGCTGCCCTCGCCCGGGCGGCCGTTGCCGGCCTTCTGGTGCGGGCGGTGGTGGAAGTCGAGCAGGGTGTGCACGCTGGGGTCGACCTCGAGGACGACGTTGCCGCCGTCCCCGCCGTTGCCCCCGTCGGGGCCGCCCAGCGGCTTGAACTTCTCGCGGTGGATCGACGCCACCCCGTGGCCGCCGTTGCCGGCCGCCACGTGGACGACCACGCGGTCGACGAAAGCGGCCATGTCCGCGCCGCCTCTCAGTTCTCGGGTGTCAAGCGCCACGAGCGCACGGGCCGGTGGCCCGTGCGCTCGTACGCGTGGTGAGTGTGCTGTGGGCCCTTCTGCAGGCCCCCCGCCAGCCTGCGCGGTGGGGCGCCAGAGGGCTCCTCCGTCAGGCCTCGACGGCGGAGATGGAGACCGTCCGGCGACCGCGTCGCGAGCCGAAGGTGACCGCGCCGGCCTCCAGGGCGAACAGCGTGTCGTCGCTGCCGCGGCCGACACCCAGGCCCGGGTGGAAGTGGGTACCACGCTGGCGCACGATGATCTCGCCGGCCTTCACGACCTGACCACCGAAGCGCTTGACGCCGAGGCGCTGCGCGTTCGAGTCGCGGCCGTTGCGGGAGGACGAGGCGCCCTTCTTGTGTGCCATGTCGTCGTCAGCCCTTCGTGATGTCGCGGACCACGACGTCGGTGAGGGGCTGACGGTGCCCCTGACGCTTGTGGTAGCCGGTCTTGTTCTTGAACTTGTGGATGCGGATCTTCGGGCCCTTTCCGTGGCCGACGATCTCGCCGGTCACGGTCACGCCGGCCAGCGCCTGCGCGTCGCTGGTGACGGTGTCACCGTCGACCAGGAGGAGGGCCGGGAGGGTGACGGTGTCGCCCGCCTCACCCACGAGACGGTTGACCGTGAACCGGTCGCCCACGGCCACCTTGTGCTGCCGGCCACCGGCCTTCACGACTGCGTACACCACTGACTCCTCGATCGCTTCAACGTGTCCTGCGTGCACCCCGACGACGGGCATCGGGTGCTGGACGGGCTGCGCGCCTGCCAGGCGACACCCTGCGGTGCCCGGCCCGTGGCGATGCAACCCGACCAGCGTACCCGAGGGATCGGGACCGGGTCGAACCCGGTGCCCGACCCCCGGAGTCGGCCCCTCCTGGCGCGCCCTGGGCTCGCGGAGGGGCCCTCACTCACGAGGCCGGCGGTCCGGCCGGCCGGCTGGCCGCGCGGCGCCGGCGCGGCCGGGTCGTCACGGCGGTCGCCGTCCCGTCGTCGGCCACGGGGACCCCGGACGCGAGGGGCTCGGCCGCCGGGGCGTCGGCCACCGGCTCGTCGACGGGGCCGGGGTCGTCGGGGCCGGCACCGGCGGGCACCGCCTCCTCGTCGGTACCGGCCGGCACCGCCGCCGCGAACGGCGTCCCCACGTCGGCCGGGTTCCCGGTCTCGTCGGCCGCCTCGGTCCGCGGGGCCGCGGCCGGGGCGGTGGGCTCGGGCGCAGCGGTGGGCTCGGCCGCGGCAGTGGGCTCGGGGGCAACGGTGCGCTCGGCCGCAGCGGTGGGCTCGGGGGACGCGGTCCGCTCGGGCGGAACGGGGACCACTGCCGGGGCCGGCGCGCCGTCCACCACCGTGACCTCCGCCGGGACCGGGGCGTCGTCGGCGACCCGGGCCGGGACGGGCCCCTCCTCCGGCGTCGCCTCGTCCAGGACGCCGGGCGCGGCGAGCACCGCGGCGTCCTCGGCTGCCCGCTCCTCACCGGCCTGGTTGCGGCCGCGCCGGCCGCGGCTGCGCCGTCCGCCGGAGCGCTGGCCCTCACCCTCGCCGTCCGGGGCGCCGGCCGCGGGCGCCGCCACCTCGACGGCGACGCTCTCGCGGACCGCGGGCTCGGGCGCCTCGGCCGGGCCGACCTCCTTGGCCTGCCCGTTGTCCCTGCCGCGGTCGGTCCGGCCCTGGTCACGGCGGCCGTTGCCGCCACCGGAACCGCCGGAGCCGTTGCCGCCGCTGCGGCGGCGCTCGTCCACCGGATCGGTGTTCACCAGGACTCCGCGGCCGCGGCAGTGCTCGCACGGCTCGGAGAAGACCTCCAGCAGGCCCTGGCCGACCCGCTTGCGCGTCATCTGCACCAGGCCCAGCGAGGTGACCTCGGCGACCTGGTGCTTGGTGCGGTCACGGCCCAGGCACTCGGTCAGCCGCCGCAGCACGAGGTCGCGGTTGCTCTCGAGCACCATGTCGATGAAGTCGATGACGATGATGCCGCCGATGTCCCGCAGCCGGAGCTGCCGGACGATCTCCTCGGCCGCCTCCATGTTGTTGCGGGTGACGGTCTGCTCGAGGTTGCCGCCGGAACCGGTGAACTTGCCGGTGTTGACGTCGACGACGGTCATCGCCTCGGTGCGGTCGATGACCAGAGAGCCGCCGGAGGGCAGCCACACCTTCCGGTCGAGGGCCTTGGCCAGCTGCTCGTCGACCCGCAGGTCCCGGAAGACGTCGCCCTCGCCGGTGTAGCGCGAGAGCCGGCCGGTCAGCTCCGGGGAGACGTGCGCGACGTAGGCCTCGACCGTGTCCCAGGCGTCGTCGCCCTGGACGACGAGCTCCTTGAAGTCCTCGTTGAAGACGTCGCGGATGACGCGGATGGCGAGGTCGGGCTCGCCGTAGAGCAGCGTCGGCGCGCTGGAGGTGGACTCCGCCTTCTTGGAGATGACCTCCCACTGCGCCTGCAGGCGGGCGACGTCGCGGGTCAACTCCTCCTCGGAGGCACCCTCGGCGGCGGTGCGGATGATGACGCCGGCGTCCTCGGGGACGATCTTCTTGAGGATGTCCTTGAGCCGCTGCCGCTCGGTGTCGGGCAGCTTGCGGCTGATGCCGGTCATCGAGCCGCCGGGCACGTAGACCAGGAACCGGCCGGGCAGGTTGATCTGCTGGGTGAGGCGGGCGCCCTTGTGGCCGATCGGGTCCTTGGTGACCTGCACGAGGACCTTGTCGCCGGACTTCATCGCCTGCTCGATCGAGCGCTGCTTGCCACTCAGCCCCGCCGCGTCCCAGTTGACCTCACCGGCGTACAGGACGGCGTTGCGCCCCTTGCCGATGTCGACGAACGCCGCCTCCATGCTGGGCAGCACGTTCTGCACGCGGCCGAGGTAGACGTTGCCGGCGAAGGACGTCGCCTGCGCCTGGGTCACGTAGTGCTCGACGAGCACGTCGTCCTCGAGGACGGCGATCTGGGTGCGCTCGCCCCGCTGGCGGATGACCATCTTGCGGTCCACCGCCTCGCGGCGGGCGAGGAACTCCGACTCGGTGAGGATCGGCGCGCGGCGCCGGCCGCTGTCCCGGCCGTCGCGGCGGCGCTGGCGCTTGGCCTCGAGCCGGGTCGAGCCGGTGACGCCCTTGACGTCGTCGTCGCTGGTGGTGCGGCCGTTGCGGCCGGCTCGCTCGGGGCGGTCGTCGTCGGCCTCGGCGGCGGCCTCACCCTCGCCGGTGCTCCCCCGCCGGCGACGACGGCGGCGGCGGCGGGTGCTGGAGCCGCCCTCGGCCTCGTCGCCCTCGGCGGTGTCCTCGCCGACGTCGGTGTCGCCCTCGGCGTCGTCCTCGTCGGGGTCCTCGGCACCCGGCTCGTCGCCGGCGTCCTCGTCCTGGGCCTCGTCGGAGTCCTCGGCGTCGCCGGAGTCGTCGCCGCTGCGGCCACGGCCGCGGCCCCGGCGGCCGCGACGCCGGCGACGGCTGCCGCCGGTGCCGCTGTCGTCGCGGTCCTCCGACTCGGCATCGACGTCGCTGTCGGTGTCGACGTCGCTGTCGGTGTCGACCTCGGTGTCGGTGTCGACCTCGGTGTCGGTGTCCTCGTCGGCGTCGACGACCTCGACGGGCGCGGCCGGCTCGTCACCGGTGCCGCGGCGGCGGGACCGCCCGCGGCGCGACCGGGGCGCGGGCGTCTCCTCCTCGTCGCGGTCCTCGAGCGGCGCGACGTCGGCCTCCTCGACCACGGGGGACTCGGCGGGGCGGCGGCTGCGCCGGCGCGGCGCGGGCGGGACCTCGGTCTCGGCCGGGGCGACGAAGCTGACGAACGCCGGCATCGTCGGCGCCGCAGGCGGTGCGGCGGTGTAGGCGTCGGGGTCGGCGGCGCCGGCCGGCCGGGTCGCCCGTCGGCGGGGCCGGGCGATGACCGCCGTGGGCTCCGGCGAGCTGAACTGGGCGCCGAACCGGGAGGCCGGGTGGTCGTCGTGCTCCGGGTCGTGCTCGACCGGCGGCGTGGCTGCCACGGGCTCGGGAGCCACCTCGGGCTCCGGCGCGGGAGCCGCCCCGGGAGCCGCCTCCGGCTCGGGAGCCGCCTCGGCCTCGGGAGCCGCCTGCGCCTCGGGTGCGGGTGCGGCGGCCGCCTCGGGCACGGTCAGCGCCTCCGGGACGGCCAGCGCCCCGGGTGCCGGCCCGGCGGGGTCCTCGGCGGCGTCGGCGCCGCTGACGTCGGCGTCCTCCGGCAGGGCCGCGGGGTCCAGGCCCTCGTCGGCCGGTGCGGTGTCGCCGGCCGGGGTGGGCTCCGCGGTGGGGGTGGTCTCGTCGTTCTGGTCGGCCACGAGGGCTCGCCTCCTGTGTGGTGCTCCCGGGCGCCGATCACGAGGACTGGCGGCCGCGCAGGAGCACGGGTTGGGCGGGTCGGGCCGCCGCGCGGGTGCGGCGGCGAGCTCGACTCGCGAAGTCTGTGGCCGGCGCCGCGCGGTGGTGACCGCGGCCGGTGCCGGGTGGAGCTGGTCTTCGGTCCTGCGAGATCTCGGGGTGCGTCACGTCTGGCAGTCGTGCCGCTCGACGTCGCGAGGCTCCGGCCCCACCGGTCAGACCGCCGCGTGCTCCCCCTGGCAGCGGGTGCGCGCCGCGCGGTCCGGACCGAGCGGGTCGGCCACGACCCCGCTGTCGTCGAGCCGGCCCTGCGCCTCACGCACGGCCCGGGGGGGCGACGGCGGGCGCAGGTCGGCGACGGCAGCGAGAGCGGCCAACACGTCGTCGGGTCGAACGGCGGGCGTCACCTGCCGGACGACCATGGTCAGTATGGCACAACCTGCTGTGCCCGCCGCCGCAGCCGAGACCACCGGCTCCCGCGCGTCGACGTCCCGCAGGCCGTTCTTGGTGCGCTTGGCGACGGTGACCACGTCGCTGGCCAGGAAGGTCGCGACGGCGGCGGCCAGCTCCTCCGGCTCCACCCCCGGCAGCTCGACCCGCCAGCGGGCGGCGTCGATCCGGTCGGCCAGCGAGCCGCCGCCCTCGGCGGCCTCGACGCACTCGAGGACGTCGACGCCCGGGGGCAGCGACGCGTCGAGCGCGGCGCGCACGGCCTCGGGGTCCCGGCGCTCGGCGAGGCCGATCTCGACGTACTCGGCCTCGCTCGCCGCCCCGGTCGGCGCCGCGCCCACGTAGGAGATCTTCGGGTGGGGGCTGAACCCGGCGGAGAACGCCATGGGCACCCGGGCCCGCCGCAGCGCGCGCTCCAGCGCCCGCGCGAGGTCCCGGTGGGAGGCGAAGCGCAGCGGGCCGCGCTTGGCGTAGCGCAGCCGCAGCCTCTGGACGGTCGGCGGCGGGGGCGGCCCCTCGGGTTGGCGGGCCACTACCGGCCGACGACCGTGAGCGGGAGCAGGCTGCGCCCGGTCGGCCCGATCTGGATCTCGGTGCCGTTGGTCGGGCAGACGCCGCAGTCGTAGCAGGGGGTCCACCGGCAGTCGGCGACCTCCTCCTCGGAGAGCGCCTCCTGCCAGTCGTCCCAGAGCCACTCCTTGTCCAGCCCGGAGTCCAGGTGGTCCCAGGGCAGGATCTCGTCCTGGGTGCGCTCCCGGGTGGTGAACCAGTCCAGGTCGACCCCGAAGGGGCTGAGCTCCTCGGCGGCGGCCGCCGTCCAGCGCTCGTAGGAGAAGTGCTCGCTCCAGCCGTCGAACCGGCCGCCCTCGCGCCACACCCGCTCGATGACCCGGCCGACGCGCCGGTCGCCGCGGGAGAGCAGGCCCTCGACCACGCCGGGCTTGCCGTCGTGGTAGCGCAGGCCGATGGAGCGGCCGATCCGGCGGTCGCTGTTGATCGCCTGCCGGAGGAGCCTGAGCCGGGCGTCGATGGTCTCGGCGCTGGCCTGCCCGGCCCACTGGAACGGCGTGTGCGGCTTGGGCACGAACCCGCCGATGGAGACGGTGCAGCGGACGTCCTTGGAGCCGCTGGCCTCCCGCCCGGCCCGGATGACCTCGACCGCGAGCTCGGCGATCTCCAGCACGTCCTCGTCGGTCTCGGTCGGCAGACCGCACATGAAGTAGAGCTTCACCTGCCGCCAGCCGTTGGCGTAGGCGGTGGTGACGGTGCGGACGAGATCCTCCTTGGACACCGTCTTGTTGATCACCCGGCGGATCCGCTCGCTGCCCCCCTCGGGGGCGAACGTCAGCCCGGAGCGCCGGCCGTTGCGGGACAGCTCGTTGGCCAGCGTGACGTTGAACGCGTCCACCCGGGTGGACGGCAGGGACAGGCCGGTGTTGGTGCCCTCGTAGCGGTCGGCGAGCTCCTTGGCCAGCTGGCCGATCTCGGAGTGGTCGGCGCTGGACAGCGACAGCAGCCCGACCTCCTCGTAGCCGGTGGCCCGCAGCCCCTGGTCGACCATCGAGCCGATGCCGGTGATGGTCCGCTCGCGCACCGGGCGGGTGATCATCCCGGCCTGGCAGAACCGGCAGCCGCGGGTGCAGCCGCGGAAGATCTCCACGCTCATCCGCTCGTGCACGCTCTCGGCGAGCGGGACCAGGGGCGTCTTGGGATAGGGCCACTCGTCGAGGTCCATGACCGTGCGCTTGCCCACCCGCGCGGGGACGTCGTCCCGCGTCCGGGTCACGGCGGCGATCGCGCCGTCCGGGCCGTAGGCGACGGCGTAGAACCGCGGCACGTAGACGCCGTCCACCCGCGCCAGGCGGGCGAGCAGCTCGACGCGGCCACCCGGCCGGCCCTGCTCCTTCCACGCCTTGACCACGTCGGTGATGTCGCCGACGGCCTGCTCGCCGTCACCGAGCACGGCGCAGTCGACGAAGTCCGCGATCGGCTCGGGGTTGAACGCCGCGTGCCCGCCGGCGACCACCACCGGGTGGGTCTCGTCGCGGTCGAGCGCGTGCAGCGGGACGCGGGCGAGGTCGAGGGCCTCGAGCAGGTTGGTGTAGCCCAGCTCGGTGGCGAAGCTGACGCCGAGCAGGTCGAAGTCGCCGACGGCGCGGTGGGCGTCGACGGTGAACTGGGGGACGCCGTGCTCGCGCATCAGGCCGGCGAGGTCCGGCCAGACGGCGTAGGTGCGCTCGGCGAGGGCGTCGGGGCGCTCGTTGAGCACCTCGTAGAGGATCATCAGGCCCTGGTTGGGGAGTCCGACCTCGTAGGCGTCGGGGTACATCAGCGCCCAGTGGACGGCGACGTCGTCCCAGGCCTTCACCTGCGCGTTGAGCTCACCGCCGACGTACTGGATCGGCTTCTGCACCTGCGCGAGGAGCGGTTCGAGGCGGGGGTAGAGGGTCTCCCCCGGGGCATGGCGCGTGGTCCCAGTCATGACCCGTCCAGGGTAGACGCGCCCTCCGGGCACGAGATCGGCGATCCGGTGGCCATCAGCTCCGGAGCGCCACGAGACCGCCGATCTCGCGGGTGTCAGGCCAGGTCAGGGAAGAACAGCGCGATCTCGCGGGCGGCGGACTCCGGCGAGTCCGAGCCGTGCACGATGTTGTTCTGCACCTCGAGGGCGAAGTCCCCGCGGATGGTGCCCGGGCCGGCCTGCACGGGGTCGGTGGCGCCGGCCAGCGCCCGGAAGGCCTCGATCGCCCGCGGGCCCTCGACGACCAGGGCCATGAGCGGGCCGCTGGTGATGAACTCGACCAGCGACGGGAAGAACGGCCGCTCCCGGTGCTCGGCGTAGTGGGTCTCGGCGACCTCGGCGGTCAGGGTGCGCAGCTCGGCGGCGACCAGGCGCAGGCCCTTGGCCTCCAGGCGCGAGATCACCTCGCCGACCAGGCCACGGGCGACGCCGTCGGGCTTGACGAGGACCAGGGTGCGGGGAGTGGCTTCAGACACGAGCGCGGAGCCTACGCGGACGGATCGCCGCCGTTCCCCGGCGCGGGTTCCCGGAACGGGGAGCCCAGCAGCTCCTTGCGGATCTGCAGCAGGTACAGCCAGATGAGCACGAACGCGCCGGCGACGAACCACATGACGCCGTTGAGGAAGCCGGTCGCCAGCAGCGGCACCTGCAGCGCGGTCGCGGCGACCAGCCCCCAGGAGCGGCGCTGCACGCCCGCCGCGAGGACCAGCAGCACCGCCAGCACGAGGAGCCCGGTCAGCCGGCCGCCGGTCAGGCCGGGCCCGCTCTGCGCGATCCCCCGGGGGACGAACAGCACCGCGATGCCCTCCAGCGCGAGGACGCCGGCAGCCGCACCGCGCAGCGCCCGGGCGGCCCGCGCCACGTCCGGCGCGGTCACGGCGTCGCCCCACCCATCAGGGTGCGGGCCTCCCCCGCCGTGATGACGCTGCCGGTGACCAGCACCCCGGAGCCGCCGAGGGCGTCGTCCGGCCCGGCCTCGGCCAGCTCGATGGCCTCGGTGAGGGCCTCGGGCAGCCGCGGCGAGACGCTGACGCGGTCGGCGCCGAAGACGTCGGCGGCCAGGGCGCCGAGCTCGTCGGCCGGTACCGCGCGCGGCGAGCTGTTCTGGGTGACCACCAGCTCGGCGCAGACCTCCTCGAGCGCGGCGAGCATGCCGGCGAGGTCCTTGCCGCGCACCGCGCCGACCACGCCCACGAGCCGGGTGAAGTCGAAGGACTCCCGGATGGCCTCCACCGTCGCGGCCATGCCCGCGGGGTTGTGCGCGGCGTCGACGAGCACGGTCGGGCTGGTGCGCACCCGCTCCAGCCGGCCGGGCGAGCGGACGGCGGCGAACGCGGCGCGGACGGTGTCGACGTCGATGGGGCCGGTGGTGGCGCCGGCGCCGAGGAACGCCTCGACGGCGGCCAGCGCGGTGGCCGCGTTCTGCGCCTGGTGGGCACCGAACAGCGGCAGGAAGACCTCGTCGTACTCGCCGCCGAGGCCCTGCAGCCGCAGCTGCTGCCCGCCGACGGCGACCTTCCGGTCGAGGACGCCGAACTCGGTGCCCTCGCGGGCGACGACCGCCTCCACCTCGACCGCACGGCGCACCAGCGCGTCCAGCGCCCCGGGCTGCTGGCGGGCGAGGACGGCGATGGCGTCGCGCTTGATGATCCCGGCCTTCTCACCGGCGATCGTGGGGACGTCGGGCCCGAGGTACTCGGCGTGGTCGAGGGCGACCGGGGTCACGACGGCGACGCGGGCGTCGACCACGTTGGTGGCGTCCCAGGTGCCGCCCATGCCGACCTCGATCACCGCGACGTCGACCGGGGCGTCGGCGAAGGTCGCGTACGCCATGCCCACCATGACCTCGAAGAAGCTCATCGGGTGCTCGCCGGCGGTGTCGACCATCTGCACGTAGGGCGCGATGTCGGCGTGGGTCTCCACGAACCGCTCGGGGCTCACCGGCTCGCCGTCGAGCACGATCCGCTCGCGCACCGACTGCAGGTGCGGGCTGGTGAAGCGGCCCACCCGCAGCCCGAAGCCGCGCAGCAACTGGTCGACCATGCGCGCGGTCGTCGTCTTGCCGTTGGTGCCGGCGACCTGGACCACGGGGTAGGCACGCTGGGGGCTGCCCAGCAGGTCGAGGAGGGCGGAGATGCGGCTGAGCGAGGGCTGGAGACGGCTCTCCGGCCAGCGGGCCAGCAGTTCCGCCTCGACGCGGGCCAGGTCGACGTCGTCGGGCCGGCGGCCCGCGGAACTGCTGGTGCTCATCCTCCCCAGGATGCCAGCCACCCACTTCTTAGGATGAGGTACATGGTCACCGACACCCGCACCCCGGACACCCCCGCCCCGGGAGGCTCCGTCGGCGTACCGGAGAAGCCGTCGCTGGACGGGCTGGAGGAGAAGTGGACCGGCCGCTGGGCGGCCGAGGACACCTACGCCTTCGACCGGGCGACCGCGCTGGCCGGCCCGCGCGAGCAGATCTGGTCGATCGACACCCCCCCGCCGACGGCCAGCGGCTCCCTGCACGTGGGGCACGTGTTCAGCTACACCCACACCGACATCGTCGCCCGCTACCAGCGGATGCGCGGCAAGCACGTGTTCTACCCGATGGGCTGGGACGACAACGGCCTGCCCACCGAGCGCCGGGTGCAGAACTACTACGGCGTCCGCTGCGACCCGTCGCTGCCGTACGACCCCGACTTCCAGCCCCCCGCCAAGCCGGGCAAGGACCAGCTGCCGATCTCCCGGCGCAACTTCGTCGAGCTGTGCGAGCAGCTGACCGCGGTCGACGAGGCCGCCTTCGAGGAGCTCTGGCGGCGGGTGGGCCTGTCGGTGGACTGGTCGAACGTCTACCGGACGATCTCGGAGTCCTCCCGCGCCACGGCGCAGCGCATGTTCCTGCACAACCTCGCCCGCGGCGAGGCCTACGCGCAGGAGGCGCCGACCCTGTGGGACGTCACCTTCCGGACGGCGGTCGCCCAGGCCGAGCTCGAGGACCGCGAGCGGCCCGGCGCCTACCACCGGATCTCCTTCTCCGGCCCGGAGGGCCCGGTCTTCATCGAGACCACCCGCCCCGAGCTGCTGCCCGCCTGCGTCGCGCTGGTCGCCCACCCCGACGACGAGCGGTACCAGCCGCTGTTCGGTCGGACGGTGCGCACGCCGGTGTTCGACGTCGAGGTGCCGGTGGTGGCCCACCGCCTCGCCGAGCCGGACAAGGGCTCGGGCATCGCGATGATCTGCACCTTCGGCGACCTCAACGACGTCACGTGGTGGCGGGAGCTGCAGCTGCCCACCCGCGCGGTGATCGGCTGGGACGGCCGGCTGGTCCCCGAGCCGCCGGCGGGCCTGTCCTCCGACGGCGCCGCCTCGGCCTACCGGGAGCTGGCCGGCCGGACCGCGCACGCCGCCCGCGAGCGCATGGTCGAGCTGCTGCGCGAGTCCGGCGACCTGCACGGCGACCCCACGCCGATCACCCACCCGGTGAAGTTCTACGAGAAGGGCGACCGGCCGCTGGAGATCGTCACCACCCGCCAGTGGTACATCCGCAACGGCGGCCGGGACGCCGACCTGCGCGATGCCCTCATCGCCCGCGGCCGGGAGATCACCTGGGTGCCGGAGCACATGCGGCACCGCTACGACAACTGGGTCGAGGGGCTCAACGGTGACTGGCTGATCAGCCGGCAGCGGTTCTTCGGCGTCCCGTTCCCGGTCTGGTACCGGCTGGACTCCGAGGGCGAGCCGGACTACAGCCAGCCCATCCTCGCGCCCGAGTCGGCGCTGCCGGTCGACCCGTCGTCCGACGTGCCCGAGGGCTTCACCGAGGAGCAGCGCGGCGAGCCGGGCGGGTTCATGGCCGACCCCGACGTCATGGACACCTGGGCGACGTCGTCGCTGTCGCCGCAGGTGGCCTCGGGCTGGGACACCGACCCGGAGCTGTTCGCCAAGGTCTTCCCGATGGACCAGCGGCCGCAGGCGCACGACATCATCCGCACCTGGCTGTTCTCCACCGTCGTCCGCTCGCACTTCGAGTTCGGCACGGTCCCGTGGACGCACGCCACGATCTCCGGCTTCGTCGTCGACCCCGACCGCAAGAAGATGTCGAAGTCGAAGGGCAACGTCGTCACCCCGATCGACGTCCTGGAGCGCTTCGGCACCGACGCCGTCCGGTGGCGGGCCGCCGGTGCGCGGCCGGGTGCGGACTCGCCGTTCGACGAGGCGCAGATGAAGGTCGGCCGCCGGCTGGCCATCAAGATCCTCAACGTCGGCAAGTTCGTGCTGGGGCTGGGGGCCTCGGCCGACCTGTCGGCCTCGGCCGTGACCGAGCCGATGGACCTCGGGCTGCTGGCCGGGCTGGCGGCCGTGGTCGAGGAGGCGACGGCGGCGATGGAGGCCTACAACTACACCCGCGCCCTCGAGGTGGCCGAGGCGTTCTTCTGGTCGTTCTGCGACGACTACGTGGAGCTGGTGAAGTCCCGCGCCTACGGCTCGGACGACGCGGCCCGCTCCGCCCAGGCCACCCTGGCGATCGCGCTGTCGGTGCAGCTGCGGCTGTTCGCGCCCGTGCTGCCGTTCGTCACCGAGGAGGTCTGGTCGTGGTGGCAGACCGGCTCGGTGCACCGCGCCGCGTGGCCGGCCGCCGCCGAGCTGCCCACCGGCGGGAACCCGTCGGTGGTGACCGTCGTGGCGGCGGCGCTGGCCGGGGTGCGCAAGGCGAAGTCCGACGCCAAGCAGTCGATGCGGGCCGACGTGGAGTCGGCGACGGTCACCGCGCCGGCCGAGCAGGTGCCGCTGGTGGAGGCCGGACGCCGGGACCTCGCCGAGGCGGGCCGGATCGCCGCGCTGGAGATCGTCGCCGGTGAGGGCCCGCTGTCGGTGGACGTCGTCCTCGCCCCCGCCGCGGAGGCCTGACCCGTACCGGTTGCGCCGGTGGTGCGGTCGTGGCGCGGTCCTGGGACGGGACCGCGCCACGACCGCGCACCACTCGTGCCTCCCCGGGCCGGCGCGGGAGGTCCTGCAGGCCGCCGGGCGCGGCAGGCGCAGTCCCCCCGTGGCAGACGACGGCGGCCCGCCTCCCTCGTGGGAGACGGGCCGCCGGGCCCCTTGCAAGGGTCCCGCTACGAGCGGGGGTGTCTCTCAGGCGCTCTTCTCGCGCGGGGCGCGGGTCGGCTTGCGGGGCACGATCGTCGGGTTCACGTGCTCCAGCACGACCTCCTTGGTGATCACCACGGAGGCGACGTCGTCCCGGCTGGGGACGTCGTACATGACCGACTGGAGGACCTCCTCCATGATCGCCCGCAGACCGCGGGCACCGGTCCCGCGCAGGATGGCCTGGTCGGCGATCGCCTCGAGGGCGTCCTCGGTGAACTCGAGCTCCACCCCGTCGAGCTCGAACAGCCGCCGGTACTGGCGCACCAGGGCGTTCTTCGGCTCGGTCAGGATGTTGATCAGCGCCTCACGGTCCAGCTTCTGCACGCTGGTGATCACGGGGAGCCGGCCGATGAACTCGGGGATCATCCCGAACTTCAGGAGGTCCTCCGGCATGACCTCGGCGAAGGCGTTGGCCTCCTCGATCTCCTTCTTGCCGCGGATCTCCGAGCCGAAGCCGATGCCCTGCTTGCCGGCCCGCTGCTCGATGATCTTCTCCAGCCCGGCGAACGCGCCGCCCACGATGAACAGCACGTTCGTCGTGTCGATCTGGATGAACTCCTGGTGCGGGTGCTTGCGGCCACCCTGCGGGGGCACCGACGCCGTCGTCCCCTCGAGGATCTTCAGCAGCGCCTGCTGCACGCCCTCGCCGGAGACGTCACGGGTGATCGAGGGGTTCTCGCTCTTGCGGGCGATCTTGTCGACCTCGTCGATGTAGATGATCCCCGTCTCGGCGCGCTTGACGTCGTAGTCGGCGGCCTGGATCAGCTTGAGCAGGATGTTCTCGACGTCCTCACCGACGTACCCGGCCTCGGTGAGGGCGGTCGCGTCGGCGATGGCGAACGGGACGTTGAGCATCCGCGCCAGCGTCTGGGCCAGGTGCGTCTTGCCGCAGCCGGTGGGGCCCATGAGCAGGATGTTGGACTTGGCGAGCTCGACCGAGTCGTCCCGCCCGCCGCCGCCGGCCTGCACCCGCTTGTAGTGGTTGTAGACCGCCACCGAGAGCGTCCGCTTGGCCTTGTCCTGGCCGATCACGTACTGCTCGAGGAAGTCGTGGATCTCCTTGGGCTTCGGCAGCTCGTCGAACTTCAGGTCCGACGACTCCGAGAGCTCTTCCTCGATGATCTCGTTGCAGAGGTCGATGCACTCGTCGCAGATGTAGACCCCGGGCCCAGCGATGAGCTTCTTGACCTGCTTCTGGCTCTTGCCGCAGAACGAGCACTTGAGCAGGTCACCGCTCTCACCGATTCGTGCCACCTGCTGACCTCCACCTCGGGGAATCAGGTCCTGGTCTCAGGTACCTGCGTGTGAATCTGCTGATGTCCCGTACACGGCCCCACACTCCGCGAGGCTCTCCTCCCGGCTCGCTCAGCCGGGGATCGGGCGCTCGCCGACCGTACCTGCCGGCACCGTTCCCGTCGGGCGATGACTCGCCCGGTCGAGGCGATGCTGACCTCATGCGTCCCGCGTCCCCCGACGGTACGGGGCCAAGGCGCGACACGCGCAACCCTCGACCCCGTACCGACCGGACTCAGCCGGGGAGTGCGTTCAGCTTCCGGCTCTGGATGACCTGGTCGACGATGCCGTAGGCCTTGGACTCCTCGGCGGTGAGGATCTTGTCGCGCTCGATGTCGGTGCGGACCTGGTCGACGGTCTGCCCGGTGTGGCGCGCCAGGATCTCCTCCATCTGGGACCGCACCCGCTGGATCTCCGCGGCGTGGATCTCGAGGTCGGACACCTGGCCGCCGGACTCGCCGGAGGGCTGGTGGATCAGCACCCGCGAGTACGGCAGGGCCAGCCGCTTGCCCGGCGTCCCGGCAGCCAGCAGGACGGCGGCGGCGGAGGCGGCCTGGCCCATGCAGACGGTCTGGATGTCGGGGCGGACGAACATCATCGTGTCGTAGATCGCCATCAGCGAGGTGAACGAGCCACCGGGTGAGTTGATGTAGATCGTGATGTCGCGGTCCGGGTCGGCCGACTCCAGCGTGATCAGCTGGGCCATCACGTCGTTGGCCGAGGCGTCGTCGATCTGCACCCCGAGGAAGATGATCCGTTCCTCGAAGAGCTTGTTGTAGGGGTTGGACTCCTTCATGCCGTAGCTCGTGCGCTCCACGAAGGAGGGCAGGATGTAGCGGCTGGAGGGCATCTGGAAGTTGCTCATCGTCAGTCCTCCGGACCTCAGTTGTCGGTGACCGGGTTGGCGCTGTCGGTCATGGTCGCCCGGCTCACCACGTGGTCGACGAAGCCGTACTCGAGGGCTTCCTGCGCGGTGAACCAGCGGTCGCGGTCGGAGTCCTTCTCGATCTGCTCGATGGGCTGCCCGGTGTGCAGCGACTGCAGCTCGTTGAGCTCCCGCTTGGTGCGGCGGAACAGGTCGGCCTGGATGGCGATGTCGGAGGCGGTGCCACCGACGCCGGCCGACGGCTGGTGCATCATGATCCGCGCGTGCGGGAGGGCGTAGCGCTTGCCCCTGGTGCCGGCGGTCAGCAGGAACTGGCCCATCGAGGCGGCCAGGCCCATGCCGTAGGTGGCGACGTCGCAGTCGATGAACTGCATCGTGTCGTAGATGGCCATGCCGGCCGTGACCGAGCCACCGGGCGAGTTGATGTACAGGTGGATGTCCTGCTTCGGGTCCTCGGCGGACAGCAGGAGCATCTGGGCGGCCAGCTGGTTGGCGATGACGTCGTCGACCTGGCTGCCCAGGAAGATGATGCGCTCGCGCAGCAGACGCTCGTAGACCGAGTCGTTGAGGTTCATCCCCCCGGCCGCGGCACGCAGCAACGGCGCGCTCGCCAGGTTCGGGTTGGTGCTCACGGGTGTGGTGACCTCCGTAGGACTGTCGTGGCAGTCGGTCTCGGTGGGTGGGCTGGTGGTGCGGGCCCGGGAGCCCGGTGCGCCAGGTCTGCCTCGACCCTAACGCGCAGGTCCCGGGGAGCAGTCCCGGCGCGGGCGGTGTTCGCCGTGGGCGCAGCGACCCGGCCGGGGCGGGCCCCGGACGCGCGACGCCGCCCCTCCCCGGGGTCGGGGTGGGACGGCGTCGCGTCATCGGTGAACCCGTCCAGGGGCTCGCCCCGAGCTCGTTCGGGGCGAGGAGGACGGGGTCCGTGCTCAGGCCTTGGCGGTGTCCCCGGTCTCCTCGGAGCCGGCCGCGGCGGGTGCCTCGGTGGCCTCGGTCGTCGCCTCGCCGGCGCCAGCGGCCTGGTCGGTGTCGGCGGACTCGGCGTCGGCGGCCGGGGCCTGCGTCGTCCGCGGGCGCAGCGCCTCGAGGTCGACGACCTTGCCCGAGGCGTCGGTGATCGTCGTCTGCTCGAGCAGCTGGGCCAGCGCCTTGGTGCGGCGGACGTCGGCGACGAACTCGGCGATGTTGCCGCCCTGCTGCAGCTGCTGGGCGTACTGCTCCGGGCTCATCCGGCTGCGCTGGGCCTGGGCCATGATCTGCGCCGACAGGTCCTCGTTGTCGACGGTGATCTCCCGCGCGTCGGCGATCGCGTCCAGGATGAACTGGGTCCGCACCGCCTCCTCGACGTTCTTGCGCTGGTCGGCGTCGTAGGCCTCACGGTCCTCGACGCCCGACATCTGCAGGAAGTTGTCCCAGTCCATGCCGGCCTGCTGGAGCTGGCCCTCCATGGTGCGGTTGCGCCACTCGATCTCGCGCTCCACCAGGTTCTCCGGCACGGGGACCTCGATGGTCTCGAGCAGGTGCTCGACCAGCTTGTCGCGGGCCTGCGCCCCCTGCTGCAGGACCTTGGTGCGGGCCAGGCGGGTGCGGACGTCCTCGCGGAGCTCCTCGAGGGTGTCGAACTCGCTGGCCGTGGAGGCGAACTCGTCGTCGAGCTCGGGGAGCTCCTTGGTCTTCACCGAGCGGACCGTGACGGTGACGTCGGCCAGCTCGCCGGCGTTCGGGCCGTTGAGCAGCGCGGTCTGGAAGGTCGCGGACTCGTCGGCCGAGAGCCCACGGACGGCGTCGTCCAGGCCCTCCATCAGCGAGCCGGTGCCGACCTCGTAGGACATGCCGGTGGTCGAGCCGTCCTCGAGCACCTCGCCGTTCAACTTCGCCTCGAGGTCGATGGAGACGAAGTCGCCGTCCTCGGCGGCGCGGTCGACACCGGTGAGCATGGCGAACCGCTCGCGCATGACGGAGATCTGCTGGTCGATCTCCTCGTCGGAGACCTCGACGTCGTCGACGGTGACGGCCAGCTCGTCGAGCGGGGGCAGCTCGATCTTGGGGGCGACGTCGACCTCGGCGGTGAAGGCGAGGGTGTCGTTGTCGTCGAGGCGGGTGACCTCGATGTCGGGCTGGCCCAGGACGCGGACCTGGTTCTCCCGCACGACCTCGGAGTAGACCTCCGGGATGGCGTGCTGCACGACCTGCTCCAGCACGACCGGCCGGCCGATGCGCTGGTCGAGCACCCGGTTGGGCACCTTGCCGGGGCGGAAGCCGGGCACGCGCACCTGGCGACCGAGCTCCTTGTAGACCTCACCGAAGGCGTGGTCCAGGTCCCCCCACGGCACCTCGATCGCCATCCGGACCCGCGTGGGGCCCAGTTCCTCGATGGTGCTCTTCACAGCGGCAGTGCTCCTCGATCGAAAGACAGGGACGGGGCCGGGCCGATCCGACGGCGCCGGGTGTCGACCCACGAGCATAGAGACGTCGCGGGAACGGCCGGGGCGGCGGGCGTGACCCCTCGGGCCGGGGTGGCGGAATGTGGACCCGACAGCACCCCCGGTCGGGGTGGCGGGATTTGAACCCACGGCCCCCCGCTCCCAAAGCGGGTGCGCTACCAAGCTGCGCCACACCCCGTGGCGGACCGAGTGTAGGTGGCGGCACGCAGGGCGCGGTGGGTGCCTGGCGGAGGCGACGACACCGAGGGCGGTTACGCTGTGCGGGCACCTCCGCGGGTGTAGCTCAATGGTAGAGCCCCAGCCTTCCAAGCTGGCCATGCCGGTTCGATCCCGGTCACCCGCTCCACGCGTTTCCGCGGGTCAACCGGCCTGTCGACCCTTCTGGAGAAGCTCTGGAGGAGCCTCCGGAAGGCCCGTTCGAACCGTTTCATGACCCCTGTTTGCCGCTGCGTGGGTCACGTGTGGGTCACGTCCTCGGTGTGGACTGCCTGCTGGGACAGCCTCTCAGGCGCCGTCTTCAGCCACGTGACCCACGTGGGTCACGAAGCTCATACGTCGCGTCCTCTCCGCAACAGAGCCCGACGGCCTGGGTGCCAGGAGCCGACCCGCCCCGGTGCCGGCGTCTCGGCGGAGCTGCCCTAGTCGCTACTGGCCGAGCACGTCGCCGAGGCCAACGGCGACAGCATTACCGTGTCTTGGTGCGCCGCGGGTGACCAGTCGGCCACCGGCGCCCACCACGGCCACAGGGCACGCGGACGCCTGGCGAGGCTGAACCTGAGCCACCCGAGACGAGGGCCGGGCACCGCATCGCCCGCAGCGCCCGGCCCTTCGCTCAGCGCCGACTGGTAAGAGTGGTCGGCGACCTTTCGCGCCGACACGCCTGACGACCACCAGTCGGGCGACGCTGCACCTAAGTCACCCTGCACCTTCGTACGGTGTGCCCGTGAGAACCCGGTGCGAGAAGACCGACCTGCTGGTTGCCCACTGTGACCACTGCAAACAGCACCGCCCTGTCCCAAGGCAGCACCGGGTCGAAATGCTGGAAGTTTCGCCCACTAACTACGCCCACATCCCCGGATGCTTCCACAAGGGGGACGACCCCGACCGCAGTCGGTGGGGGGAGATTCGAAAGAACCCATCCCAGGCATGGGATCGAATTCGGAGCAGAGACGTTGTCGCTGCCGATGCAGGAGCGCAAGTCGGACTAGAAGCGCGCAGGCCATGCCAGCACTGCGTCCGCCGCGGCCTTCTATAACTCCCAGCGTGCACACGGAGGTAAGCCGCTCTAGGCGGCGCCTGGCAAGACATTAACCCGTACCTGAGGGGGGGGCATTTGAGAGGCGAAGACGCGTGCCCCTGAGTGGGCCGCTTAGGGACACTCGTCGGCTCACCGTGAGGGCTGCCTCCTAGTGAAGTTGAGCTGACCTGGACACGCTCACCAGGGATCGCGGTCCGTCCGCGTAGCGCGGGTCGCGGTCAGACGAGAACCGACGCCCGAACGCCGGAGGTCCGGGCGTCAGCGAGGAGGTCGACGAGGTCGACCTCGGTGAGAACCTCGATGCGGTGGCCCCTCGCCCGCAACTGCACCGCCTTCGCCGCCTTGCCGGTGTTGAACTCGGCCGGATCGCTTCCGGCGAACCCGTCGCCGACGACCAGCATCGTTGTCCGCTTGGTGACGCTCTTCTCGATCACGGCGCCACAGCGGGCGGCGGCGTCCCAGGCCTCCTGCCGCCGGATGCTGAGGGCGCCCGTGAACACGAGGACCTGGCCGTACAGCGGATGCTCGGGGTCGGCGTCGACCGCAGCCTCCGGCCGCACGAGCCCGGTGCCGAGCGTGCCGTGGCAGCCGCGCCAGGCGGCGGCGTCCAGACGTCCGGCCAGCACCTTCAGATCGTTGAGTAGGTCGGTGAGGGTGCCGGCATTCCGGCGCCGTGCGAGCTTCAGGACAACCTGGGCGCAGGCCAGCGCGTCCGAGCTCGCCTCGTGATGACGGGCGAGGTTGATGCCGCACTCGGCGGCGACCATCGGCAGGCGGTAGGAGATCAGGTCCAGCGCGCGCCGCGACATGATCAGCGAGCAGGCGTAGTCGGTGGTCGGCCACTCCCGATCGGCGACGATGCAGGCCTCGCGCAGCGCGCCGATGTCGAAGGCGGCGTTATGCGCGACCAGCGGCAGTCCGTCGGCGAGCGCCACCAGCTGGTCCAGCCGCTCGGCGAAGGACGGCTGGTCGGCGACTTTGTCGGCGGTGATGCCGTGCAGGCGGACGTTGATCCGGTCGAATGTGTCCAGGCCCGCCGGGGGCCGCGCCAGCCACGAGTGGGTGGAGACCACGACGCCGCCGCGGACGACGGCCGCCCCGATGGCGCAGATCGAGCCGCGGTGGGCGTTGGCCGTCTCCACGTCGATCGCGACGAAGTCGAACCCGTCCAGATCCCCCGGCGCTGGCGCCGCGGCGACGGCGTCCTCGACCGGCTTGCGCGGCGTCGGGAGCAGGCCGGTGATCCTGAGGTCCTCGGTTCGCGGAGTCGGGTCCCGGCGGACCGCGGGCGGCCACGAGTCGCGGTAGACGACCGGCAGCCCGCGAGTGCGCCGACAGAGCGGATTCTGGCGGCCTCAACGAGGTGTCCGCAGGCGCCCTCGCTGCCAGGACAGTCCGGTCACCAGATGACATCGAAGGCGCTGGCCTCAGCGATTGCGGTGATGGCGCGATCCTTCGTGACCATCGGTGCGGCGAGCTCGATCGCCGTAGCGGTGATCAGCCGGTCCCAGGGGTCGCGGAGCGCAGCCAACTCCACGCGATCGAAGTGGGCCACCACCGAGGCCGTGATTGGGACCGCGCTGATGTTCGATGTCGGGTTCTCCGTAACGGCCCACGCGCGGCGGACGTCGTCCGCGCTGAACCGGCCGGCCCGCTGGAGGTAGTGCAGGTCGAGGCGGCTCGCCACCGAGACGACGACGCCGCCGTCGGGGTCCTGCTGGGCATGCTCGAGCACATCCCGGGCTCGCGCACTCAGGCGCTCGTCGGCCTGGAGGAACCAGATGAGTGCGTGCGCGTCAGCGACGACCCTCACCGGTCGGGAGACGTGGGACCAGCCTCGCTGTCGTCGACAGCCAGGCGGCTGGCCGCCTCGAAGTCCTCCCAGGACACCTCAGGGAGCTGTCCCCCGAGCGCGCCATAGGCCGGTCGGATCGAGGAGCGGTCGACCTCGGCCACGATGCGCAGGTGCGCGCCAGGCCGGACACCGTGGCGCGCCAGCTCCTCGGGTGCGATGCCGCCGTCGGCACCCACCACGACCTCGAAGCCCAGGTCCGCGCTCACGCATTCCATGATCACACGGCGAGACGGTGACCGGAAGCAACACTGGAGGCGCACTGGAGGACGCCGGCGACGCTCGCGCCCATGACGACGATGCCAGCAGCCCATGGGCGGAATGCCGACCGCGGTCCACTGCTGACCGTCGCGCAGGCCGGCGAGTACCTCGGCACCGGTGAGCGGTTCATCCGCCGGCTCATCACCGAGCGCCGGATCAGCTTCGTCAAAGTCGGCAAGTATGTGCGCCTCGAGCGCTCGGCGCTAGACGCCCTTGTGGACGCCGGCCTCGTCCACAGCCACCGCTGATCGGCGAACACGCCCGTCGGATTCGACCGCCAGGGTCGCGATGTGGCCAAGCGGTCGTTCGGCACCGTCGACGAGCTTCCGAGCGGTCGCTTCCGCGCTCGGTATCGCGCCCCCGACGGTCGGCGCCATGCCAAGGTCTTCGGCACCAAGGCTGACGCCTTGGCTTGGCTCGCCACCCAGCAGACGGACCTCCTCCGGAAGACGTGGCGGGCTCCGACCGCAGCCGCAGGACGGTGGGCGACTACGCCGAGGACTACCTCGCCCGCAACGACCTCCGCGAGAGCACCCGAGTTCTCTACGCGGGCCTGTGGCGTCACCATCTCGCCGAGCCCTGGGCCGACGTCCCCGTCGACGCGGTCACCCCCGCCGCCATCCGCTCCTGGCACGCCAAGGCCAGCCGGACAGCGGGCCCGACGGCGCTGGCCCAGTCGTACCGGCTCCCGCGCGCCATCCTCAACGTCGCGGTCGCCGATGAGGTGATCTCGTCCAACCCGTGCCGGGCTGCGTGCTGCCGGTACGCCCCAGGCCACCCGGCCGTCCCGCGCCCTCACGGCCGCCGAGGCACTACGGCTTGCCGAGCAACTGGGGAAGGACCGGAGAACCGAGCGCTACCGCGCACTGCTGCTCGTCCTCGCCTTCGGCGGGCTCCGGTTCGGGGAAGCGACCGCGCTGCGCCGGTCCGACGTCCTGCCCGGCGGGCGGCTGCGCGTCCAGCGCTCGGTCCGACGCGTCGGCGCCCGGTGGGTCGTCGGCGAACCCAAGACCGACGCCGGACACCGGGCCGTGACTCTCTCCGCCGCCATCGCTGCCGTACTGGAGGACCACCTGGAGAAGCACGTCGCCGCTGCTCCGGACGCCCTCCTGTTCTCCACCAGCCCCGGCGGCTACCTCGCTCGCAGCAACTGGAACTCGACCTTCCGCCGCACCGCCGACGCCATCGGCCTGCCGGGGGTCCGTCCGCACGAACTCCGCCACGCTCGCCGCGGCCACCGGTGCCACCGGTGCCACCACCAAGGAGATGATGCGCCGGCTCGGCCACTCCTCCCCCGCCGCCGCGCTGCTCTACCAGCACGCCGCCGACGACCGCGACGCCGCGATCGCCCGCGCCCTCGACGACATGCTGCGCGCAGCACATGAGCCATCGCGCGAGGACTCCAAGCAAGACGACTAGTCCCTGCGTCTCGGTCCTTGCGCCTGCCCGTGGCGCTGCATCCGGAGACGGACCCGGGACGGCGTTCTCGGCTCGTCGCGCCGACTAGTCCGCCGAAGAGGCCGGAACGAGCGCCGTCAGGTTCCGCAACTCAGCTCATCGCCGCGTCAAGACCACCCTCGGGCCGGATGAAGAAATAGTTCATACGGCGTAGCGCGTATCTCACGGCATTACCCTGCAGATTGGCCTCGTAGCAAACCCTTCCGCCGTCATGTCCACGTTCGGCGGCAGGGAGCTCGTCGGCTCTGCGCCAGACCAGTTGAGACAGACGCACCCCTGAGGGCGACTCGCCGGACGACGGATCGGGTGGCGTCCCGGCCACTGGGTCGACGAGCAGCAAGCCAACCTGGTGCACCGCTCGATTTCGGGCCCAGCGGAGTCCAGGGAGCTCGTACCCGTAAGCACTCGCATCACGAAACGTCACATATGTCGCGCGGTATTGCTTGCGGTAGAGCTCGTCCAGGGTGCAGGTCCACATCAGCGTCTCGGAGAGAGCGGCGTACCAGTCCTGCACTTGCCGCGACTGGTGCGCAAGGAGGAACCGTCCGTGCGCTCGCCTGAAGGCCTCCTTGGTGAGCGGCAGCTCGTCTGGCACGCCAACCCTTTCGGTAGCTCTCATGAAGACAACCTCGCAGCCGAGCGACCCACCCGTGCTCGACCGCTACGCCAGTGTGCCCGGGGCGGCCGCGAATCGATCAGAATGGTCGACGTTGAGCCGAAGACCGACGCCGACAGGACCGTGACGCTCCCCGCTGCCACTTCGGCGGTACTGGAGGAGCACCCGGCGGTCCAACCACACGAACTCCGCCACACCGGTGCCACCCTGGCCGCGGCCACCGGCGCGACCACCAAGGAGTGCATGCGCAGGCTCGGTCACTCCTCCCCGGCCGCGGCCCTGCTCTACCAGCACGCCGCCGACGACCGCGACGCCGAGATCGCCCGTGCCCTCGATGCCATGCTGGGTGCAGCCAGCGAGTCGTCGGACCACGATCGCGATCGGAACGACTAACAGGCCCGAGGCGCGGTGGGTCACGCGTGGGTCATGCCCGACCGCTGGGTCACATGTGGGTCACGAGCCCTCGTCCGGACGACATTACGAGTGGCTGACCAGCACGGACAGGGTCACGAGATCCCGCCTTCCAAGCTGGCCATGCGGGTTCGATTCCCGTCACCCGCTCCACGCATGACCGCAGGTCAACAGGATCGTCAGGCCTACTGGAGAAGCCCTCGAGGACCCCGGAAGGCCCGATCTGACCCACTTCGACCCTTGTCCCCTGCTGCGTAGGGTTCGAGGGCGCCGTTCTCCCACCGTTGCGCGGGGACGTCGAGCGCGTCGTGGACGTGGGTGCGCTACGAGCGATCCGCCGCCGAACTGGTCCCACCAACGGCCTCCGTATCCCCGTCCCGCAGACGGAACGGCAAACCGGCGTACCGGCGGACCAGCTGGCCTCCGTCCCCAAGGGATCCCCTGACGGCCAGGAGATCCTCTGGGGGAGCCCGCGCCGATCTGAGGTCGGGTGTTCACCGCCTGGTCTCGTACCTGGTCATGAGCACGCCGTCGGGAAAGGTCCGGGTCTCCACCAGGTTCAGGTTCACCCAGTTGTCCAGGGCCGTGAAGAACGGCGTGCCGCCGCCCACCAGGACCGGGTGGGTGACGATCGCGTACTCGTCGATCAGCCCAGCCCGCATGGCCGCCGCGGCGAGGGTGGCGCCGCCGACGTCCATGGGACCGTCATCCTCGGTCTTGAGCCGGGTGATCTCGGTGACGGCGTCGCCGGCGACCAAGCGGGCGTTCCAGTCGACCGCGCGGGTCGCCGACGAGAACACCACCTTGGGCATGTCCCGCCAGCGGCGGGCGAACTCGACCTGCGCCGGTGTGGCGCCAGGCTGCTGGTCGGCAGTCGGCCAGTGGGAGCTCATCGTCTCCCACAGTCTGCGTCCGTACAGCGCCAGGCCCGTCGCCCCCACCCGGTCGGACCACCACTGGAACAGCTCGTCGCTCGGCACGCTCCAGCCGAGGTCGTCGCCGGGCGCGGCGATGTAGCCGTCCAGGCTCGAGTTCATGCCGAAGGTCAGTTTCCGCATGGCGTGGCCTCCCGGGGTCTGTATCCAGCGCAGAGACCAACACGGCGCGGAGAACTGATCGGTCGGACCACACCGATGGTCGGTCGACCACCGCGCCAAGCGATGCTGCGTACGGAAGGGAATCCTCCTCGGCACTTGCGGTCAGGCCCCGCGATGGGTCGTCGGTCGTCCCGCAGCGGTCCAACCCGCGGGACAACCCGGCTCCGCCAGCGGCCCAGCTCCACCGCACAGGGTCGCGCTGAGCGCCGCAGACGGGTGACAGGTCATGCGACCGCGGGCACGGTCGCGTTGTACAGACGGCGGCGCCGCTGCGGACGGCCGCGCAACTCGCCGACCACTCTCCGTATGTGCGCCTTGAGCGCTCGGCGCTAGACGCCCTCGTGGACGCCGGCCGCGTCCACAGCCAGCGGTAACGCCGGCGGACAACCGCTGACTACCCCGCCAAGGTCGCGACGTGGCCAAGCGGACGTTCGGCACCGTCGACGAGATCACCCCCGCCGCTGCCCGTTCCCGGCAGGCCGAGGCCGGCCGGACGACCGGCCCGATGGCGCTGGCCCAGACGTACCGACTCCTGCGCTCTTCCCAACGTCGCAGTCGCTGAGGAAGCCATCACGTCACCCCCGTGCCGGTTGCGGGGAGCCGGCACGCCAAGGCCATCCGGGCCGTCCCGCGCGCTCACCCCCGCAGAAGCACTGCAGCTTGCCGAGCAGCTGGGGCGCTCGTGCGTACGAGGTGGACGAACGCCTCGCCGGCGGCGCCGAGGCTCACGGTGCCGTCGGTCTCGTCCAGCACGTCGAGGTCGAGGACGTCGCCGTGGCACGCCCGCTGGGCATCGAGGTCGGACACGTACAGCTCGACGCTGACATGTTGCCCCCGACACCCGGCTCGGGACCGGCCTCCGATGTGGTCAGGCCGTCTGGAAAGAGCGCCGGGAGAGGCCGACGCCGTAGCCGTCGAGCGTGGTGAGCACCGGCGCGGTGGGGTCGGTGGCCGCGCCCAGGGTGACGAACAGCGGGGTGAAGTGCTCCACGGTCGGGTGCGCGTAGGGCATCCCCGGGGCGGCGGTGCGGAAGCGGGCGAGCTCGGCGACGTCGCCGCGGGCCAGGGCGTCGGCGGCCCAGGCGTCGAAGTCCGCCGACCAGCCGGGCACCTTGTTCTCGGTGAACATCTCTCGGGTCAGGAACGGCAGGCCGTGGGTCATGTGGCCCGAGCCGACGACGAGGACGCCCTGCTCGCGCAGCGGGCGCAGCCGCTCCCCGAGGGCGAGCAGCCGGTCGGGGTCGTCGGTGGGCAGGGACAGCTGTAGCACCGGGACGTCGGCGGCCGGGTACA
Source organism: Geodermatophilus sp. SYSU D00742 (assembly GCF_054049935.1). Classification (NCBI taxonomy): domain Bacteria; kingdom Bacillati; phylum Actinomycetota; class Actinomycetes; order Geodermatophilales; family Geodermatophilaceae; genus Geodermatophilus; species Geodermatophilus sp. SYSU D00742. The sequence continues at coordinate 81,554 of NZ_JBJGYJ010000016.1, forward strand.
TGATCTTCAGCGGCACCCAGGCGCCGTGGTCGAGGCCGCGGCGGGAGTGCTCGTGCACCTTCTCGGTGTCCGGCATCAGCCCGACGACCTGCCGGGCCAGCTCGCCGGCGTCGGGGGTGTCGTAGCGGAACGTGTAGTAGAGCGGGTCGAAACCCCCGAAGTCGTAGACCAGCTCGCTCGGCCGGACGGCGCTGACCGACAGCGGGGCGGACTCCCAGTGCGCGGACACCACCAGGATCGCCCTCGGCCTGGGCAGCGACCGGGCCCAGTCGTGCAGCGGGTCCAGCCACTCGGAGCTGCCGAAGGGCAGCGGGCCACCGCCGTGGCTGAGGTAGAGGCTGGGCAGCGGCCCGTCCTCCGGCGTCCAGACGCGGTGCGGCTGCTCGGCCTCGAGGGCGGCGGTGCGGCGCAGGTGTGCGGCGAAGGGGTGCGCAGCGGGGATGCGGGCGTCGGCGAGGGCGGTCGCGGTCGGGGCAGGGGTGGTCATGCGGACTCCTCGGTGGTCGTGGCGGGGAAGGTGGGGATCGGAGCACCGCTGCTCCGGACCCACCGCACGGTGAGGTCCTCGCGCTGGGCGAACCGCTTGAGGTGACTGCCGAGCACGTGCTCGACCCGGGCGACGGACTCCTCGTCGTCACCGGCGGCCAGCAGGGCCACGACGCCGTCGCCGACGACGATGCCGCCGGTGGCCGCGCCGATCACCGCGGTGGCCGGCCCGGTGGCTCCGTCGCCGGTGAAGGGCACCGTGCGGCCGAGGTGTGAGATCAGCTGCTTGGCGTAGCGGGCCGGGGTGCCGGTCGCCACGTCGGCCCGGGAGACGATCGCCCGGTCGGGCCCGGCGGTGTGGTGTACCGACGCGGCGTCGGGCGTCGGGATCGGCGGCGCGGTGCCGGACATCAGACCTCCGGTGGGGTGAGGCGTCGAGTGGGGCGGTGCTGGGCGGCTGCCCGGGGCGCGGGCCGCGCGCCCCCTCCGGAGGAGGAGCGCCCGGCCCGCGCAGCGGCGCTGGTCAGGCGTTCACGAGCTGGGCGGTGCGCCGGCGGCTGGTGAGCAGGTGGTCGAGGCTGTAGCGCCCGGCGCCGACGGCGGCCAGCAGCAGGGCGGCCGCGCCGAGGGTGAGGACGAGCTCGTAGCCGCCCTGCTCGACGAAGAGACCGGCGCCGGCGTGGACGAAGAACAGGGCGCCGACCATGTCGACCAGGAGCACCAGCCCGGCGGCGGGGACGGCGAGGCCGAGGGCGAGGGCGGCGCCGCCGGCGAGCTCCACGAGCGCGGCGAGCCACGCGGCCGCGGAGGCGGCGGGCACGCCGACCGAGTCGAAGAACGCGGCGGTGCCGTCGATGCCGTTGGTGAACAGCTTCTGCCAGCCGTGGGCGACGAACACGAGGCCGACGGCGACGCGGGCCAGGAGGACGGCGAGGTCACGGGCGGGAGCGGGGAAGGTCATGGCGGGTCCTGTCGATGGGGGTGCGGATGGTGGGTACCGGCCGGGCCGGTGGGTGTCAGGCTGGTGGGGAGGTGCGGCGGGCGTGGGGGCGGCGTGGGCACGCCGCCCCCGGGTCCCGCGGGGCCGGTCGTCAGGCGATGACGGCGAAGCCGGCGGTCCAGGCGACCTTCTCGCCGGCGGCCAGGCTGATCTGCGGGAAACCGAGCGCCTCCAGCTCGCGGGCGCGGCGCAGCGACCCGGCGTCGACGGCACGCAGGCCGCCGGCGGTGACGATGCCGGCCAGCAACGACTCGGCGTCGGCGTCGTCGCCAGCGAGCAGGACCGTCGTGGGCCGGTCGCCGACGGTGCCGGAGGCCACGGTGGCGGCGGAGTTCGTGTTGAACGCCTTGACGACGCGGGACCGGGGCAGCGCCGCGGCGATCTCCGCGGCGGCGGAGCCCTCGGCCGGGACCACCAGCGAGTCGAAGGTCTCGACGTCCACCGGGTTGGTGATGTCCACGACGACCTTGCCGGCCAGCTGCTCGCCGCGCCGGGCGATGATGTCGGCGACCGCGGCGTGGTAGACGGCGAGGACGACGACGTCGCCGGTGACCGGCTTGTCGGTGTCGCCGCGGCCGATCAGCTCGACAGTGTTGCCGCCCTTGCTGACGAGGCCGGCGATGGCCTGCCCCATGGTGCCGGTGCCGATGATGCTCACATGTGCCATGTCGCTGCTCCTGACGAGATTGGTTGTCGCGACAAGTTTCATTGTGCACCAGCGAGCTTGTCGCTACAACCATTCCGGGTGAGGATGTGACCGTGGACACCCCCTGGCTCGACCGCCGCCAGATGCGCGCCTGGATCCGGCTGCGCGGCGTCCTCGAGCTGCTGCCCGGCGTCCTGGACGCGCAGCTGCGCCGGGACGCCGACGTGACCGAGTTCGAGTACTACGTCCTGGCGACGCTCTCCGAGGTGCCCGGACGCACGCTGCGCATGACCGAGCTGGCCCGGCAGACCAACGCCACACTGCCCCGGCTCTCCCACGTGATCAGCCGCCTGGAGGCCCGCGCCCTGGTGGAGCGCTTTCCGTGCCCGGAGGACCGCCGGGCGACCAACGCCCGGCTCACCGAGGCGGGGTGGGCAAAGGTGCAGGACGCGGCCCCCGGCCATGTGACCAACGTCCGGCAGCACGTCATCGACGCGCTCACCGACGAACAGGTCGACCAACTCGCCGCGATCGGCGACGCGCTGCTCGCCCGACTCGACCCGACCGGGTCGATGGCCGCGACCTACACCCGCTACGACCAGCCCGAAGAGCAGGCCACCACCGGCTGACGGCAGGAGGGAACGCGCCGGCGCCCGCGCTCCCCGACCCCGGCATGCCGGAGGTGGATGGGTTGGCCGCCGTCCGTCAGGTGCGCGCCGCTCCACCCCGCGTCTGCGTCCGGGTGTCGCCGGCTCGGCCGAGCCGGCGGACCGGCGGCCGTCGTGCGAGGCGCGGTCGGGACGCAGGTCGGTGGCGCGCGCGGGCCACCGGTTGGCCTGGCCGGGCCACACTGGCCGGGCACCAGAGCAGAGCCCGGTCCGGCCCACTTCGGGGAGCACCACGTCATGCGCGCACCATCGACCGCTCAGCTCGCCCGCACCGCCTTCACCCTGACCTACCTGGTGGGCCTTGCGGTCTCCGGCGCACCGGTGCCGGCCGCCGTCGGGCTGGCAGTGGTGCTGGTGGCGGTGTGGGTCGCTCCGCTGCTGCTGTGGGAACGTGCCGGCGTCCAGCGCCCGCGGGGAGCCGTCGCGCCAGCGGCCGGGGATGGGACACGGCCGACCTGAGCCGTCAGGGCCGCACCCCATCCGGCGCCGTCAGGTGAGCTGGGTGACGGCGTCGATGCCCAGCCAGACGCCGAAGACGAAGAGCAGCACGGCGGCACCGATGCGGATGACGTTCTCCGGCAGCCGCTTGCCCAGCGCCATGCCGACGACGATGGCCAGCGCGTCGGCGGCGACCGGTGATCGTGGTCACCGGCCGGTACGTGTCGGTCGCCACCGTCCGGTACCGGAATGGTTGAACCCTCAACGGCCTTTGTGCGGGACGGTCCCTGCCTCGCCAGCGGTCCACCGCCCCCCTCCTCCGCCGCTCGCCGGCTGCTCCAGGAAACGGACGCCATGACCGCCACGACCGCCCCCGCGACGACCTCCCCCGTCTCGAAGGCCGCGACCACCGACGCGCCGCTGCACCCGCTGCTCGCCGAGCGGTGGAGCCCTCGCGCTCTCGACCCTCGCCACGACCTCACCGCCGGCCAGCTCACCGCGCTGCTCGAGGCCGCCCGCTGGGCGCCGAGCGCGTCGAACACCCAGCCGTGGCGGTTCGCCGTCGCACTGAGGGGCAGCACCGAGTTCGCCGCCGTGCTCGACGCGCTGGCCCCGGGCAACCGGGCGTGGGCGCACGCGGCCTCCGCGCTCGTCGTCGCCGCGGCCGAGACGACCGGCCCGGACGGCGCGGCCCGGCCGTGGGCGGCCTACGACACCGGGCAGGCGGTCGCGCACCTGTCGGTGCAGGCCCAGCACGAGGGTCTGGCCGTGCACCAGCTCGGCGGCTTCGACCGCGACCGGGTCGCCACACTCCTGGCAGCACCCGCAGGAGTCACGCCGCTGGTGGTCCTGGCCGTCGGCCGCCGCGACCACGCACTCCAGCTGCCCGAGCCGTTCGCCAGCCGGGAGGCCGCTGCCCGTGACCGGTTGCCGCTGGGCCAGCTGCTGCTGCCCTTGCGGCCCGCTTCGGGCGCCTCCGCCGTCTGACCCACGGCCATCCCACCCCGGTCGACGCCGCGACCGAGACCCCGAGCAGCTCAACGGGGAGCCGACGCCACCTGGGGCGGGCACCACCCAAGCCTCCGTGAGCCACCGGGCTCTCACCCGGAAAGCCGAGTCCGTCCGCCCCTCGTGTTCCGTCGACACCTGCCCGCGCAGACCTCAGGCCGCTCCGCTGACGGCCGACGACGGGCGCCACTCGGTGCCCCCGGTCGGGTCGGATGCCGTCGACCGCCGGAATGTGGCGCGGGCGCCGCTAGGACGAACCGCCGGGCCTGTCGCTCCGGGTACCGCTCCCGGCATCGTCCCCGGTCGGCTGCTCGCGGGCGTCCTTGAGCGCGTTGAGGGCGCCGACCATCGCTGCGGCCGCCATCGCGATGACGACCAGGAAGGCGCCGATGAGGACCCAGCGCTCCACGTCGAGCTGGAAGCCCGACGCCGACATGCTGACGGCCACGACGACCAGGACGAGTGCCACGAGAGCACCGGCGGCCAGGGACCAGAGGATGGTCGTTCTCATCATGTGCCTCTTCCAGGAGGAACGGGTGAGGGGTCCGGTCTCAGGCGTCCTGTCCGGGACCACGGCGGTGGTCGCCGCTCGTGGTCCCTGCCTCGACCAGCGTGCACGGTGTACGGCCGATCCGGAGGTGGAGTTCCCCGGCGTGCACCACGGGCCCCCTCCTCCCTCATCAGTCGGCCGCTCTCGACCGCTGCGGTCGACGGCGGCGGAAGCCGCTCGCGGCGGCGTCCCCTGCCGTCACGTCCGTGCGGACCCAGGGCCCCGGCCGGTCACCTTGTACGGGGCCCCGCCGGCGTCGTACGTCGTCCACCGGCCCACGGGCTCGCCCGCGGCGAAGGAGCCCGACCGCAGCATGGTGCCGTCGAGCCGGAACCACTCCCAGTAGCCGTGCGGCTTCCCGTCGACGACGGGGCCGCGGGCCCGCAGGGAGCCGTCCCGGTGCCGCTCCTCGTGCACACCCTCGGTGAACTGCGTCCCGGGCACGGCGCCTCCGTTCCTCGGGGTCGGGATCAGGCCGGCTGGACGGGCAGGCCCAGCCGGCGGAACAGGTCGTTGTCGAGGTCGAGGAAGCTCGAGATGTGCGCGATCCGGCCCCCGCGCACCTCGAGCACGTGCAGCGCCCACGGCTCGTGACCACCCCCTTCGCGCGGGCGGTACTGGGCGACGGCGGGCGTGCCGTTGGCATGGGTGACGAGGACGCGCGAACCGCGGCAGCCCGCCCCCGGCCCGAGCATCCAGGTGCCGATGTCGGCGCGGCCGCGCAGCCACATCTCGAACGGCGGCATGTGCTGGGTCGCGTCCTCGTGCAGCAGCGCGACGAACGCGTCGATGTCGTAGCGCTCGAAGGCGTCGACGTAGCGGTCGAGCAGGTCGCGCTCGTCGTCCTCCAGCGGCTGCGGGTCGATCTCGCCGCCCACGGTCGCGAGCGTGGCCCGCGCCCGCTGCAGGGCGCTGTTGACCGAGGCCACCGTCGTGTCCAGCAGCTGCGCCACCTCGTCGGCCTTCCAGCGGAGCACCTCGCGCAGCAGCAGCACCGCGCGCTGGCGCGGCGGCAGGTGCTGGAGGGCCGCGACGAAGGCCAGCCGGATCGACTCCCGCTGCACCGCCTGCTCGGCGGGGTCGGCGTCGTCGGAGACGACCTGCCGGTCGAGCACCGGCTCCACCCACGCCGTCGACGGCCGGCGGGCGGACAGCGACGCCTCCACCGGCTGCCACGGCGAGCCGGAGAGGTCCATCGGCAGCGCCCGCCGCTGGCGACCGGAGAGCTGGTCGAGGCAGACGTTGGTGGCGATCCGGTAGAGCCAGGAGCGCAGCGCGGAGCGGCCCTCGAAGTCGCCCAGGCCCCGCCAGGCACGGACCATCGTCTCCTGGACCGCGTCGTCGGCGTCGAACGCCGAGCCGAGCATGCGGTAGCAGTAGCCGGTCAGCTCCCGGCGGTGCTCGAGCAGCCGGGGGTCGATGTCGGTGTCGACGACGGTCACGTGGTCCTCCTCTGCGACGGCCGCGCCAGCAGACCACAGGGCACCGACGGATTGGGAGAGGTCGGCGCCTACTGGTAGCTGATCAGCTGAGGCCGGGGGCTGACCTGCGCGATCGTCTCCTCGGGGGTGAGCATCGGGGCGTCCTCGTCGTAGAAGTTCTTCCACCCCCACGACACCGCGTCGGGGTCCGTCTGCCGCAGCGTGCGCCAGGTCGCCTGCTTGTCGCCCTGCCCGCCCTGGCCGTCGGCGTGCACCATCACGGCCAGCTCGTCGCGTGAGGTGTCCAGCCGCTCCCGCTCCGGGATCATCCGCACCTGGAACTGGTGCAGCACCAGCAGCTTCTGCGGCAGGTCGCCGGCGCGGGTGAGGTCGGCCAGCCAGGTCACCACCCGGTTGACCTCGTCGATCGACACCGACCCGATCTGGGTCAGGTGCACCTGGCCCGGGGCCAGCCGCCACTCCGGGTCCAGCGCCAGCCCCACGTACGGCAGCTCCAGCAGCGAGCGGTACTGCTCGGCCTGGGCGACGAAGTCGGTGCGGCCGGGCTGGAGGTCCAGGACGACGTAGAGCCCGGCCTCCCCCGCCGCCTCCACCCACGGGCGCAGCTCCTCGGCCGGCACCTCGGTGGAGTAGTTGCCGTCGGGGCCGGCGAACTCCGACGCGACGGTCGCGATGATCTCGAACGCCGGGACGACGGCGGCCTCGGGCACCAGCGCCTCGTAGGGCGCCGCGTGGGCGCGAGCCCGCTCGACCGAGGCCGCGGCGTCCTGCTCCCCCAGCACGCCGAGCGCGCCGCTGCCCGGGTGCCCGTAGAGCGCGACGAGGAAGTGCCGCGGGAACAGCAGCTGGCCCCCTCCGGGCAGCTGCTCTCCGGTGGCCGCGGTCTCGAGCTTCCAGTCCAGGCCGTCCTCGGCGCCGTACTCCGGCCCCAGCGCCAGCACCGCCCCGGGCTGGTCCTCGGCGAGCAGCCCGACCAGGTCGGCGTCGCCCCGCGGGTCCGTCCCGCCGCCGACGTGCACCCGCGCCCCGGCGGCCCGGGCGGTGGCGATGCCGGCCAGCGTGGTCGGGCTGCCGGTGGCCAGCACCAGCGTGTCCTCCAGCGGCGCGGCCCGCTCCACCCCGGGCAGCCGGTCGACGTCCTCGGCCGGGGTCCCGTCGTCCCCGGTGACCAGCGCGACCGGCTGGTCGCCGTCGAGCCCGGCCACCGCGGCCGCGGCGTCGTCGGCCACCTCGCGGCTGTCGGCGAGGTCCAGCCCGGTGGCCGCGGCGACCGACTCCGCCGCGGCGGGGACGGCGACGACCTCGGCGTCGGCCCCGGTGCCCTCGGCCTCCCCGACCGCGAGGAGGGTGGTCGTCCCGAGCCGAGCCAGCTCGGCGGCGAGGGCGTCGGCGGACCCGCCGTCAGCGGGCTCCAGCAGCAGCGGGACGCCGAGGCCGACCGCCGCGGAGGCGGCCAGCAGCGTGCCGGCGTCGTCCCCGTCGCGCGCGACGACGGCGACCTCGGCGGTGTCGAACAGGGCCCGGCTGGCCGATGCGGCGGAGGCGACGGCGTCCTGGTCGGCGACGAGGGTGAGCCGGGCGTCGGGCGCCGAGGTGGCCGCCCGCACGGACGACTCGGCCTCGGCCTCCCCCGAGGCGGTGGAGTCGCAGCCGGCGGCGAGCAGGACGACGGTCAGGGCGATCGGCACCGCTGGAGCGCGCACGGCTCCCTCCCCCGCCGGGCAGCCGCACACGCGGTTGCGCGACGTCATCGGCGCGCCCGGCTGCCCGACCCTAACGAGCGGCGGCGCCGGACACCCGGACCGCCGCGTCCGGGCACCGCCCGCACGTCGCCGTGGTCGACGTCCGGACGCCCCCACGCACACCGACGAGGGGCGGCCGCGGTCGAGGAGCGCACCGGGCGGATCGCCGCCGAGCTCGGCCCCACCCGGGACGGGGACCGGCACCGCCGGGTCATGGCGACCCGGGCCTACCTGCGCTCCTGAGCGGCGTCGAAGGCGGCGCGCAGCCGCGCCGGGGCCCGCAGCCGCCAGGCCTCGGTGAGCAGCTCGGCGAGCTCCTGGCGGTCGACCGCGGCCAGGTCGACGACGACCATCGTCGAGTTCCGGTAGTGGTGCGGCACCGAGAAGACGGCGGGCCGCTCGCCGGCCAGCGCCCGGTTCTCGCCGTCGGCGAGGCGGACAGCCACCCAGCTCTCGTCGGGCGGCATCGAGGCGAAGACCCTGTCCCGCACCCGCAGGCAGGCCATGTCCCAGGCCGGGCGCTCGGTGGTCTCCGGGAGCGCCAGGGCGAGGGTGCGGACGTCGTCCGGGGTGGCGGGCACGGGCGGATGCTGGCACCGGTGTCCGACGGGACGGAACTCGTTCGCGCGCCGTCGGCGGACCCGGGTAGACAACCCCGGTGACCGATCTCGCCGATGGCCTGCGCCCCGCGACGCCCGAGGAGTGGCCGGCCTTCAGCCGCGCCATGCTGCACGTCTTCGGCGAGGACCCGAGCGGCTCCTTCGTCGAGTCGGTCCCCCCGCACGCCGAGCTCGACCGGTCGCTGGGGCTGTGGGACGGCGAGCGGGTCGTGGCGACGGCGGGCATCTACAGCCGGGAGCTGACGGTGCCCGGCGCCGTCGTCCCGTGTGCCGGGGTCACCTGGGTGACGGTCTCCCCCACGCACCGCCGGCGCGGCGTGCTGCGCGGGATCATGCGGCGCCAGCTGACCGAGCTGCACGAGGAGGGTCGGGAGGCGGTGGCCGCGCTGTGGGCGTCGGAGGCGACCATCTACGGCCGGTTCGGGTACGCGCCGGCCACCTGGCGGGGCAACCTGTCCGGTGCCGCGCAGCGGCTGCGGCTGCGCCCCGGCATCGACACCGGCGAGGGCCGCATCGACCTGGTGCCGGTCGAGGAGTACCGCCCCGCGGCCGCCGCCCTGTACGACCGCGTGCGTCGCCACGTCCCGGGCAACCTGGCCCGCGGCGACGTGTGGTGGGACCGCGCCCTGCGTGACGAGCCCGCCCATCGGCACGGCGCGACCGAGCGGCGGTACGTGTTGCACACCGACCCCGACGGCACGGTCACCGGCTACGCCGCCTACCGGGTGAAGGAGGGGTGGACCGACACCGGGGAGCCCGACGGCACGCTCACCGTCGAGGAGGTCCGCGCCACCGGCACCCCGGCGTACGCCTCGCTCTGGCGGTTCCTGTCGGAGATCGACCTGATCCGGACCGTCAAGGCCCCCACGGCCCCGGACGACGACCCGCTGCGGTACCTGGTGGACGACGCCCGCGCGCTGCACTCCCGGCCGGGGGACGCGCTGTGGGTGCGCCTGGTCGACGTCGACCGCGCGCTGGCCGCCCGCCGCTACCCCGCCCCGATCAACCTCGTCCTCGAGGTGCGGGACCGCTTCTGCCCGTGGAACGACGGGCGCTGGGCACTGACCGCCGGCCCGTCCGGGGGCTTCTGCGCGCGGACCGACGCCGACCCCGACCTCGTCGTGGACGTGGAGGCGCTGGCCGCCGCCTACCTGGGCGGCGTCTCGCTGGCCACGCTGCAGGCCGCGGGGCGGGTGACCGAGGTCAGCCCGGGGGCGGTGACGCTGGCGGCCACGGCGTTCCGGTGGCCGGTCAGCCCCTGGTGCCCCGACGACTTCTGAGCACCCGCCGGGCCTCCGCGGGCACGCCGACCGCTAGACCGGCTCCTCGCGCGTGGGCAGGCCGCCGGCCGGGCGGTGCCGGTTCTGCTCGTAGTCGGTGACCAGGCCGATGCGGCGGACGTGCCGCTCGTCGCCGCTGAAGGGCGTGGCCAGGAAGGTCAGCACCAGCTCGGTGGCCTCCTCGACGCTGTGCTGCCGGGCGCCGACGGAGACCACGTTGGCGTCGTTGTGCTGGCGGGCCAGCTCGGCGGTCGCCCGGTTCCACACCAGGGCGGCCCGCACGCCGGGCACCTTGTTCGCCGCGATCTGCTCGCCGTTGCCCGAGCCCCCGATCACCACCCCGAGGCTGCCGGGCTCGGTGACCGTGCGCTCGGCGACCTCGAAGCAGAACGGCGGGTAGTCGTCCTCGGCGTCGTACTCGTACGCCCCGCAGTCGACGGGCTCGTGCCCGGCCTCGGTGAGCGCCTGCTTGAGGTGCTCCTTGAACTCCAGCCCGGCGTGGTCGGTGCCGACGAAGACGCGCATGGCGGCGAGTCTGTCAGGCTGCCGGGGTGGCGGTGCTGGGGGTGGACGGCTGGCGCGGGCGCTGGGCCGGCGCCCTGCTCGACGGCCGCGCGGTCCGGCTGCTGGTGCTCGACGACGTCCCCGCCGTCCTCGCCGTCCCCGGGGTGGAGGTCGTGGGCATCGACATGCCGATCGGCCTGTCCGACGACGGCGTGCGGGCCTGTGACGTCGCGGCCAGGGCAGCGCTCGGCCGGGCCGGCAGCTCGGTGTTCCCCGCCCCGGTCCGGGCCGTCCTGCGCGCCCGCGACTACGCCGACGCGCGGCGGCTCTCCGTCGAGGCGACCGGCGGCCGCTCCCTCTCGGCCCAGTCCTTCCAGCTCGTCGGGCCGATCGCCGCCCTCGACGACGCGCTGGGCGAGCCCCCCGCCGACCACGTCGTCGAGGTGCACCCCGAGCTGGCGTTCCGTGCCCTGGACCCGCGGGTGCGCGACCCCAAGTCCGGCGTGCGCGGGCAGGCGCAGCGCACCCGCGCCCTGCAGCGGGTCATGGACGTGCTGGACGCGCTCGCCGACGCCCCGGCCGGCGTCCCCGCGGTCGACGCGCTGGACGCCTGCGCGGCCGCGTGGTCCGCTCGGCGCATCGCCGACGGCACCGCGCAGTGCGTCGGGGACGGCGCACCGGACGCCCGGGGCCGGCCGATGCGGATCTGCTGGTGACCTTCACGGAGGTGGCCGACGGCGTCTTCGTCCGGCGGCACGAGTCGCTGGACCTCACCTGCGGGTTGGTCGTCGGGGAGGGGGCCTGCCTCGTCGTCGACACCCGCTCCGACCTCGGCGAGGCAGCCGACCTGGTCGCCGCCGTCCGTCGGGTGACGCGTGACCCGTGGACGGTGGTGAACACCCACGCGCACTACGACCACTGCTTCGGCAACGCCGCCTTCCGGCCCGCGACGGTGTGGGGGTCGCGGGGCTGCGCCGCGGACCTGCGCGCCACCGGGGAGGCCCAGCGCGCCGCGCGGGTCGCCGAGCTGCGCGCCGCCGGGGACGACGCCGCCGCGGAGCGGGTGCGGCGCGCTCCGCTCGACCCGCCCGACGCCCTCGTCGACGACGTCGCGGTGCTGGACGTCGGCGGGCGGGAGGTGGTACTCCGCTTCCTCGGCCGCGGGCACACCGGCCACGACCTGGTGGTGGAGGTCGAGGACGGTGTCGTCTTCGCCGGGGACCTCGTGGAGCAGGGCGCGCCGCCGGCGTTCGAGGACGCCTTCCCGGCCGAGTGGCCGGCCACCCTGGGCCGGCTGCACGCGCTGGCCCGCGGTCCGGTGGTGCCCGGGCACGGCGCCGTCGTCGACGCGGCGTTCGTGGGCGCCCAGCGGGAGGAGCTGCTGGCGGTGCTCGCCGCCGTCCGCGCCGGCCGGCTGGACGACGGCCCCTACGACCCGGCGACGATGCGCGTGGCCGCCCACCGGATCGGTCCTGGGCCCGCGACGGGCGCCTGACGCGGGCCTCCTCGCAGGAGCCCGCCCGAGCACGCGAGCGGTGGGGGCGAGGTGGTCCGCCCGTCAGGTGACCCGGCGGACGACGGACAGCGGCAGCGCCCGCAGCAGCGCGGCGACCGGACGCCACGGCCACTCGGGGACGTAGGCGCGCACCGGCTCCCGCTCGATGGCCGCGGTGAGGGCGTCGACACCGGGATCGAGGGCCACGGTGAACGGCCCGCGGTGGCCGACGTCGATGTCGGTGGCGATGAACCCGGGCAGGACCGTCGTCACGCGGATGCCGGTGCCCAGCAGGTCGGAGCGGATGCCCTCGGCGAGGGCGTTGAGCGCGGCCTTGCTGGCGCCGTACGCCGTCCGGGTGCCCCGCATGCCGCGGATCGAGGCGACCGACGAGATGACGACGAGGTGGCCGCTGCCCTGGGCGCGGAACAGCTCCACCGCGGCCTCGCACTGGGCGTGGGTGCCGAGCACGTTGGTGAACAGCGTGGCCCGGTTGGCCCAGGAGGTGCCGGTGCCGACCGGGGCGCCCTTGCCGATGCCGGCGTTGGCGACGAACCGGTCGATGCCGCCGAGCTCCCCGGCGAGCTGCGGGACCACCTTCTCCACCGCGGCGGCGTCGTCGACGTCGAGGCCGGCGGTGACCACGCGGATGCCGGGGTGGGCGGTGAGCAGCTCCTCGCGGAGGGCGTCGAGCCGGTCGGTGCGACGGGCGGCGAGGGCGAGGTCGCGGCCCATCCGTGCGAACCGGCGGGCCAGACCCTCGCCGAGGCCGGAGCTCGCGCCGGTGATCAGGATGCGCTGGCGGACGGGGTGCGGCACCCGTCGAGCATGCCGCACGGCGGCCGAGGGGCAGGGACGGCCGTCCCCGCCCCTCGGCGGAGCTCAGCCGCGGCGGGTGACCCGCAGGGCGTCGGCCGGGACGGAGTCCATGTCGGGGCCGGACAGGCGGGTGCGCTTGAGCTCCCAGAAGTCGGGGAGGTTGGCCAGCAGCACCGCGCCGTCGAACGCCTTGCCGGCGTCCTCCCCGGTCGGCACCCTGCTGATCACCGGGCCGAAGAAGGCCACGCCGTCGATGTGCATGACCGGCGTCCCGACGTCGTCGCCGACCGGGTCCATGCCCTCGTGGTGGCTCTTCTCCAGGGCCTGGTCGTACTCGGTGGAGGTGGCGGCCTCGGCCAGCGACGCGGGCAGGCCGACCCGCTCGAGCGCCGGGGCGATCAGCTCGTCGAGCTCGACGCCCTCGTGGTGGCGCAGCGTGCCCATCGCCGTGTACAGGTCGCCGAGGACCTCGTCACCGTGCTGCTGGGCGGCCGCGATCGCGACCCGCACCGGGCCGATCGCCTTGGTCATCATCTCCTGGTACTCCGCCGGCAGGTCGCGCCCGCGGTTGAGCACGGCCAGGGACATGACGTGCCAGTGCAGGTCGATGTCGCGGACCTTGGCCGCCTCCAGGACCCAGCGGCTGGTGAGCCAGGCCCACGGGCACAGCGGGTCGAACCAAAAGTCCACGCGCGCCTTCACGGGGGCGCTCTGCACTGCCTCGGTCATGTGTCACTCCTCGCCGGCGCTCGTCGGACCCCTGCCCGACGGTGCTCTGTCGTCTCGCGACCTCGGTCGCGCGGTCACTGGTCCCGGCGCACGGTGCGCCGTGGGCCTGTCCTGTCCGTTCTCAAGTCGGACGGGGTGGCGGTTGTTCCCTCGACCGGGCGGCGGTGCACCGTCGGCCGGGGAGGGGCCTCGGCCCTCCGTGGGAAGCTGCCGTGCGTGGCCGTACCCAACCTGACCCGCGATGACGCCGCCCGCCGCGCCCAGCTGCTGGCGGTGGACAGCTACGACGTCCAGTTCGACCTGACCGACGGCGCCGGGCGCCCCGGCGAGCACACCTTCGGGTCGACGACGACGGTGCGGTTCACCTGCCGCGAGCCCGGTGCCGCCACGTTCGTCGACCTGGTCGCCGAGCGGGTGCGCTCGGCCACCCTCAACGGGGTCGAGCTCGACGTCGCCACCTACACCGAGGAGGGCGGACTGCCGCTGCCCGGGCTCGCCGCGCAGAACACCCTCGTCGTCGAGGCGGACTGCCGCTACTCCAACTCCGGGGAGGGGCTGCACCGCTTCGTCGACCCGGAGGACGGCCAGGTCTACCTCTACACGCACTTCGAGCCGGCCGAGGCCAAGCGCGTGTTCACCTGCTTCGACCAGCCCGACCTCAAGGCCACCTACACGGTGCACGTGACCGCACCGTTCGAGTGGCAGGTCGTGTCCAACACCGGCGGCCGCGAGATCGAGGCGGGGCCCGCCGGGTCGCAGCTGGTGCACTTCGCGCCGACCAAGCGGCTGTCGACCTACCTGCTCGCGCTGGTCGCCGGACCGTACGCGCGGGTCACCGACTCCCACGACGGCATCCCGCTGGGCCTGTACTGCCGCGCCTCGCTCGCGGAGCACCTCGACCCGGAGGAGCTGTTCCGGGTCACCAAGCAGGGTTTCGACTTCTACCACCGGGTCTTCGACTACCCGTACCCGTTCGACAAGTACGACCAGCTGTTCGTGCCGGAGTTCAACGCCGGGGCGATGGAGAACGCCGGCGCGGTCACCTTCCTCGAGGACTACGTCTTCCGGTCCAAGGCCACCCGGGCCCGCTACGAGCGGCGCGCGGAGACGGTGCTGCACGAGCTGGCCCACATGTGGTTCGGCGACCTGGTGACCATGCGCTGGTGGGACGACCTGTGGCTCAACGAGTCCTTCGCCACCTACATGTCCACGCTGTGCCAGGCAGAGGCCACCGAGTACACGACCGCGTGGACGACGTTCGCCAACACCGAGAAGGCCTGGGCCTACGCGCAGGACCAGCTGCCCTCGACCCACCCGATCGCCGCCGACATGGTCGACGTCGCCGCGGTCGAGGTGAACTTCGACGGCATCACCTACGCCAAGGGCGCCTCGGTGCTCAAGCAGCTGGTCGCCTACGTCGGCCGCGAGGAGTTCCTGCGCGGCGTGCAGCGCTACTTCCGCACGCACGAGTACGGCAACACCACCCTGGCCGACCTGCTCGACCCGCTGTCGGAGGCCACCGGCCGCGACCTCTCGGCGTGGGCCGAGCAGTGGCTGCAGACCAGCCAGGTCAACACCCTGCGGCCGGTGTTCGAGCTCACCGACGACGGCCGGTACGCCGGCTTCGCGATCGAGCAGACCGCAGTACCCCAGCACCCCGTGCTGCGGCGGCACCGCCTGGCCGTGGGCCTCTACGACACCGGCCCCGACGGACTCACCCGCACCACGCGGGTGGAGCTCGACGTCGAGGGCGAGCGCACCGAGGTGCCGGAGGTGGTCGGCCACCCGGCCGCGGAGCTCGTGCTCGTCAACGACGACGACCTGACCTACGCCAAGCTGCGGCTCGACGACCGGTCGCTGGCCACGCTCAAGGCCGGCATCGGCACGATCCCCGACCCGCTGGCGCGTGCGCTGTGCTGGTCGGCGGCCTGGGACATGACCCGGGACGCCGAGCTGCCGGCCCGCGACTGGGTGGCCCTGGTGCTGGCCGGGGTGGACGCCGAGACCGAGATCAGCGTCGTGCAGTCCCTGCTGGCCCGCGTGCAGAGTGCGCTGGCCAGCTACGCCGACCCGCGCTGGGCCGAGACCGGGTGGCGGGCCCTGGCCGACAAGGCGCTGGCGGCGCTGGAGGCGGCCCAGCCCGGTAGCGACACCCAGCTCCAGTGGTCGCGCACCTTCGCCGGCGCGGCCCGCACCGAGGCGCACGCCGCGTTCCTCCGCCGCCTGCTCGACGGCTCGCACGTCGTCGAGGGGCTGCCGGTGGACGCCGACGCCCGCTGGGCCTTCCTGCACGGGCTGGTCGCCATCGGCGCGGCCGGGGACGCCGAGATCGAGGCCGAGGAGGCCCGGGACGCCACCGCCACCGGTGCGCGGCGGGCCGCGACGGCACGGGCGCTGCGGCCGACCGCGGAGTCCAAGGAGGAGGCCTGGCGGCGGGCCTTCACCGACGACACCATCCCGAACGCGGTGCACGAGGCGATGCTGCAGGGCTTCTGGCACCCGGCCCAGCGGCAGCTGACCGCCGGCTACGTGGACCGCTACTTCGCCGACATCCGCCCGCTGTGGGACCGCCGTCCGGGCGAGATCGCGAAGAACGCGGTGCAGTACCTGTTCCCGCCGGTGGTCGAGCTGCACACGGTGCAGGCCGCGGACGCCTGGCTGGCCGGCGACGACCACCCCGCCCCGCTGCGGCGGCTGGTCGCCGAGGGCCGGGACGGCATCGCCCGGGCGCTGCGCGCCCGCGAGCGGGACGCCGCCGCGAACGACTGAGCAGGCACGGGAGAGGCCCGGGACCCGCCGGGTCCCGGGCCTCTCCCGGGTCGACGGTCGGACGCCGCGTCCGGTCGGCGGGCCCGTCCCGGCCCCACCGTGGCCCCTCTGCCCCCGCCACGAGCGGGCGCGTGGTGCGGGGCAGCGGAGCCCGCGTTCAGTGCGTGCGCAGGCTCCGGGGGTGGCCGGCCTGGTCCGACAGCTGGCGCAGCCCGTTGACGATGCCGCCGACGAGGTCACCGGAGGCGAAGGCGTTGGTCATCGACAGGACCGCGAGGGCGCAGGCGCGGTCGGGCAGCCGGCGGGACGCGGCCGCACCGACGACGACCTCCACGACCCGCTGCCCGGGCGAGATCGCCAGCAGCACGGACTCGGCCAGGTTGCCGCCGGACTGCTCGAACAGCTCCTCGGCGCGGCGCCGGGTCTGCGACCCGAGGTCGCCGAGGTAGAGGGTGAACCGGAGCCCGGTCTCCCGGGAGGACATGGTCAGCGCCTCGTCGAGACGCAGCAGCTCGCGGTAGCTGAAGACCGAGTCCGGCGCCTCCGCTTCGTCCGAGCGCGACGGCGCGGTCCCGGCGGACGTCGCCGTGTCGTGCGACGTGGCTTCCAGCGCGCGGGTCATCGGATGCCTCCGGGGGCGTTCTCGGTGTGGATGGGGCGGGTCACGGCCGTCACCACGTCCCGCGGGCGCCGCCGTAGGGACGGGCCGAGGCAGCGGACCCGGACGGGAGCGCGGAGGAGCCGCGGGCTCCGCCGCCGCGGCCGGCCGGCTCGTCGTACTGCTCGGGGTACATGGAGGAGCCCATCGCCGAGGTGCCGTCGCCGCCGACGGCGGCCGGGCCGTGCGCAGGGGCCGGACCGTGTCCGCCGCCGCCCTCGGGGTGGGGCTCGTACCAGACGGGCGCGTGCTCCCACGGCTGTCCCGGCTTGTAACGGACCTTCCGCTTGCGCGCTCCGGGCAGGAGGGTCAGCAGCGCCAGGAGGAGGACCACGGCCAGCGGGGCACCCACGTAGACGAGCAGGGTCTCGACGACGGTCACGGCCACAACCTACCGTCAGCGGCCCGGTGCCTCCTGGTCAGTCCCACCCTGCGGGGTGGCGCCGCGACCAGGGCCGCGCCTCCTCCAGTTGCGCCGAGAGCGCGATGAGCGTGGCCTCGTCGGCGGGCCGGCCGACGAGCATGGTGCCGACCGGCAACCCGTCGTCGGTCCAGTGCAGCGGGACGCTCACCGCCGGCTGCCCGGTCACGTTGAAGACGGCGGTGAACGCGGCATAGTGCTTCTGCCGCTCGAAGTCCGCGGCGCCGTCCCCGTCGGCGTCGAACCACCCCAGCGGTCGCGGCGTCATGGTGGTGACCGGCGCGAGCAGGACGTCGAAGTGCTGCGTCGCCTGGATGAACCGACGGGAGAACAGCCGCAGCGCGGTGAGCGCCTCCATCGCCGACTGCGCCGACTGCGCGAGGCCGCGGGCGCGCAGCTCCCGGGTGAGCGGCCGCAGCTCCCCCACCCGCTCCGGCGGCACGGGCAGCAGCGTCCCCGACAGCGTCCACGCCCGCTCGAAGGCGGGCAGCACGTCCGCCCCGAGCAGCCCGCCCGGGACGTCCTCGACGTCGTGCCCGAGGTCCGCCAGCAACCGCGAGGCGTCGTCGAAGGCCGC
Organism: Geodermatophilus sp. SYSU D00742; assembly: GCF_054049935.1. Lineage (NCBI taxonomy): Bacteria > Bacillati > Actinomycetota > Actinomycetes > Geodermatophilales > Geodermatophilaceae > Geodermatophilus > Geodermatophilus sp. SYSU D00742. The sequence continues at coordinate 99,406 of NZ_JBJGYJ010000016.1, forward strand.
CCGCACCTCCGGCTCCAGCGACGCGTCGGGCATCGGCGACTCCAGGTGCCGGCCGATCCGCAGGCGCCCGACCGGGCGGTCGGCGTAGCCGAGGAAGGTCTCCCCCGGCGGGGGCGGCGGCGCCCACGTGGCGTCTCCGGGCCCCGGCCCGGCCATGGCGTCGAGCATGGCCGCGGCGTCACGCACGCTGCGCGCGAGCGGTCCGTTGGTGCCCAGCCCGGTGACGTCGCCGCCGAACGGGGCGTTGCTGACCCGTCCGCGGCTGGGCTTGATGCCGTACAGGCCGTTGATGCTGGCCGGGATGCGGATCGACCCACCGCCGTCACTGCCCTGCGCGAACGGCAGCATCCCGGCGGCCACCGCGACCGCCGCTCCCCCGCTGGAACCGCCGGCCAGCCGGGTGCGGTCCCACGGGCAGCGCGCCGGTCCGGCCAGGACGTTGTCGGTGTAGCAGGGGAACCCGAACTCCGGTGTGTTCGTCTTGCCGACGCTGATGGTGCCGGCCGCGGCCAGGGCGGTGACCACGTGGTCGTCGACCGTCGGGACGTTGTCGGCGAAGACCGCCGAGCCGAACGTCGTCCGGACGCCGGCGGTGTTGTTGAGGTCCTTGATGGCGGTCGGCACCCCGAGCAGCGGCGGCAGGTCGCCACCGCGGCGGAGCCGCTGCTCGGCCTGGCGAGCGGCGGCCAGCGCCCGCTCGGGGGTCACGGTGAGGAACGCCCCCAGCCCCGCGTCGAGCGCCTCGATCCGGCGCAGCGCGTGCTCCACCAGCTCGGTGGGGCTCACCTCGCCGGCGCGGACGGCCGCGGCCTGCTCGAGCGCGGTCAGGTCGTGCACCTGCGTTCCCGGGGTCACGGTGCCGACGCTAGCGACGATCGGACCGGACGCCAGCGACGACCGGACCGGTGGTGCCGCGGCCCGGTACACAGGACGGCGTGGACCTCTCCCGCGCCGCCGCCGAGCACCTGGACGCCACCGACCCGCTCGCGGGGTTCCGCACCCGGTTCGCCGGCACCGACGGCGACGACGTCCTCTACCTCGACGGGAACTCCCTCGGCCGCATGCCCCGGGAGACGCCGACCGCCCTGGCGCGGGTCGTGGAGGACGAGTGGGCGCGCGGGCTGGTCGGCTCGTGGTCGTCGTGGATCGGCACCGCCACCCGCATCGGTGACCTGCTCGCCGAGGGGGTGCTGGGGGCGCGGCCGGGTGAGGTGCTGGTCAGCGACTCGACGTCGGTGGACCTCTACAAGCTGCTGGTCGCCGCGGCCGACGCCCGCCCCGGTCGCGACGTGCTGGTCTGCTGCGCCGACGATTTCCCCACCGACCGCTACATCGTGGCCGGGGTCGCCGACGCGCGCGGGATGACGGTGCGCGAGGTGCCGGCCGACGTCGACGAGGGGCTGGACCCCGCCGCGCTGGCCGCGGCGCTCGACGAGCGGGTGGCCGTCGTCGTCCTCTCCGCGGTCGCCTACCGGTCCGGGGCGCGGGTCGACGTCGCGGCCGTCACCGCCGCCGCCCGGGAGGTCGGTGCGCTGGTCCTCTGGGACCTCTCGCACGCGGCCGGCGCGGTGCCGGTCGACCTCGCCGCGAACGGCGCCGACCTCGCCGTGGGCTGCACGTACAAGTACCTCAACGGCGGGCCCGGTGCCCCGGCGTTCCTGTACGTGCGCCGGGAACTGCAGGAGGAGCTGCGCCAGCCGATCTGGGGCTGGTTCGGCCAGCGCGACCAGTTCGAGATGGGCCCGGCCTACGACCCCGTGCCCGGCATCGAGCGGTTCGGCGTCGGGACGCCCCCGGTGGTGGCGATGGCCGCCGTCGAGGTGGGTGCGCGGCTGGTCGCCGAGGCCGGCGTGCCGGCGCTGGCCGCGAAGGGGCGGGCGATGGGACGACTGCTCGTGGCGCTGGCCGACGCCTGGCTGGCTCCGCACGGGGTGGCGCTGGCCTCGCCCCGCGACCCGGCCCGGCGGGGCTCGCACGTCACCCTCGCCCACCCGCAGGCGTGGCAGCTGACCCAGGCCCTCGTCGACCGGGGCGTGGTGCCGGACTTCCGGACGCCGGACCGCGTGCGGCTGGGCCCCGCGCCGCTCTACACCCGCTTCGTCGACGTGTGGGACGCGATGGCCCGGTTCCGCGAGGTGCTGGCGACCGGCGCGCACGAGGGCTACCCGGTGGAGCGCGCGCGCGTCACCTGACGGCCCTCGGGCGGGGCCCCGCCGGGCTCGCGGGTGGTGGGGGCACGGGGGCCCGTCCTCAGTCGGGGTCGGGGACGCCGATCGGGTTGCGGTCCGGCCACAGCCCCGCGGCCAGGACGGCGCGGCGCAGGGGTCCCAGCACCTCGGCCAGCCGGTCGCAGGCCGGGTCGCCCAGCTCCTGCCACGGACCCAGGGCCAGCCGGTCGGTGTCGGCCTCCACCACGGCGACGATCGCGGCGCCCTCGGCGGTGAGCTCCCCGCCGGCCAGCCAGCCGTGGCTCGCCAGCTCCTCGGCGGCGGCGTCCCACGCGGCGTCGTCCCACCCGCGGGCGCGCATGAGCCAGTCCTTCTCCGTCCGGCCCGCGGCCGCGGCCAGCACGTGGGCGGCCACGCCGGAGATCCCCCGCTGCAGGAGCGCGGCGTTGTGCCCGTCCCCGCGGTGCTCCCGCAGCGTGGTGAGGGCCTGCCACACCGCCAGGTGGGGTTCCTGCGGCACCGGCAGCCCGGCGTTGGCCGCGGCGAGCGGGCGCCCGGGCAGGTCGACGGCCCCCGCGGCGACGGTGAGCAGGGCGGCCGCCTCCGCCGCGTCCGCCGAGTCCGGCCAGTCCCCGCCGAGGACCCGCCGCACCGCGGCGTCCACCCCCGCCAGGCGGGCCTCCAGCGCCCGCGCCGGCGTCACCGCCCGCCAGACGGCCGGCACCCGGCGGGCGACGAACGGCGGCGCGAAGTTGTAGAAGGTCGCCGTGACCACCTCGGGCCCCGCCGGACCCAGCGGGGCGGCGCGCAGCGCGAAGTAGGTCGACCAGAAGCCGTGCAGGCCGGCCGCCTCGGCGGCCGACCGGCACTCGTCGGCGAAGTAGGTGAGCGCGTGGTACGGCTCACCCAGCGCCCACAGCCGTCGCGCGGTGGCGGGAGAGGCCACGCGCTCAGGCCACTTCCTCGCCGGAGCCCGCCGGCCGCCCACGCGGCGCTGCCGCCAGCACGGGCGAGCCCGCCTTCTCCGGCACCCCCAGCCACTCCCGCCAGCGGGGGTCGACGGTGCGGGCGCCGAGCAGCCGCCAGGCCGCCCCGCTGGGCGTGCGCGGGGGGTTCGGCAGCTTCCAGCCGAGCTCGGCCAGCGACCGGTCGGCCTTGGTGTGGTTGCAGCGGCGGCAGGCGGCGACCACGTTGTCCCAGGTGTGGGTGCCCCCGCGGCTCCGGGGGACGACGTGGTCGATGCTCGTCGCCGAGCCCCCGCAGTACACGCAGGTGGAGCCGTCGCGGGTGAACACCGCCCGCCGCGACAGCGGCACCTGCGCCGGGTACGGCACCCGCACGTAACGGGTCAGCCGCACCACGACGGGCACCGGGAGGGTGACGGTCTCCGAGTGCACCTCCTCCGGGGCGCAGTCCACCGAGACCGCCTTCTCGGCGAGCACCAGCACGATGGCGCGGCGGCTGGAGACGACGCACAGCGGCTCGTAGGTGGCGTTGAGCAGGAGGGTGGCGGCGCTGGTGACCCGGGCAGGGGTCGGCGGCGCAGGTGGGGAGTGGGGGTCGCGCCGCGGACCTGGATGGCCTGCGGACGACCCGTGGTGAGGACGCGGCACGGGGCACCTCCGAGCGCCCGGGGCCGCGCGCCGGGTGCAGTGCGACCCGTGGGCGCTCCCATTCTGTCCTGCACCGGGGCCCGCGCGCTCTCGGGGACGGTCAGGGCGTCGTTACCGTGGCGTGGGTGCGCTATCCCGATGCCCCCCGGCTCGACCTCGTCGAGCACCTGCACGGACACCCCGTGGCCGATCCGTACCGCTGGCTGGAGGACCCGGCCGACCCGCGGACGGTCGAGTGGACCCGCGCGCAGGACGCCCTGACCGCCGAGGTCCTGGCCGCGCTGCCGCTGCGCGACCGGTTCGCCGCCCGCCTGGAGCAGCTGGTGCACGCCGGTGCCGTCGGCGTCCCCGTGTGGCGGGCCGGCCGGGCGTTCTCCACCCGGCGCGACCCCGGGCAGGAGCACGCCGTCCTCCGCGTGCGCGAACCCGACGGCACCGAGCGGGTGCTCGTGGACCCCATGGCCGTCGACCCCTCCGGCACCACCACCCTCGACGCCTGGTCCCCGTCGTGGGAGGGCGAGCGGCTGGCCTACCAGCTGTCCACCGGCGGCGACGAGGAGTCGCGGCTGTACGTGCTCGACGTGGCCACCGGGGAGCAGCTCGACGGTCCGGTCGACCGCTGCCGCTACTCCCCCGTCGCCTGGCTGCCCGGCGGCGAGGAGCTGTTCTACGTCCGCCGCCTGGCCCCCGACCTCGTGCCGGCCGGCGAGGAGCAGTTCCACCGGCGGGTGTGGCGCCACCGTGTGGGCGCCGACCCCGACGGCGACGTCCTCGTGCACGGCGAGGGCAGCGACCCCTCGACCTACTTCGGGGCCCGCACCAGCCGGGACGGCCGCTGGCTGGTCGTCTCCGCCTCGGTGGGCACCGCCCCGCGGGACGACGTGTGGCTGGCCGACCTGACCGGGGACGGCGTCCTGCGCGGGCTCCAGGTCGGCGTCGACGCCCAGACCGCGGCCTGGGTGGCCCGCGACGGCCGGCTGTGGCTGATGAGCGACCGCGGCACCCCCCGCTGGCGGCTGGCGGTCGCCGACCCGGCCGACCCGTCGACGTGGGCGCCGGAGGCGTGGCGCGACGTCGTCCCGCAGCAGGAGGACGGCGTCCTCACCGACGTGGCGCTCGTCGACGGCCCGGACGGCGGGTCGCAGGTGCTCGCGGTGCACTCGGTCGACGCCACCGACCGGCTGTCGGTGTGGGCCGGGGACGGCTCCGGCCGGGTGGCGGAGGTGACCGACCTGCGCCCGGGCAGCGTCTCGGGGGTGAGCGCGCCCCCGGAGGGCGGCAGCACCGCGTGGGTGGGCTTCACCGACTACGCCGCCCCGCCGTCGGTGCTGCGCTGGGACGCCGCCGAGCCCGCGGCCCTGACCGCCTGGGAGCAGGCTCCGGTGGCCGGCGACGTGCCGGAGGTGCGCGTGGTCGAGACGCACGCGACCTCGGCCGACGGGACGCCGGTGCACCTGTTCGTGCTCTCCGGGGTCGGCGCCCCGGACACGCCGCGCCCGACGGTGCTGTACGGCTACGGCGGCTTCAACGTCGCGCTGACCCCCGCCTACACCGCCCAGGCCCTGGCCTGGGTGGCGGCCGGCGGCGTCTGGGCGGTGGCCAACCTGCGCGGTGGCTCCGAGCACGGCGAGGAGTGGCACCGGGCGGGGATGCGGGAGCGCAAGCAGAACGTCTTCGACGACTTCGCCGCGGCCGGGGAGCACCTGGTCGCCGAGGGCTGGACGACGCCCGGGCAGCTGGCGGTGATGGGCGGATCCAACGGCGGCCTGCTGGTCGGGGCCGCGCTCACCCAGCGACCCGACCTCGTCGCGGCCGTCGTGTGCAGCGCCCCGCTGCTGGACATGGTCCGCTACGAGCGCTTCGGCCTGGGCCGCACCTGGAACGACGAGTACGGCACCGCCGAGGACCCGACCGAGCTCGGCTGGCTGCTGGGCTACTCGCCCTACCACCGGGTGGTGGAGGGCACCGCCTACCCGGCGGTGCTGTTCACGACGTTCGAGTCCGACACGCGGGTCGACCCGCTCCACGCGCGCAAGCTCGCCGCGGCGCTGCAGCACGCGACGAGCGCGCGGGCACCGGTCCTGCTGCGCCGGGAGACCGAGGTGGGCCACGGCGCCCGCGCGGTGAGCCGCACCGTCGGCCTGGCCGCCGACCAGCTGGCGTTCCTCGCGGCGCACACCGGGCTGACCGCCTGAACGCGCCGGGCCCCGTGCCCCCTCCTCGGCGGAGGGGGGACGGGGCCCGGCGTCGGGCCCCCGGGGGGGGGGCGGCGCGGGGGGCGGGGGGGGGGGGCCCCGCCCGGGGGGCGTATTGCTTTGTTGCAAATTAACGTGTGCGCATGGCACTCGCCCTCTC